>CADDZM010000339.1 GCA_902812345.1 Chloroflexota bacterium | reverse complement strand
AGCCAGGCCGAAAACCAGTTGTTCCAGTTACCACACCGATTCCAAAAACATGTGGCCCGTTGTCTTTTGCCAAAGGAGAGAATTGTGGCCTGGATTTTCCATCCGCCATTTAAAAAGGGCTGGTTGCTTTACAATGAGCAAAACCTTCCTCCAGGAGATAAACCAACTGGCTAATACGACCATAAGGAATCGGTCGAGAGGTTTGAAATGAGGTTGTTTAACTTGCCTGCTTAGCGCCAAGAGTTGTTGTCGCAACAGGGCACTTTCGGCAATCAATTCTGTCTTGGTCCTGGTTAAGTCCAGAATAGTGCCTTTAATCTGGGAAGATTTAGCTGGTGCAGTCCATTTAATGAATTTATCCTGAGGAAACTGTATATCCTTCTTGAAAAGATTTCTGAGTGATTAAATTAGTGCTTTCACTATAATTTGGCCTTCTTTGTTAATTTCTTTAGGAAGTAAGGCCTTCATTATAACCCGGATCCGTGTGGTAGCCACCACAGGTGGTGGGAAGGCAGAAAATAGTGCAGTTCGTCGTAAAAATGGAAAGTCGCGTAACTCCTGGGGTTAATAAAAATAAAAACCTCTTGAAATAAAAGCCACACCCGGGCAAAAGGTGTGGCCGTAAATACTGAGATTTAAGGTCACTTTATATTTTGCAAGGCCGCCTCGTATTGTTTGGCTTTCACCTCGGACGACACGTTAAGGTAAATCAAAATATTGTCTTTGGTGTAAACCCGGTAGGGTATGGCCCCATTTTTGGCCTGGTCGGAGAGAAATAACTTGGCTTTATCCATCTCTGCGTTGGAACTAAAGCTGGTAATGCCGCCACCGGCAGTCGGGCCGGACGAAGGGACCGTAAAATTAAAACCGTCAAAATAAGTGAATGGCACCGTCTGGGTGCCAAAACCGCCCGTTGAACCATAGGCGGTAGGCCGGGAAATTTCAAGGCCGCTCGTGGTGAAAGCTGTTAGCGCGTCCTGGGCTTTGTAACGCTGGTAATTAAATGGGTTAAGATTGGCCCCGCTCAAAAATAATACCAGCATAATCAAGGAAAGAAAGGCCAGGACCCAGACGAAAATCAGGATGCCCAGCCATAATCCGGCATATTTACCTTCCGACCCCGAGACCCGCCCGGAGGAAGATTGGCCCGGCATATTCGGCCCGCTATAGTATGGCCCCTGGACCTGTGGCCCTTGAATGTACGGCCCCTGGATGCCGCTACTGCTTACAGACGGTGCCTGAAAAGTAGGAGCGTTAAAAGTTGGACCCTGGACCGAGGGCATGTTAGGAGTATTAATATTTAAGTTTGGTAAATTGGAGCCGGGCAGGTTAGGCATGTTAAACATGGTAATTATCAACGAAAGGGGTAACGGGTGAGGTCCAGGCATTAGGCCACTCCTATTTTCGGCAAACTATAAAATAATATTTCCAGGGCTTCTATATGGGCTTCTATATGGTAATAACCGCATTATACCTTGAATCCTTTATAAGTAAAACAGCATTTACCTTATTTAGACTGGGAATAAAGTCCTGAATATAAGGGTTTTATGAGATTTGACACAATTCCCTCCATAAGTTAGATTTTGTGCCATTAGAATATTGACGGTTGTAGGAGCCTGATAAAGCAATAAGGAATGCGAGATGGGGAATCGCCCCCGGAACAGCGCCCGGTCCTTAGTCATATTATTTTTTCTAATCTGGCCCTGCCTCCTGGGTTTGAGCAGTTCGGCTGCGGCTGCCATTATCCCGGCTAAATCTTTTCCTGCCACCTCCCACGCGCCCTCAAAACAAGAAACTCCGCCCGACCTCAGTGATAAAGCCGGACTTGAAACTTACCTGGACAACTTTTTCGCCGACGAGATGCCGCGTTACCACATTACCGGGGCGACCTTCTCCATTGTTAAAGAAGGGCAGCTTTTTTTTAGCAAAGGCTACGGCTTTACCACTACCGCTAAAAATGTCCCGGTTTCCCCGACCAAAACCATTTTTAGGGTCGGTTCGGTTTCCAAGCTGTTTGTCGCTACCGCCATCATGCAACTGGCCGAACAGGGTAAACTGCGGCTGGATGACCCGGTAAATCGCTACCTGGCCGGTTTCAAATTAAGCGAAAACTTTGGCCGCCCCGTCACAATTGCTGACTTGCTGACCCATACCGCCGGGTTCGAGGACCGTGAAATCGGCATTACGACCCTTAACAAAGCCGACCAGCTACCGCTGGGAGAATATTTGAAACAGCGTCTTCCCGAACTGGTGGAACCGCCCGGCGGACAGGACAGTTACGCCTATTCAAATCACGGTTACGCCCTGGCCGGTTACCTTGTCGAGCTTATATCCGGAGAGGCGTTTGAGCAGTACGTCCAGGAAAACATCTTGCGACCACTGGACATGCATTATAGCAGCTTTATCCTCACTCCTGAACTGGATACTTTGCGCGCCACCGGCTACCAGTACACTTTTAACAGCTTGCAGCCTCTTCCCTACGATTACCAGCAAATTTACCCGGCCGGTAGCCTGAATTCTTCCGCCGAGGATATTGCTCATTTTATGCTGGCCCAACTGCAAGGAGGAAGCTACGGTGGAAAGCAAATCTTGCAACCTGCCACTGTCCAGCAGATGCAAGCCCGCCAGTACGGGCACAACCCGGCCCTGAACGGCATCACTTACGGCTTTAACGAGTATTACCAGAACGGCCTGCGGACCCTTTACCACGAAGGTAACTGGCCGGGGTATACCAGCCTGCTAATGCTCATTCCCGATAAAAAGGTAGGCTTTTTTGTCTCCTACAACCGGGACATCAATCTGCCGCGTGAAGAATTGGTCCAGGAATTTATAGACCGCTTTTACCCGGCCACTTCGCCGGTCGAAAATCCGCCCAGTATCGCCACCCGGCAAAGCGCCGTGGCGAAATTCGCCGGGGTTTATCGTTCCAGCCGCTATAACCAAACGACCCTTGAAAAAGTTCTCTCGCTAAGCTTGCAGGGTAAAGTCGTGGCCGAATCGGACGGCACTCTCACAATACCGACCGACAGCCCGTTCTATCGCTCCAGCCACTGGGCCGAGACCGCACCGCAACTCTTCAAGCTTTTGGACGGTAACGACTTCAGCAGCCAGCATCTTTATTTTGAGCAGGACAGCCAGGGAAACGTCATGCACATGTTCGTAGGGCTTAACGACTGGCAAAAACTGGACTGGTACGAGCAGAGCTTTTTCCAGATTTTGCTGGCCGGGGTTATGGCTTTAATTTTTACAGTTGGACCTCTCACCTGGGCGGCCACATATTTACCAAAAAGCAGCCGGAACGCCGGAGATTTTAAGTCGCCGGTGGCAAAAGCGCCTCAGTTTTTCCGGCGGATATCCCTTATTTATTGTATTGTAACGCTGTCTTTCCTGAGCGGGCTGGGAATTACAATTGTGATTTACCGGGACGATTTTATTTACGGGTTGCCGCTAATAATGCTGCCTCTCCTTTGCCTGCCCATCTTTACAACCCTCATAACCCCGCTCCTGGTTGCCGGTAGCGCCCTGTCCTGGCGAAAGCGCTACTGGTCAATCTGGATGCGCCTTTATTACACCTTACTAACCATGACCGCCCTGGTATTCGTGGTCTTTTTGCTTTACTGGAACTTGTTGGGTTTTAACTTTTGAAAAAATGTTTGTAAACATTTAGCGCGACATTAAGTATTTATTAAATTTAGGTGATTTTGGGCAAAAATGGGTTGACTAAATCAGGAAGATATGCTAATATTTAGGCGTGTTCAGGATGCAAATCTTGAATGCCTCAGCTAAGATTTAGCCGAAGGAAGGGAGGAAACAGCAATGTATCCAAACGTAAAACGGCAAGTTCTCTTAATGAGATATCAGGTGGACACTTAAGGGTCTTTCCGAAAAATAATCGCGGAATGTAAGTTCCATTGATTTTCTCGGGAAGCTCCGTAAAGCTCACTTGAAAAAGACCCCGTCGGCCGCAAGGTCATCGGGGTTTTTACTTTTTATAACCAGGATTTCACCTGGCTTTTTAATTCTTCTTTTCTCAAATTAATCTGGTTTGTAAGCTATAATAAAAGAGCAATTTTAGAAACCATTATAAGACAAACGTTAATTTTTATGGGTGTACCTGGCAAAAATGCGCGAACTTGAATTTTTGATAAATCTGATTAACCGCTTGCCCCTGATGGAACTTGAAATTAACTGCACTTTACTGATAGGTGGGCGGATCATCGAAGGTGAACTTATCCCGGCCAAAATGTATTACCGCCTGCTTTCCGAAAGGCTCCAGCGGACCGGCCCTTTTACCGGCGAAACCGAACGGACCGTGGTCGGCGCGCTGGTGAATATCTTTGATAATTTCGCGGGTCTTTCTTTTAACCTGGAAAACCCCCGCGATACGCCTTCGCTCAGCGACGAAGATTTGCAGGATATTTATTTACAACGAGCGGTGTTGCACACTGAAAGCGAAGGTCTAACTCACCTGGGTCTGCTGCACCTGCGCCCCCTGGCGGTCCAGGGCTTCCGGCTGGGGTCGAGCCGCTCTCTCCGCTAGAATTTTCAGGGAAATTATGAGCAAAGCCAGGGCAAAAAAACCGGTAATCCGGGCCAGCGAAATCGGCGCATATGTCTACTGCCGCCGGGCCTGGTGGCTGAAACGAGCCGCCGGGTTTGAGCCTGCCGGGAAAGAAGAAGTCTTCGCCAGGGGTATTGCCGGGCACGCCGGGCATGGGCGGTTAGTCCGCCGCGCAAGCTGGCAGCGCCGGGCGGCCCTGGTGTTCCTGGCCCTGGGCATCGCTTTGCTTCTGCTGGCTGCGTTCAGTCTTGGGCAGGTTTAATTTTTTGCTGTTTAAAAGCAAGAAGCGCCTTTTTAGAGGCGCTTTTTTTATTATGCCGAAAACTATTAGCGAAGCCCGGCGAACAAATCATACTCGGGACGCTGGGCTGGAACCCGCGACTTGAAAAGAATAAACGAGTCGTTAGCGACCAGGATGTTTCCATAAGTTTCCCGAATCTTCCAGAAAGGATTCTCCGGGTCAACCTGGGTGCGGTGGGTAAACAGGGCCTCGTGAGCGACTTTCCAGCTATCGCCCACTTCAATAGTGGTCGTGATTTCCGTGTCAGGTGTACCCCATTCCGGGGGCAACTCCTTTTTAGCAACAGTGTCAACCTGGAGCGCTTCAACTTCCTTTTCTTCCTCCGGTTTGGGCGGGTCGAAAGGCCAGGGCTCGCCCTTCTCACGTAGAAGCTTCCAGACCTGCTGCCAGGCTGTCCGGCTAAAGGCGGTCGTGTAGAGCTTGGACGGCTCCCAGGGTTCGCCAAATTCTTCAACCGGGTAGCGGTCCACATCTCCGGCATACTCGAACGCCGCCGAGGCTACCTTATGAGCGTTGATATGGTCGGGGTGGCCGTAGCCGCCGTTAGAATTATAGGTCAGCATAACCTGGGGCCGGTGCTTGCGGATAAGTTTAACCAGCCGCCCGGTGGCTTCGGTCATATCAGCTTTCCAGAAAGAGGCCGGATTATCATTGGCGGGTGTTCCCATCATGCCGCTATCGCGGTAGCCAAGCCATTCGTGGGCGCTCAGGTTCATTATTTTAGCGGCCCGCTCCATCTCGCCTCGCCGGATTTCGGCCATGCGCGGCAAAGCCCAATCGGGGTCGAGGTCAGGGTCGTGCATTTCGCCTTCCACTCCATCGGTGCAGGTGACAACGACAGTACGAACGCCTTCGGCCCGGTATTTCACCAGGGAAGGGCCGCCGCTGGTGGTTTCGTCATCAGGGTGAGCATGCACCGCCATGATTGTCAGAGGGTTTCGCTCCTGGGTCATAAAGAACTCGCTTTCTATATCAGTAATTTAAATAAACAACTTTTATAATAGGTATACCCAAATCTAGCTGACCAGGCGCCGGTTATTAAATTTGCCCGGTTTTTCAGCCATACAAACATCACACTGGCAGAGGTCGCGCAGGTGTTCGTAGGTGTAGAGGCCCGTTTCGTGGCCGTCTTCCCAGACCGGCTTGAGGGCGTAAAGGCCGACCGCTTCCAGGCGGTTCAGGCGGGTCTCGTCAGGGTTTAACCTGTTGATAAAGTCAAGGCGGCCCGGCTGGCCCATTTCACCTTTGCAGGCAGCGCAGGGGCAATTCCAACGCAAGGTAGTAAGCTCGGTGTACCCGGCGTGGCCGTCATTCCATTTTATTCTTATTTCGCCTTTAGGGCGGTCAACTTCGATTTCTTCCGGTTCAATATATTCCAAAATTCTTCCTGTAAATTCTTTCTTTAGTTTAATCTTTTAAATAAGACAGGTTAAGACACCGAACCTTCCGGCCAGAGTTGGCCGAATTGGCGGTGAAGTTCTTGCCAGAAGGCGGTTGCTTCCTGTTTGGTGAAAAGGCCCAGCTCC
>CADDZM010000338.1 GCA_902812345.1 Chloroflexota bacterium | reverse complement strand
GCGTCCCGCATACAGCAGTTTTTAATCGGAGAAAGTAGCGCCTTGAACAAACATTTACTCCTGGTTATAAATCCAAGTCAGTCTTATCCTGACCTCAATTATACCCCAGGATTGCCAAAGTAGCCATAACAGGCCTTCCTTTTTAGAATGGATCGAAATATTACCTTGACCAATTAGGCCGAGTAAGGGACAATGGGGGTTAGGGCAGAAATGCTCCGCCACGTCCACCGGCAATTCTGATTTTAATTCATTGTGCATATCAGAATTAGACCCGATGGACGTTTATTTTTCAAGTCTTAAGTTGTTAAAGTGCCTTTTTCACGCTATGGTGTGGTACTACCAATAAATAGGTACTGAAGTAGAATTTTTTATTGCCTTTGTCTAATTACAAAGAACTATCATTCTTTGTAATTGGATTTTCCGCAAAATTAGGTGCTAAAATAGGCTGGCGTTGCATCTACCAGAGCGGCGCATTATTGGACAGAATTCTACGATGCCCCTAATCTGTCGCCGCAACGCTGCCGGAAAACCATATACTTAAAGGTTGGCCCCGTTTCAGCTGCCGAGCGATTCAGCAAGTAAAGAGTATGTAAAAAGAAGAAAGTTCAAATGCCAAAACCTGGACCAGCCCGGCCTAAATCTGCCAAACCTACTTCCACCCGTAAGCGCTTCAAAAGGAAAAGGCCGCCCCCGCAGGTTCCAATAGCGCCCGACCCGCAACTCTGGCACCTTTACCGGGTCAACCGGCTTAAAACTATTTTCTGGCAATTGCCTTTCGCTTTTCTCTCAGAACGTGACGCCGAGATGGAAGCCTCCTATCTCGGTAGCCTAGCCGTAGTTCAGGGGAAAAGTTACTTTTATATAGTGTTGGATGGCCCTGGATCGCTTTATCTGTGGCTGGGTTATGATGTAAGAGCCGGGAAACTGCCTGCCCAGTACCGAAACCCAGGTCAGAAACCAATCAGAGCGAGAGCGAAAAGTAGCAATAATAGTAACGGCGACAGTATTGAAGAAAGCGGTTGGTGGACACAATGAGCCATAACCAGGAAATTGTCGGCTGGCAGGAAAAGTCCGGTCTGGAACTGGCGATTGCGGTCTGGCTGGATGCCAAGTCCGGCCGCAGCCACAGCCTCAATACGGCCCTTAACTACCGCGAACACCTCAACAGTTTCCGGCAAACCCTCCGCCAGGCCAGCCTTGACCTCGACTCCGATCCGGCTGTTGTAGCAACCCTTGCTCAGGCCTGGGCCGGATTTTCGACTAAGGGCCAGACCATTGGCAGCGCCACTTATAACAAGCGGCTGGCAATACTCTCCAGCTTCTACGCCTTTGCCCGGAAAAGAGGCTATATAAAGGAAGAGAACCCAATTGGCCGGGTAGAACGCCGGCCGGTGCAGGCGTATGCCGGGGTCAAGTGGCTCACACCTAAAGAAGGTAAACACAAGCTGGCCGAGATTGACCGCTCCACCCTTGCCGGAAAGCGCGACCTGGCCCTGCTTTCGGTCGGCATCCAGACCGGCCGACGGCTTTCCGAGTTAGCGGGGCTACGCTGGGGCGATTTGCGGCAGGGAGAGGGCGGCAAGCTCACTTTGAACTGGCGACGGACCAAAGGTGGTAAAACTACCAGCGACATTCTTACTCCGGGGATCAGCCGTTCCGTGATGGACTGGTTGGCGGCTTATTATACCACCCCTAAATTGGGTACGTTACCTAAAGATGCTCCCGTCTGGGTTAGTCTCTCGCCTAGAAATAAAGGGGAAGCCCTGGGTATTCAGACGGTCGCCGACATCTGTGAGAAACGGCTTGGGGTGAGCAAGGTCCATACTTTGCGGCATACCTTCGCCCGCGCGATGGAGGATGCCGGAGCTAAAGTCAGTACTATTCAGAGCAGGCTCGGCCATAGTTCGCTGGCTACCACGGGGCAATACCTGGCGGCAATGCGCCAGGCCGAGAACGAACATGCCGCCCAGATCGCTGAGATGTTTGGCCTGGAGGATTAGCTAATAAAAGACCAGTTTTAGGAACTCGGGTTCACATAAGCTATTTATCCATAAAAGAAGGATACATTTCCCTCTTCTTTTTATTCCTTAAATGTAAACCCTTACATTAAGGAACAGAAGTCAAACCGATTGTACAATCAGAGCCTCCACTTGCCAGAACTTTAGCATCAGGACTAAAGGCCATGCTAATTACAGGCCCTGAGTAACAAACGACCGGATTTATAAGCATCAGGTCCTCTGGATTACATATGAAGACTTTTCCACATATCGGTGACAATACCCTAAAAACTAATTAGTTTTGAATACACGAAAACGAATGCCTCCAGATGTTCTGTTTTAAGATGCAAGGCAGGAAGTTCTTGACCTGAACTCATCTGTAAGTTCGTAACGCGGGCCGGTTCCATCAATTGCCGCGGCGGCAGCAGCATAGCTCTCGTAAAAACTTTCTATATCTCTTTCGTGAATAAACAGCCTTTCACTTGTTTCGAACCATTGGCAATCCCCTTTCCCGGCTATCCAGTTTACAATTGAATCTGCCTGGTAATATTTAACAATATAGCCTGCTGGTTGATCATAAGCGGCAGCGTTTGCATATAAAATCCCAAATTGATATGAAGGGGGCAGGTCATATAGGCGTTGTTCCGGCACTATGGTGGCTGTCGGAGGAATACGTCTAGGTGTCGGAATCGGGGTGGGTGGTGGTGCTTTCATTATTGTAGGCACCGGGGTGGCCGGCAGTGCTTTCATTATTGTAGGCACCGGGGTGGCCGCAGCTGCTTGGGTAGGATTAGAAATTGGTGCATTATCACTTCTTTCGGTAGATGGGATGGCTGCAACAACCGGGGTTGGTGGTTTTTGAGCAGTAATAACTCTGGTATTGGTACTGGTATTTGAACTTGCTGCTATAAATATTATGGCTATTATCCAACCGCCCACTAATGAAAGCCAGAGGCTCAACCTTATAGAATTTCCAAAGGTTAAACCGGCTTTGTTTATAACTTTCCCGTAGTAAAAGATATTTTTTAACAAAAAGAGCAGGGTCATAAAGAATGAAATAAGACCCCACCAACCAAAAACCAGGTTAATAAAAGTGTACCGCCAGAAATATTTGTCAGAACAATTAAAGCAAAAGGTGCCAGCGGTGGTACGTTCTCTACGACTAAAAAGCATACCGATGTTATAACTGAAGGAAACTTTAGTAAGGGCCTTTGGCAAACTGCATGACTGGCAAAGCTCAAAGGAACGACTACTTGAGGATTGACTGGAAGAGTAAGCACCAGCCTTTACCGGAATTCGATCTTGAAGCCTTAGCTGCTGTTGCCGAACAGCCAGAGTTGCAGCCTGTTTGGCCCGGTAGTTTTGAAGACAGCTTTGCAAATCAGCGTCTATGGTTGATCGGGCGCTTTCGCTCCTGGCTACTTGCTTTAAGCGGCTTAAAACCTCATAACCGGTTTTCCAGTCCTCAAACTTATTTACATATTGAATTAAGCAGCGCCGGCCGGTTAGTGCAACATCATCAAAAACAGCTATGCCAACTGCATCTGAGGTGGCAAAGATCCAATTTATAATCTTTAAGAGTGGGCCAGTCTTATCAAGTAATTCAGTGACTTCCTTATTCGCAGTAGCAGGGTTATCTATTGACCGCTCATAGCTGGTGGAAGTTAAATTCTTAATTTGATCTTGAATTGACCGGGTGCCGATATAACCCGCTTCTTTAATTTCCTCCTGGCCGAATTTTGATTCTCTTACCAGTTGTAAATGCAGGTTTGTGAAAAAAGTTTCGCCTTTCTCAATTGCTTCTATGGCAAGGGTGACATTAATTAAGAGCACCGCTACCCCAAGAGTATCTTTAACCTGGTTGGCAATATCAAGGGTTAAACGAGGGTCATCTATTTCAACCAAACGGGCTTTTAAGCGGTTCCAAAAAACTGGCGCGTCTAGCAGGGAAGCCCAATAATTGTAAGCCTCTTTCCAGTAACCGGCCAACTCAGTTTGTTCACTAGAGGTTAAAGCCCGTTCTTTAGCATAGTGTTCCAGGTCAAGCGCCTGGCAGTGAGCCAACACCGCTAGATTATGAGCGGCTATTGGGTTCGCTTCACCGGACCCGATTTGCGCGAGCCATAACTCTTTTGCCTGGCTGACAGCACCGCTGCCAAGGGCTTTTAAGGCTTCATCCCGGCTACTTTCACCTGCCTGGTCAGGCCAAAACCAGAAGAATTCAGCTACCAGCCGCTCTTCCGGCGCATCGAGCTTTAGCAAAGCTTCACTAATGATTGAAATATCCGGCAGATTACCTAACGGCAACGCTTTGGCTGACCCAACCGGAACCGGCAACTCATTTTCCAGAGCCAGTTTAATTATTTGCCCCCTCTTTTTAATTTCTTTAGGGGAAGCCTCTACCGCCAATTCAGCCAGGCGAAAGGGGTTTTTGCGATAAAGATTTGGCCCAACAGCCTTTATTAAACCCTGGTGTTTAGTGGCAAGCATGATACATCCTCCGGGTTAAATTAGAGTAGCTTATCCTCGCATAACAGTACTGGCATCAGGAGGAGGCGGTGGCGACGGTAATAAATCAATGAGTTGCCTGTTTATAGCTCTTAAAGCGTCACTATCCTCAGCGTTCATGGCTTTTACGCCGGAAGCAATCAGGCGTTCTGCCAATTGCTGATTGCGCATTTCGGCTTTATCTTTACAAAGCCTTTGGAAATAAATAACATCCAAAATTCCAACGCGTTGCAGAACCCGCCTGATTGCATTTACCAGTTCTTCGTTACGTTGTATCAATAACACTCGATTATTACTGGCAATAGCCTCTTGGACATCCTTAACATGTTGCGCAATCACCTGTTGCTCTTCGCTTTTACCAAACCGTTTAACCTCATCATGGGCTATTACAATCAAGTTTTCGGCCTGTTTTACTAGAGTGGGCCATTCCAGCATTTCTTCCACCTGGTCCAGTTTTACCTTTAATTCCAATAACCGGCTTTCTCCTTTCGCCGCCGCGTCGGGGTCATTACCGGCTGCCCCAAGGCTTTGATCTATATCCTGCTCAAGACCATCTTCTTGAAGTTGAGCAATAACTTTTCTGGCTGCCCCGTTTCCAGGTTGTTGAGCTTCTTCTTTAAAAGTTTCCAGGCGCGCCTTTTCCTTTTGGACCGTTTCTTTCAGCTTTACCGGGTCCGGTGCATTCTGCTCCCTGAGGTTAATAACCTGCTCGAATTCTTCGTCAAGGACCGGGATATAAGCGGTAGCCTTAAGTAAACGTGACTCGTCAATTTCCACGGTTAGCTCTATTTCGCTGCCCACCGGAATAGTTCGCCGAACCTGGTGGGCCATAATTTCAAGCTTGCCAATCCGTTTATTACGGTCAGCTTTAGGGTAATTCCCTTCTATTACCGGAATTCGAATTATACCTACTGCTTGTCCCGGACGTACCTCAACAGTAGTTCGCAAAGGAATATTGGTTTTCCGACCCGGCAAGGGCGTCCCCGCCTCCAAAATCCCCATGATCTCGTTATTAACCAACTCTATCCCAATCGCCTTAAGTAAAGGCGGGGTTTTTATTACCAGCCCGACCTTATAACTTAATGTTTCGGGGTCGGTTACTATTTCCTGAAGGGTACCCAGGGGGTCTTGCAGTTGAACGGAGTACACATTCGGGATTTGCTCTTCGGCAAAAAGGGTGGTCATGAAGCCACCATTGGGTGCAAGAGCCAGTTTCCCGCTCCGGTAACCCGTCTGCTGATTTATAAGTTCGAGATTGTAGCCCGCCAGGTTACCGGTTGCCGGAGAACTTACCCGACCGGCGATGAGCGGGTCGGTATCGCTCCCTACAAAGTTCCAGTTGGGAAAGGCTACTGTAAAAACTGTGGACGAGTTGTTTCTTTCCCGTTTTTCTTCAGAGATTGACAATCGTTGGGTTCCGGCGAAAACAGCCGCCCCACGTGCAACCACAGTCAAGGGGTCAATACTAAAATCGAGAGGAAGCCCCAGTCCTTCGATATTATCAGCCAAACGTTCCCGAAGGCCCGGCATCAAAGTCGGCCCGCCAACCAGAATGACCTTTTCAAGGTTATGGGCGTCTAACCTTTTTTCTCTCAATAATTCGCGGCATTTTTGAATAGAACGGCGAATCGTTGGTTCTGCCAGCCTTTCCAGGGCCTGTCGGGATAGCTCGTATTCCAACTGGACCGTCTCACCCCGGTCGTCCACACAGATGTCATCAATAAAGATTTCGGTTTCAGCCTGGTGTGAAAGAATTATCTTAGCTTCTTCCGCTTTGCTCTTTAACTTACCAAAGGCAGAAATCCACTTATCATTTCCCCGCCTGAAATCGGTTAAGTGATAATCTCTGGTTAAAGCAGGCACCAGTAACTTGTCAACGATTTCC
>CADDZM010000337.1 GCA_902812345.1 Chloroflexota bacterium | reverse complement strand
CTTCCTTATTCGGAAGGACGACCCACAAGAGCAATTCGCTAAATACCCCGCTGCTTGCGGCGGGGATGATTTATTTGGTAGTATTTTTACTTTCTTCCGATAGCGGTTAAAGCCCGCTCGAAAACCTTATCCCAGGGCCGCGCCGGAATAGCCTGTAAATTAAGCCGGGCGCAGTCCTGCCGCAACCATTCACTGAAAAGCCAGGACGACCGGGCGCGCTCGTTCTGTTCGCGACCTTCGCGCCGCCCGAAGTTCCGGGCAATCTGGGTTTCGTCGTCTTCGTAAATAAAGAGGGCTTTGACCTGTCCGAGGGGTTCAATTTCTTCATATTTCGCCAGCGCCGCCAGGGCTGGCAGGATAAAGTCGCCTTCCAGGACGACCGGGGTGCTGGTTTCGAGATGGTTGGCGATAACCGCTTCCAGGGCCGGGCCGAATACTTCCTTGCAGACCCGGATGAAGTGCGCCAGCCGTTCTTGCCCGGTCCAGCGCAAAAATTCTTCCCGGTGGGTGCGCCAGAAATGCAGTAGCGGCATCTGCTCCGGCGTGGTTAGTTTTTCTAAAATTACCTGGAAGTCGTCCACTTCGGTCAGGCCGACGCCAAAGTGTTGGGCCAGGCGGTAACTTACGCTGGTCTTACCCACCCCTGACGCGCCGCCCAGGAGCAAAACTTGCCAGTTGCGGTCTTCAGAATTGGTATTCATTATATAATTTTAGCAGATTTCGCGGGCCTTTTTACAAAGACTTAACACCCTCCTAATTTGAGCTTTACATTTACGGGGTATGCTAAAATGGATTGGTTTAAAACATCCCTGCTCGTCTTGAGGCGAACAGGCAATTTTGGTTTTTGAAAACGACTAATTTTTGGGAGAAGCCCACCGGCTATGCGCTATTACCAGTACGGCGTTTACCTGATACCGCCGCCACCTTTGATGTATAAAATCGGCGTCGCCCATACTTTGCTGAAAAGCGAGTTCAATTGCCGGACGGGTGGGGCTTTTATGGCTCATTGTACCCTGAAAGGCTTTACGAAACTGGCCGAGGGTCATACGCCCGCCGAATTTATTCCGGCTCTGGACAAACTTTTTGCCGGAACCCCGGCCTTTGAAACCGCCCTGGACGAACTCTGGGATCTCAATCGCGGGCCGGGTAAGGCGAGTATTCTTATCGGCTTGCGGCGGACGGATGCTTTCCTCGCTTTACATAATGCTATCGGGGAGGTGGTGCAGCCTTTTATCGCGGAGGACGATATTTTCTCGCCGGTCGAACCGGTTGGGCCTAATTTCCCGCCTCACATCACGCTCGTCCAGGGTGACGCGCCGTTCGAAGCGGGACTGCACGCCCAAATAATGGGCTTGTGCCAGTATATTTTTGATACTTCCCTGAAAGGGGCTTTCCAGGCGCAAGACCTCCAACTGATTGAGTTTTATTCCGAGGATTGGGCCGGGAAGTGGTGGGAAACGCTGCGCTTCCAGCAGTTGAAAGGCTGGCGGCTAAGCGAAGTCGTTGAACGTAAACCGTTAAACGTAAGATTTTAAGGGCAAGACTATGGTAGTAACAACCGGCAGAGAAAAAGGCTGGCGTCTCAGCACTAAACTGATTATCACCTACTCCTTCGTGGCCTTGATTGCGGTGGCCGCTTCGGTGGCGGTAGCCTTACCGCTCTTGCAGCGTTACCAGGACGACCAGGTTAAAGAGGAACGCCAGCGGACAATGGTCGAAGAGGGCCAGCGTCTTAATACCCTGTACGTCCTTTTCCAGAACACCAAGACTTCCCCTTTCAAAGACCTGATGGTTCTTAATCCAGACGCGGCGGTAAAAAACCGCAAGTGGCCCGATCCCCTGCCGGTGGACGTAATTCGCCAGCGGTTTGCTGATTTTACCCAGGGTAACGGCCGCCTGCTGATTATTACCGAGAAAGACCAGCAGGTGATGGTTGATACCGCTGCCGACCCGAAAGCCTCGCTGGCAGGTAATTTTGTCCAGTTCACCCGCATCACGAACTCTACCTCAAACGGGCGGCAAGACGCCAGCCTTACGGCTCCTAACGGGCAGGTTTATTCGCTGGTCTGGCGAGGTTTGCCCCGTGAGACTGCGCCGAATCTTTTCGGTCTGACCAATCAGAACGTGCCGCAGCCCTACATCCTGGCCCTGGTCGTGCCCGATATTCCGGCGCACGAAGTCTGGCAAGACCTCTCGCTTATCCTGGCCGGGGCCGGGGGGGTGGCGCTGCTGGTTGCGTCGCTGGCCGGGTTTTTGCTGGCCCGCAGCCTGACCCGCCCCCTGGTGCGTCTTACCGAAGCAAGCCAGGCCGTCGCCAGGGGCGATTATGCCCAGCGGGTCCAGCCTGAAGGCGGCTACGAATTGACCCGCCTGGCCGAAACCTTTAACCAGATGACTTACAACGTGGATAAATCCCAGCGCATCCAGCGCCAGCTTATCGCCAATGTTTCGCACGAACTTAAAACGCCCCTGACCAGTATCCAGGGCTTTTCCCAGGCCATGCTGGATGGCATCTTGCGCCGTCCCGAAGATTTCGTACGGCCTGCTGAGATTATTTCGCACGAAACCGCCCGCATGATCCGGCTGGTCAACGGCCTGCTCGATCTCTCCAAACTGGAAAGCGGCCAGGCGGCTTTGCACCTGAGCGAACTTGATTTGGCCCAGGTTCTCAAAAATTGCGCCGACAGCTTCGCGCCCCAGGCCCACTCTAATGAAGTGAAATTGCTAACCGATTTCAAGTCGCCACTCCTGCTCAAAGGCGACCCCGACCGGCTCAACCAGGTCTTTAGCAACTTGATTCACAACGCTCTCAAATTCACCCCGGCGGGCGGTACTATCCGGTTGATGGCCTACCGCACCGCGACGAATATAATCGCTTCCGTCACTGATAGCGGGGCGGGTATCGCGGCGGCAGACCTGCCAAATATCTTCGAGCGGTTTTACCAGTCCGATAAATCCCGGCGGCGTGACCTGGCGGAAGAAGGCACCGGCCTGGGCCTGGCGATTAGCCGGGAAATTATCCAGGCTCACGGCGGGAAAATCGAGGCCGCTAGCGAACTGAATAAAGGCACTCAGTTTATTATAACTCTACCGTCTTTTGTAAAACCTAATATCCAGGAACGCCCTAATGAACCCTTAAAGGTAAATTCAAAAAGTGTTGAACTTGTTAAAAACAAATAACCAGCTTAGTCATTTAACACTTAGTTAACACTTTTTTAACCTGGATTTTACAATTGAGATATAGGATTTAACTACTATTCCAGTAAAAGCACTAATAACCAATTTTTCAAGGATTTGCACAAAATCCGCAAGCTCCTATCACACGAAGCAGAGCTGTGTCCAACTCCGATAGGGCATGGCTCTTTATAATTTAAATGAAAAAAGACTCCCCGGGAAATGGGAGTCTTTTTAATTTATAAAAGTTTAGTCTACGCCAATTTGCCAGGTCTGCTCCAGGTCTTCGCGGCTGTAAACCTTGAAGGCAACCATCGTGCTGGTATCCTGGATGGTCGTGATGCGGGCGATTTTCCCGGTCACAACCTCGGCCAGACTGTCGTACTCCTTGACCCGGACCATTGCCACCAGGTCGTATTCGCCGGTTACGGAATAGACCTCCTGCACGCCCTCGATAGCCAGCAATTGCTCGGCGGTAGCGGGGATACTGGTGCGTTCGACTTTAATAAGTATAATCGCCTGGACCATGCCAAAAAACCTCCTAAACGCCCGGAACCTGTTCGTGGGCGTGGTAACTGCTGCGCACCAGCGGGCCGCTCTCAACAAACTTGAAGCCGTGCGCCAACCCGATTTCTTTAAGCTCGGCGAACTCGTCAGGGGTGTAATAACGTTCGACTTTGAGATGTTTGAGCGATGGCCGCATATACTGGCCGAGCGTTAAAACATCCACGTCCACCGAGCGCAAATCCTTCATCACCTGGATAAGCTCTTCTTTGGTCTCGCCCAGGCCGACCATAATGCCCGATTTCGTGACGACATTGTAGTGGCGGCCCATTTCTTTAGCCCGGCGCAGCACTTCCAGGGTGCGGTCGTAGCGGGCTTTATGGCGAACCCGCCGGTAGAGGCTCGGCACCGTTTCGGTGTTATAGTTCAAGATTTCCGGCGGCGAACTCATCACTTCGGCCAGGCTGTCCCAATCGCCGCAAAAGTCGGGGATTAGCAGTTCGATGCGGCAGCCCGGCACTTCCTGGCGGATTCTTTCGACCATCGCCTTGAAAATATGCGAACCGCCATCGGGCAGGTCGTCGCGGTTGACCGACGTGATAACCACGTGTTGCAGGCCCATAGCCTTAACCGCTTCGGCCACCTTGCGCGGCTCGTCCTCGTCGAGGGGAAGGGGCTTGCCGCTGGTAACATCGCAATACCCGCAAGCCCGCGTGCAAATCTCGCCCAGGATGAGGAAAGTGGCTGTCCGGTTCGACCAGCATTCACTGATATTCGGGCAGTTGGCTTCTTCGCAAACGGTGTGCAACCCTTTATCCCGCATAATTTTTTTAAGTTCAAAATAGTTGCGGTCGGTCGGCAGTTTAGATTTAAGCCAGGCTGGTTTTGGCTCGCGGGGCAGGATTTCCACTTTGGGGGTGGCCCGGTGGTAGCCGGGAAGGGTTTCCTGCCGGTTTAGCAGGTCAATAGTGCGCTTTTCCATTGGGACGTGCTTTCTGTAGTAAATTAGACCCCGGCCAATCGTTATAACCCGGGCCGGGTGTTCCGCTCGGATTATATTACATCAGCCGGGGTTGGGCAAGGAAATCCTTGCTAATAATGGTTGGACGCTCTCGGTTTACCTGCCGATTACCTTTGTAATCCGCACGCGAGCGATAAAGCGGGGGTCGTCTGGGCGGTGGTCGGGATACAACCGGCCACCATACTTCATAGATAATTTATCAATATGTTCCTCGCCGCCCTCGGAAGTAATATTCACCACTTCGCCCAGCAGGTTAACCTGCTGGTAGATGTTCGTCCGGTCGAAGACGTTCAGGGCTACGTGGGGGTCGCGCTTGAGATTTTGCATCCAGGCCCGGCTCATAGGACCGTTTAAAAGCACGTCATCGCCATCAAGGTCAACCCAGATAGCGGTCGAGCGGGGCGTGCCGTCCTTGCCGAGGGTTGCCACGTTCACCAGGTTCTTGTCTTCAAATAGTTTGCGCTGTTCGGGGGTTAAGGTTGCCATATGTGGTTCTCCATTTCTTTTGAATAAAGGCTTATAAAATTACGACTTTCGCTTTGAACCTGAGAAGCTTTCGGGGATCGAGGAAATCAAACTCAAAATAATTGTTTCAAGCGAAAGTCCTAAAAATTTCTAAAGAAAATGCTTAACGTAATTTATTAACTAAACCCTATATCATGACAATATATTGGCATCTTTAAAAGACACCCGGTGTTAGAATACCCTTTTTGAATGTGCAGTTCAAGTAAATTCGCTTGCGCCGGCCTCGTCCAGGATATGTTATCGGCAATTTGTTCAAAGTTTGCGACCGTGTTAAAATAAACTAGGCTAACTCAAAAACGGCCCGAGCGGAGCCGTTTTTTTGTTGGAAGTTTTCAAGGCTCGGATCTTTAGCTCATTATATAGCTCTCAGGCTAAAAAAAGGAGTTTTGGAATACTTCTTCTAGGTAATTTCTAAATAATTTCCCTATAGAAGGAGATTCTAATTATGTCTGTTACCGCAATTGTAGGGGCACAGTGGGGCGACGAAGGTAAAGGTAAGTTTGTAGACATCCTGGCGGCGGGCGCCGACCTGGTGGTGCGCTATAACGGCGGCAATAACGCCGGACATACCATCGTCAACGAGTACGGCACTTTCAAACTTCACCTCGTTCCCAGCGGGATTTTTCACCGGCAAGCGGTCTGTATCATCGGCCCAGGCGTTGTAATTGATTTACCGGGCCTGGTCGAGGAGTTGCGCGAGTTCGAGGCGCACGGCATTGATTTCAAAGGCCGCCTCTTTATCTCGCCGCGCTGCCACCTGATTTTGCCTTACCACCGCGCCCTGGACCGTCTTTACGAAGAGGCCAAAGGCCGCCTTAGCACCGGCACTACCGGCCGGGGTATCGGCCCGGCCTACGCGGATAAAGCCGGGTATAACGGTATTCGGCTCTCCGACCTGGCCCGGCGCAGCCTTTTTTCCGAGAAACTGGGCTTGCAGGTTTCCATCAAGAACCGCCTTAGCGTTGCCCTTGGTGGCGAGAGCATGAGCGCTGACAAGATTGCCGCCGATTACCTGGAATACTACAACTATATCCAGCCTTTCGTCCGCGAGACTTTCGGCCTGGTCCAGGATGCCATCCGGGACGGTAAGGGGGTGCTTCTGGAAGGCGCCCAGGCGGCTTTGCTTGACCCGGATTGGGGCGGCTATCCTTTCGTGACGGCCAGCACCACTCTGGTAT
>CADDZM010000336.1 GCA_902812345.1 Chloroflexota bacterium | reverse complement strand
ACTGGGTACGGACGGGGTTTCTAGTTTCAAGGTGCTTCATGAGCGGTTCTGGCCGGGTGCCAAAGAACGGACCTGCCGCGAGCGTCTCACTCAACTTGAAAAGGCCGGATTTATCGAAAGCCACTACGTTGATACCAGAGACGCTAAGAACGAACTGGTCTTTTGCCTTACCCGAAAAGGGGCCAGGGAAAACTTTAATCCGGTTGAGCGGAAATTTATGATAACGAAACTCCCGGCTTACAACGAAATACACCAGCAGCTTATGGCCCAACAAGCCCGGTTTCGTTTACACCAGCAGTTGAAAAGTCGCGGTCTGGAACTTTCCGGTTGGCTCAACGAACGCCAGTTACACAGCCAGGCCCGGCTAAAGCAGCGCCCTGGGACCCGGGCCTGGGGCCGTATTGGCGGAATAGCCGACGCCCAGGCCGTGATAATCAATCCGGCCACCGGCGAGATAACCAATCAGAATATCGAAGTGGATGGCGCTTATTACGGCAAAGTCTTACGACAGAAAATCTCAGGGATCGCCCGCGCCGGTATCTACACAACCTGGGTTACCACGCCGAACCGGGCCGCCCGCATTCACCAGGAAATTAGTGAGGCCGGAGCAGGCAGTTTGATTGAAGTTATGGTTATTGGCTAGAGGAGTTTATGAGTACCGAACGTTCAGATTACAAACAGAAGATTTTAACCACGCTGGCCGAATACAAATATTTATCTTCAAAACAAGTCTGGGACAAAACCGGGGCGGCCCTCGAAGGCAAGTCCTTTAACCAGACGCAGGTTGAGCTGACTAAACTTAAAAGGGCTGGCCTGATCCGGCGGGAAGTCGTCAGGGGTGTTAAAGGTAACGCCAGCTTGCACCAGTGGGTTTTAGCCAGGCCGGGAGCCAGACTGATAAACTTTGAAAAATACGGCAGGCACTTCGAGCGCCCTATCAGCCGGTATCAGGCTGAAATTCACAAACTTGAAATTGACCTGGAAGAACAAATCGGACTGGCCCAGGGCGGTTGGAAACTGGTAAAGAGCTTCAAGTCTAGTTCGACTAACCGACTGCCGAAAACCACCGAGCAATACGAATGGTTATGTCAAGTTCTGACCTGGCAAGAGTACCAGCGAACCGGGCGTTTACCTTCAGATAGACACGGTTCGCACACCCTTATGGTGCCACTTCGGGCCAATCATCACCTGGCCTATCTGCCGACCTGTCATGCTGCGGTTGTTTTTATCTTGCCCCACCCTCGCGCCACAGATAAATTCTGGGAAGAACGCCAAATAGAATACGGCGGGATCAAAGATACGATTCCAATTTTTGGGGTTTTTCCGAATAAAGAAAAGCTTCAGGCGTCGAAACGAGTGCTGGATAAATTCAAATTAAGGGGAATATCTATCGGCCAGGTCAGCGGTCTTCTGACCAGAACTTTAAACTAGCTAGAATCGCGGGTGATTCATGACTCGACATGTTTTAATAGTATGCTATCATAATTTTGGACCTGCTAGACTCACGCCGGTCGGGACTCGGACTTTTTTTTCCATTTGTAAGCAAACAGGAGTTATTCTTCTAAAGAAAATTAAAAAAAAACACTCGACCTGCAAGTCAAGTGATTTTTTGAAACAATTTTATTTTCTACGAAAATCCTCTACTCCGACCAAGGTTTAAGGATTTTCTACAAACTTGAAAGCCTATTACTAGGAGCTTTTCTTATTGCTAACTTCATCTTAGCATGAGGAGGCTCAACCGTCAATAGGTGGAGTTTCCTATGTCTCAAAACTTAATCTCACTTTCATTAAATCCGGTACGCTGGGTACGCACGACCAGGCGATACCCCTGCCCGGTTTGCGGAAAATCAGGTTATTGCGAAGTTTCGGACGACGGCAAGACCGCTCACTGTATGCGCGTCCCGAGCGGCGTCCCGATGCGCCACCGCCAGGGCGGTTGGCTGCACCAGCTCGCGCCTTCTGATAACGGCGTAACTATTGCCGATTTTAAGGCCAGCCTTTTAAAAACCGACCCCGCCGAAGCCGAAATTAAACCGCTGCCAAGTGAAATGGTGAACCGGATAAACCGGGCCTTTCTAGCGCTGTGTCCTCTTTCCGACTCCCACCGCCAGTATCTAACCGCTGCCGGGGTTGACCCGGCCGGTTGCGGCTCTCTCAACTATTCCGAGGCCTCGACCATTGCCCGCCAGCTTGTAAAACAATTCGGGGAAGAAATTGCCAGGCGGCATCCGGTCATGTTGAAAGTTGAACGGGGAAACGCCCGGAACTACTGGACAATCGCCGGAGCCGCGAACGGAATTCTTTTCCCCGCCAAAAGTATCAAAGGCGAAATCCTGGGCATCCAGATTCGTAAAGACCAACCAAAAGGCAGTGAGGACCGCTACCGCTGGTTATCTCATGCCGGGTTGGGTGGCACACCCCTCACTGTCTTCCGGGCCGTTCCAGGGGCGGCCAGCGCCCACATGGTGATCGTGACCGAGGGTTATAAGAAAGCCTCGATTGCCGCTAAAGTCTGGGGTTGTCACGCTATCAGCCTGGCCGGGGTGGCGGCCTATAAGGAAACCGATTTAATCCATACGCTGGAAGAATTAGGCGCGACGGTTGTTACCCTGGCCTTCGACCAGGACAAACGCCACAACCTGCAAGTCAGGAGTGCCGAGCAGCGGCTGTTAAAACTTCTGGCAGCCGGGTTACCTGAAGCGTCTTTCTATTTCCTCAACTGGCCGGAGACCGCCGGGAAAGGTCTGGATGACGCTTTGGCGGCGGCCGCTGAATTCCGCTTCGACCAGGCCCTGGTTGCCCACAATATCGAAGGGCCGCGCCTGGTTAGCGATTTACCCGGCATGATAGTGGACCGGGCTTTCAGCCAGGTCGGACCGCTCTTTTCGCTGGAGGGCGCTCGCGCCCAGCACCGGGCCTTTTTCGACCGGCTGTTGTTCCACCCTAGTCCCAACAAAACCCAACGGGTTATAACTTCTCCTACCGGCACCGGCAAGAGCCGGGCGGCCGACGATGCCCTGGCTGACGCTCTCATGTCCGGCAAACTGACCGGGCGCTGGCTCCTGCTGGCACCCAACCGGGCCAATATAGCCGAGCGGACTGAACCGGGTACTAAGCTCGGTAAAGCCGTTCGGAGTGGTCTGGCCGCCATTCAACAAGGCCGGACCCTGTTTGACCTTCAAGACCTGACTACAGTTGGCCGGAAAACAACCGCTGAAGATTGCGGTAACCCTCAGGCCGCCGACGCCGGGGCAGCTCGCCAGGTTACCGCTCGTGTGGTCTGCACTCAATGCCCTTTCGGCAGTGACCAGAACTGGCAGGACCACGCTGCTGAATTTGGCTTTAATCCCACCCAGACCCCTAACCGGCCGTGGAAGTGCGAGACGCAAGGTTATCTCCACAGCCGCAAAATTAGCCGCCAGGCACAGGTAGTAGTGGCGACAAAAGAAGCGTTTTTAAATAACTCCGACCTTCTAAACGAGTTCGACGGAGGGGTTATAGTTGACGAGGAACTGCTGGGCTACCTGGTCGAAATTATCACGATAAATACCGACATTCTGGGCGGCTGGCGGCAAAAGATAGCTCTTAAGGGGTTAAACTTCCCAGCGTGGGAACAGCTTTTTAGGATTATCGAGACCGCTTTTGATACCCTGGCCGTGAGTAAGGAACAACCGGCGACCGCGCAATTAGTGGAGAGCCGCGAACACCTTGAAGCCGCCGCTGCCGCTTTAGGGCTGAACCTGGACCAGATACTGCTCGACTGCTACCGCGACAGTTACCGGACTGACCATGATGGTGTTTATGCCTTCGAGCGGCATTACCGCCATAATGCAAAGCTTGTCCTCCCCTTCCGGGCCGCTGCCGACCTACTGGAAGCGCTGGAAGATAGGGAGAACCCACCGCGCTTTGCCCGCCAGCCTGACGGCTCATACGTGTTGGTAGCACACCGCCCCAGGCGGCATTTGATTGAACAACTGCGGGATAAAACTCTGGTAGTGCTGGACGCCACCATGCCGCCAGCTCTCAAAATGCTGCTGCCGGACCTCAAAGAACTGCACTACCGGGTAAAGCAAAACCTTCACGTCACCCAGGTTACCACCGGTCTGTATACGAAGCGCGACCTTTTCAATGCGACCACCAGACAGCGTTTGGAGGCTGCTATCAGGGCATTCGCCTCCGTAGGCAGCAATCACCTGTCGATTGTCCCTTTGCGGTTTCAGGACGGTTCCCAAGCCCTCCAACTGCCCGATGGAAGCCGGGTCGAGCACTGGGGTTTACACCGGGCCACTAGCCGCTTTAGCGACTGCGATAGCCTGGTGCTGGTCGGCCACCACCTTCGCCCGATTGATTACATCCGGGCCGAAGTAATTGCCTGCCGGGCCTTCGCCGGACAGGGACAGGAGGGACTAAACCACCAACCGGCTGGACCATCAGCACAACAGCAGCAAATGAAGCTCAGGCTTTACAACCATAAGTTGAGTAACGGCCGGGCCGCCGGGCGCTGGATGAGATCCGACACTGACCCTGACGTTCAAGAAGCAATTGAGCATGATTACACCGCCAACATTATCCAGGCGGTCGGCCGCCTCAGGGCTGCCATCCGGCCGGACTACCTTCCCCAGGCCAGGGTACTGGTTTTATGTAACGAACCGGTTGCAGAACTGAAAATAGACGTTCTTACTACCCTTGACGAGTTGATAACCAACCCACCCGAAAACCAGGATTTCATTAAAAATAACTACATGAAAACCGGAGAAGATGGGGAGTTGGTTCCGGTATATACCGCTGTTGGAGAAGGCCGCGACCTGTGGGACGAAGACCTGGTACAAGACGAAACAAGGGAAACACAGGCATTTTTCGAAGATGACTGGCCCGACCAGCCGTCCTTTCCGCTGCTGGATTAGTTAAGTTGAGAGTTAATTCTAGAGTTAAGTCGGCCCCCGATGCGTCTTAACCGCAGGATTAACCGCAGACTGTCCATTTTTGAGGCTAAATCCGCTTTTCGCGTGGACAGTCTGCGGGACAAAGCCTTCTACTGTTTTAACGGTTATATCCCTGGCGGGACAAGGGCTGCTTTGCTATGCAAGCAGCCTATAACCTGTTAAAACAGTGCCCGGCATCGCACCTCTACGAGGCGCTTGCTACGGGCCGAAGGCTCTGTGAGACTCCGAACATCTTAACCGTTTAGGATTGCCAAGTTGGTAATGACTGGGATAACCATGTGACCTTTTTTGGAGGTTGAATAAAAATTATTCGTGGCCGTGAAGTTGCGCCCCTATTCTAAGGATGTGACCGTCTAAATCTTCGACCAGCATCTCGCGCATATCCCACTCTTTGTCGGTAGGAGCCTCTTTAATTCTGGCTCCACTGATCTGGTACTCCTGGTAAAGTGCACTCAGGTCTGACTTTGAACCGAGATCGAGATAGACCCAGACCGGTGTGCCTGGCTCCTCTTCTTGAGCTAAATGCAAAGCAAAATTGCCTCGGCTGATCTCACCGTAAGTGGGGATGACTTCAGGTACTCCCAGATCGTTGCAAGGTGGGGGCCAGGTAAAACCTTTTTCAAAGCCCAGCTTATCAAGATAGTAATCAAGGCTGGCCGCCACATTTCGGACGTTCAAGATGGGGTAAGCCTTTTCAAATAGCACCCGCTTTGGGTTTGGTTGCATTTGGTTTTATCTCCTTAAATGCCGGGTTTGAATTGAAATTAAGCCTCTAAATTTTTAACCAGTTTGTTAACATTTCCTAGACAACATGACCCCTGCGGGTTACGTAAGTCGCAGGCACACTGACCTGTGGCAATCCCCTGTTTTATATCTTCTACAATTATCTGGCGCTCGTGGCTTGACCCAGCTTGAATTTTGCCGACGGTGTGCTGAAAGCAGTAGCAGATCGGTATACTTAAGTTAGCAGGGTCTTTCTGGTAAACAGCCTCGCGCAACTCGTTAATGCCAAAAGTTTGATTGCCATCGGCCGTGTAATAGACTACAGGACAATCTTTATCTGAACAAAAGAAATGCTGAGTTTCATGCACAGAGCGCAAACTTATTTTTAGTAAAGCCTTTACGGTTTGATTTTGGACCGGCCTACCTTTTTTCCCATTGACCGGGCATACCTTATTATTTGACAGTCTTTCCTGTAGTTTCAACTCATAAACTTTCTTACCTGCTTCATCAGAGCCATTAAAATTTTGAGCCATTAAACACCTCCTGACCTAACTAATTATGGAAAATTCTCTATCATGTTTCCTTGAACAATAGATACCAACCATTCATCTTTAACTGTATTGGGGTTCGATCAGTCAGTCTCGCTTTTTCAAAATAATTACTAATGTCAATTTGTTTACTGGTTATTACTGGTACCGGAAATTTTATTCCTTCAAACTCTGTTTCCTCAGTATGTATA
>CADDZM010000335.1 GCA_902812345.1 Chloroflexota bacterium | reverse complement strand
GGATAAGGTTCCCGGTCAGCAAAAAGACCGGCAGCGCCTGGAAAGTCTGGGCCAGCAGGTGGTCGGCGTAGGCCAGGGTGTTCGGGTAGGGGTAAAAGATGTTGCCGTTAAAAAGGTTAGCGGGGCCGGTCGTCAGGGCGTGGCTGCCCCAACCCATCACCCAGACCTGTTCCAGGGCGTCGCCTTCGTTGTTGGTTGATACGGCCAGGTGACCAGACAGCGGCCAGAGCAGCACGAACGAAACCACCCCAAAGAAAAGTAGCGCCAGCAAATCGTAGCGCCACCTTTTCAGAAGATTCAGGCCGTTCTGGCCCCAGGATTTTGGCCGGTCAACTGGCGGATTTTCCTTTAGCATTGCGTTTGCAGATTACAATACTCCCGAAACTCCGTCAAGTTTTTTAACAGGTGGGGGAGCAAAATTTCAACTTTGCCCCCCACCTTGATTTATAAAGGAGAATAATTGGGGATACTCCCAATTCCCCCGGTCGTGAGCTGCCGCCCCCGGCACCCCGGCTAGTCTAACGGCGTAGATACAAGCCGCTCGTAAAACTCCTGCTGCCGGAAGAAGTGTTCGAGGACGAAATGTTCGTTGGTGTCGTGCTGGCGGTTGTTGGAGTTGGCGGCGGGCAGCCAGTACGCCGCGAGGCCCAGGCCGTCCGTGAAGGCGTCGCTCGGCAAGGTGCCGCCAAGCAGCGGAATCAGCCGCAAATCTTCCTGCCAGTATTTCTCCATGTTCTCCTTCAGCCAGCCGAAACCCTCCCGCGCGGGCGAAGTGTAGGAAGCCGCGCAGGCCGACGACTGCTGAATCTCGAAAATAAGACCGGTGGCTTGCCGGTTGGCTTCCTCGACCAGTTCGGCCAGCCGCTCGTAGACCAGTTGCGGGTCCAGGCCGGGCGTGAGGCGCACATCTATATTAGCCTCGGCCCAGCTTGGGATAATCGTCCGCCGCTGGCTGCCTTTGCCGGTGTACCCTTCGGTCGCGAACGAGTTTATATTAAAGGTCGGGTACAAGAACGGGTTAAAATACTTGCGGTCCGGCAAATTCTTTGGAAAGAATTTGTCCACTTCCGCCCGGAAATTCTCGCTGCCCTGACCTAGTTCACTGGCAGCTTCGGCCATCCGGTCGAGCAACCGGGCCAACGGTAGCGCCGGGTTTGGCACCACGTTCCCATAATTGCCGCTGTGCAGCATCCGGTTAGAAGTGTTGCGGCAGGTTACTTCGACCATCAAAAGGCCGCGCACGCCCAGTAGCAAAGTCGGGCGGTTATCGCTCTTGGGGCCGTCGCTGCCGACCATAAAATCGGCTTTGAGCTTGTCCCGGTGAGTCTCTACGATTGCTTTCAGGTTGGGGCTGCCCACTTCTTCCTCGCCATCCAGAATAACCTTGACGTTCCAGGCGAGGGTTCCGGCGGCTTTCGCCCGCAAAACGCCCAGCAAATTCGCTAAATGCTGGCCTTTATTGTCCGCCGAACCCCGCGCCACCACCAGGGCTTGCGGCAGTTCGGTTTTTTCCAGGCTGCCAAGAACCTGGGCCGCGTCGTGGCCTAAATAGCGTTCGTCCAGGAAGTAAGTCGGGTCAAATGGCGGGCTGGACTGCTCGCGCCAGCGCCATTCGGTCAGGTCGCCGGGCGGCTGTACATCCCAGTGGCCGTACAACAAAATCGTCCCGGCATTTGGCCGGTCGGCCTCAACCAAGCCGTAAAGCGCCGGGTTCAGGACCGAGGTGGTTTTCGGCTGGTCGGCGTAAATCGGTTGGAGTTCCAGGCCGAGTTTCTTCCAGAAAGCCCGGACCTGTTTGGTTGTCTCCGGCGTTATATCGTTGGAGACCGTCGGTATCCGCAGGTAAGTGTCCAATAGTCCTAACGACTCGTGAATATTCTCCATGTTTCTCCTGTTTCTAAAGCCAACCCTTACTCTTGAGCAGGCTGTTACCCAGTAAGCCGAGCAAGACTTCGTACCTGGTCCCCTTGTTTTCTGGGTGATATTCGAAACGGTTGCGTTCGAAATATTGTACCACGTAGGTCTTGCCGTCGTCAGGGTTAACTTCCTCAAATTCTTCGGAGATAGGATAGCCGTAGATTGCCAGGCCGCCGTTTGCCTCCCAATAAGCCTTAAAACTGTTGCGTAAATTGTGACCGGTCTGCGAGAAGTAGGCTCCGCTCGGATAATGCGCGTCATCAAAATGGTTGAAGGCGCCGTCACCGGCGGCCCGCCTGGCCTCGGTCTGCTGGTTGCCGAGCAGCCCTAACAGCACTTCGTATGGTGTCCCGGCGTATTCCGGGTGGTACTCAAAGCGGTTTCGCTCGAAATACTGAACGAGATAAACCTTTCCGTCGGACGGGTTGGTTTCGCGGAACGGCTCGGTCCAGGGATAGCCGAACCGGGCCAACCCGCCGTGTTCTTCCCAGTATTTCTTGAAAATGCCCGAAAGATTGTGCCCGGTTGCCTCAAAATAAATGCCATCCGGCGTCTCGCTCGGAGACACTTGTTTTGTCTGGGCCTTGTCGATAAAAGAAAGGTCAAGTTTGTAGATTTTGTCATTTTTGAAAGAAAGCAAAACGGTCGGGGCATATGGGCTTGCCAGCAGGTTTGGCATATTTGGGCCAATATCGTGCCAGGTCTTGCCGCCATCCGGCGAGTGCCACAAATCACCGCCATCGCCGAAAGAGTAGCTTAAAAATTAATTGGAGGGCACACTCGGAACCTGGATTATACTTGCTTCTTTCGGACCCAGGGCTGGATTGGTAACAACAGGCTCAAAAGGCAAAGCCAGTGGTTGCCAGGTCTTGCCGCCATCCACCGAATTATCCAATTCATCGGAAAGCGGTCCTTTGATAAAGCGAACCAGGCTGTTATCCGAATAGTAAATAAAGTAAGAACCCGACTTGCCTTTCGTTTCAATATCTACGAAGGTTCTACCACCGTCGGTTGAAACCAGCGCAGTACTGTAACCATTTGAACCGGCCCCACCAAATAAATCTATTACAACATAATCCACCGGGGCAGACTTTTCAGGTTGGTCACTTAAATAAAGTGCAGGTGTAAAAAGCGGGTCGTTATTCGTATACAATTGCTCAAACCGTTTTTCCCAGCTTACCCCGGCGTCGCTAGAGGCGTACAGGGTATAGCGGCGTCCCGGCCCTGAAACATCCTGGGTTAGTACATACAGAACCCGCCCGTCCCTGCCTGCAACGGTCATATTTTGGATTACACCCTGGAATTTGCCGGTGTCAATCTGCCGCCAGGTTGTCCCGCCATCCGGGCTGGCGTAAAGGTTGTGTATAGTGGTGTTGCTGCCACTGGATTGAAGATAATAGACCCATAACGAGCCGTCTACCGCCCAATTTGTAGGGGCATATTGGATTGGTTTTCCAGCCGGGTCGGCGGAACTGAACCGGATACCGTTAACGTCAAAGTCGCCATCCTTAGCATAAAGTTGGCCGGTAGCCTCATTGCAATGGTAAAAGGGTAATGAATTGAGCTGGGTTTTTTGTCCGGAGGCAAGGTCAATTGAATAGGTAGGGATAGAATGGGTCGTAGGATTGGCGGTCAGGAGTTTTCCCGGTTGCAGCGGGTCGAGGCAATCATAGGCCCAGGCTATGTCAGTGTTAAACGAGATACCGGTATCCTGCCAGGCGGGTAAAGTTTCGGCAGTCGCCGGGTGTTCGGAAAGGCCGAGGAAAAGGACGGCTAATAGCAACCCGGCCAGCACAGGGTTCAAAAGATGGCGGGCTGGCTTAAATATTTCCATTTATTTACCTTTTTCTGGATGAAGTGCTCTTCTATGCTACAGTGAGAGTTATGCGAAGCTTTAGACCCTGCCTGGCCTCTCGCGCCGCGAGACCGCTTGATAAGGGTAGAAAAAAGCTGGAACAAATTTAATTCCAGATGTGTCTAAGGTATTAACGATCCAACCGGCCCCTGGACGCTATGCGCTTTATCACACGAAGCCGGGTGGAACCGTTTGTATAATTTACTCCTGGTTAAATTTACTCCGGGATGATATGTTATAATAGCCACTAACGGATTGATATTACTGGAACATTTTCTTTGCCAGGCTGTTATAAATAAGGCTAACCGAGGTTTATTAAATGTCAAAGCAGTCTGAGACAGGCGCCGCAGTTCCCAAAACCCGGCCCGGCGCGGACGTGCAATTTGATGATATCGTCCGGTTACGCAAGCCGCATCCCTGTGGTAGTTTTGATTGGCGAGTAGTGCGGGTAGGAGCGGATATTGGGTTACGTTGCCTGAGTTGCGACCACCGGGTGAACTTGCCCCGTTCCGAGTTTGAAAGACGCTTCAAAAGTTATCTTGAGCGACCCACCCTTCCCGATTCCGGCTCTTAGTAATTTTAAATTGCCAGGCGTAAACCTGACCTGCGGCCCCTGGCGACGAATTGAGGCATAATGTCGAGTAGCCCAGACTACAACCAGAATCGAACAGACCCTGAGTTCTTCCCGGGCGCTTCCCCCTCCGAAACTGCCTCCCCGGGAGAAATGACTCAACCAAAGTCGCCTATTTTCTCCGGTGACGGCGGTCCGCACACTTCCCCGAATAATTTTCAAGCCGCCGCCGAGTCTTTAGAAGAATTTATCTCGGAAGAACCGGCTGACATGCGCAGCGGCTATATAGATTGGGGCCAGCTTAAACCACAGCCTAAAGCCGAAAAAAAGGAAGTTAAAAGTGGTTCGGTCCTCGCCAATCGCAACTTTATGCTGCTCTGGATTGCCCAGGCGCTCAGCCAGACTGCCCAGAATACCCTTAACCTGGCCCTGGTCAACTTTGTCTATGTCCTGAGCGGCGGTTCGCCGACCCAGACCGCTATCGCTACGGTAGCTTTCGTGCTGCCGGGGGTTTTCTTTAGCGCCCTGGCCGGGGTATTCGTGGACCGCATTAACAAACGGCGCATCCTGGTTATTACCAACATTTTGCGGGCGCTGGTTATTCCCTGGCTCGTCTTCATGGGCGATATACCACTGGCCTATGCTATCCCGCTTATTTTCCTTATAACCTGTCTTTTCTCGACCTTCAGCCAGTTCTTTGCTCCGGCGGAAGGAGCCATCATCCCGTTCCTGGTCAAACAGGAGCAGTTCACCCAGGCCAACTCGCTCTTTCAAATCACTCTTTTCGCTTCCCAGTTCATCGGCTTCAGCATCCTGGCGCCTTTGCTGCCGCGTTGGATTGGCAGCCAGAATTTGTTCTGGGCTATCGCCATTATCTATCTGATCTGCGTCCTTTTGACCTGGTGGCTGCCTAACGACCTTGAAAAGAATGTAGACCAGCCGGAAGAATCTACCCGCAGCATGATCGGGACGCTCTGGCACGAAATCAAGGAAGGCTGGCGGTTTATCCGCGGCAACCGGGCCGTCTGGCGGGCGATTGTCTATCTTTCAACCATTCAATCGGTCCTTTTTACCATGACCGCGATTGGTATTCCCTACGTTTCGAATAAAACAACCGGGCTGGGCCAGGAAGAAGGCGATATTATCTATGTCCTGGCTCCCCTTAGCGTTGGCCTGGGTATCGCGGTCTACCTGGTTAATAAACTTATAACTTCTCGCAACCGCGATAAAATCCTGGTCTGGGCGACTTACGCCATGGGCGCCACGGTCTGCCTGGTAGGTCTCCTTAAACCAATGGCCGATTTGTGGGCAGGCATTTTTAACCCGGGCGTGCCGATTGGCGGGCCTGGTCTGATACTGGCATTAATCAGCCTCTCGATTCCCTTTGGCTTCTGGATTGGCCTTTTGAATATTCCGGCCCTGACCATTTTGCAAGACCAGTCGCCCAAAGATATTGTCGGGCGGGTTTACGCGGCCTACTTCACTTTTGCCAACCTGGTCAGTATCTTCCCGATACTATTCGCCGGGGCGATGGGCGACCTGATTGGCCTGGTCCCGACCCTGGTTCTGATCGGTCTGGGCGTGATGTCTATCGGTTATTACTGCCACCGGGACCGGGTTAAGTCTAAAAGGGTAACAGCGCCGGCAAAGTAAAAACGAACGGAAAGGCTTGTATTTTGGCAGATATTCTGTGGACACCCTGGCGGCTTGATTTTATCCTGGGCGCGAAGAAACCCGGTTGCGTGCTGTGCGACAAGGTCCACCAGGGTCCGGATAAGGACGCCGGGAATCTGGTGCTTTACCGGGGCGAGCATTGTTTCGTAATCTTGAATCTTTATCCCTACAGCACCGGGCATCTGATGGCGCTGCCCTACCTGCACACCAGCGATTTTGTAAGTCTTAACCCGGCTACCCTGGCTGAACTCGCAGACCTCTCCCGGCGCAGCGTGGCCCTGCTCAAGCAAACCCATCACCCGGACGGCCTTAACCTCGGTATGAACCTGGGGAAAGTAGCCGGGGCCGGTATTGACAACCATCTCCACATGCACGTGGTCCCGCGCTGGAACGGCGATAACAATTTTATGCCGGTCCTGGGCCAGACCCGCCTGCTGCCCGAA
>CADDZM010000334.1 GCA_902812345.1 Chloroflexota bacterium | reverse complement strand
CTTCTTCGTCTATGGGCGCTTCGGCCACCTGGGCTTCGGCGTTGAGGAAAGTACGGACCGCGCCTAAAAAGGTCGGAGCCTCCACTATGATGTAATCGCCCTTATCAACCAACAACTGGCAGGCCAGGCCGAGCGCCTGGCTCGAGCCAACCGTGACCAGCAAATTCGCAGGGGTAATCTCGCGTTTCTGGTCCCGGCCAATAAAATCCACTAAATATTCGACGAGCGGGGTTGGGCCGCCATACTGCAAAGCAGCAGGAGCGGCATCCCGCAGCACTTCGGCGGCGGCCTGGGTCAGGTCCGCCGCCGGGAAAGATTCCTCGTCCGGCAACCCATAACTAAAAGAAATAATTCCAGGCGAACCGGCCATGTTAATAGGCGTGGGTAAGGTCGCGGCCCGCTGAGCCAACAAATCCTGCGTCCAATCCGAGTTATGCGTTGCCGTATCGGTATTCAAGGATAACCTCGTCGTTTCTATTTAGTGATTAGTAAAATTTTAGCGGTGGTTCATTAAGTTGAGCGGGTTGCTCGCAAAAGACAGTTCGGTCAAAGCCTCCGTGGCGGCGTTTGCCAGAACTTCGTCATCGCCATTCGCCAGGGCTTTAAGAGTGCGGCTCGACTCCGGCCCGCCAATCTGCCCCAGCGCCCAGACCGCCGCCAGCACTACTTCCCGGTCAGGGTCTTCGACAAGCCGGATAACCGGTTGGGTCAGCTCGTCGGCGCTCATCTCCCCGGCCGCTGTCGCGGCCTCATAGCGCAGGGCGGGTTCGGCGCTGGTCATCTCTTTGCCGACTTCCGGCAGCCAGCGTTTATTTATGGAGCGGCCCATCGCTTTCAGGGCACTGGCCTTCAGCAGTTCGTCGTCATTATTGTAAGCTTCCTGGATGGCCCGGATAACCCCTTCGTCCTGACCGAAATAGCCCAGGGCTTCCAGAACCCGGCGGCTGACCCCCAAATCTTTAGAATTAAGTTGCTCGAATAGCCCGTCATGGACCTTTTTGGTCAGGCGGTCGGTGAGTTTGCCCGTCTCGGCCAGGTAAGCGAAATTGCTCAGGCCGAGGGCGGCTTTTTCGCGTACATTTTCGTCAGGGTCTTTCGCCACCAGTTCAAGCAATTTGTTCAACCAGTCCCGGCTTTCATCTTCCCATAGCCCCTCAATGGCGCTGCCGCGCACCTGGGCATCCTGGTCTTTAACCATGAAGTGAAAGGCGGCGGTAAAGTCAAGGTTAATATTGTCCTCGGCCAGTTCGACCAGGGCTTTCGCGACCCGGCGGCGGCGGTCGAGTTGTATCAAAGGCCAGGCTATTTCAAAACGGCCCTGGTTCTCCGGCTCCATATTCGAGAAAGCCGTAAGCGCCCGGGTGGAAAAAGTTTGGTTTGTATCAATTATTTTAGCCAGGCTTTCCTGGAAATTTATTTTCTCTGCCACTTCTACCTCTGAGTAATTTTTAAATTTGCCATTTTATTCTTATATTTTTGTTGGACTGTACAACCTTTGAGGCTGCAACGAATTAGTAGTATGTTTTTTAACCCTAATATTTTAACACGGCTGGCAAGTTTTTTAGGCCCAGGTCAAAACATCTATTCTATAAAAAAGTAAACGGATGGCGTCCTTCTTTGGGAATTTCGCCACCCGTTTTTTAATTTTCTTCAGGCTCAGCGTTCAAAGTCGAAGTTACCGGAAGTTCAAATCATCCGGGGTTTTAGGAATGTTCGGGTTATTAGACTGAGCCGGGTTAGAGTAAGAGTTAGAGGCCGGGTTGGGCCGGGCTGCCGCCGGTTCTTTCGGTCGGGCCGGGGCCGGTTGAGGGGCAGGGGCATCCGTTGGGGCTACTCGCGTCACCTCGATAATACAATCGGTGGCAACCGCCGCAATTGCGCCAACCGCCGCGATAGGCGGAGCCAGGAGCGCGCCGATGGCAGCCCAGGCTACCGGGATATCCAGTAAAACACGCTCGCCCTGCCGGATACGCAACCGGCGCACTTCGCTCTCTTTCAAAAGGCGCTCAACTTCGCTGACCAGGTTCTTGCTGTTTACTTTGATTTCTTCCACGAATTCTTTGGGGTTGCCGCTGAAATTTTTGGTGGTATTGTTCACTTTTTCCCCGGCGCTTTTAGTCCATGAACGCCAGTCTTTGAAATTCCCGCCCATTGTCCTTGCTCCTTTTGATGCTTAAGTTTTTTTTCCATTCAATTTTGTCTTCTGCAATTATTACGCACCGGGCCGCAAATAGTTACAAGATAGCTGATTTGCGTTCCGCCCCAAACTCTTGCAAAATACAGCCTAAATTATTTTTTTAACAACAGGTTGGACCAGGGAAGTTTGCTGCGTTACAATAAGATTTTGCCGGGTTATCGAGTTCCGGCCAAAACCGCGACCACGCTAGATTTTACAAAGGAGTGAGCCTGTATGCCCGATAACCGGATGCACATTGCCTTATTCGGCCCGCCAGGGGCCGGGAAAAGCACCCAATCCAAGTTTTTGCTGAAACGCTGGCCGATTGTATCCCTCTCTACCGGCAAAATGTTACGCGAGGAAGCCGCCGCCGGGACCGAGCTTGGCCTGAAAGTGCGCGAACTGCTGGGCCGGGGCGAACTGGTAGACGACGAAACGATGATTGCGACCATCCGAAAATGGCTTGAAAATCTGCCGCCCGACAAAGGTTTTCTGCTGGACGGCTTTCCCCGGACCATTCCCCAGGCCGAGGCGCTTGACGAAATTTTAAATGAACTCGGCCGCCCGCTGACCGGGGTTGTTAATTTGAAATTGTCGGTGTCGGAAGCGGTTTACCGGTTGGGTGGCCGCCGGATTTGCTATGGTGCGGGGCCGGAAGAAATTATTCATATCAATGACGAGGAAGCAGTGGACCGCTGCCTGGCCCGAGGCGGGCTGCTGGTCCAGCGCGCCGACGATTTGCCAAATGTTATTGTGAAACGGCTGAACGTTTACGAAGGAGAGACCGAGCCGCTTCTGGCCTATTACCGGCCTCACAATATTGTCCTGACCGTGGACGCTTCCGGAGACCCTGAAGCCGTGGCCCAGCGCATAGTCTTTGGGTTCGAGAAAAAGTAAGTCTTATAAGATATTCCGGCAGGGTTTCTAAAGATTTAACAAAAGCTCTGCATTTGAGGGCAAGCCTTGTAAGCCGTCAAGGCTAAAGCCACTCGGCTAAACGCTCTTTAATCCGGGATAATGACTGTTCGAGCAGGGCTTTATTTTGAGGTGAATTTAGCCAGGTGCTGGCTCCGCTGGGGTGGGGCAGTTGGAAGACTGTAACCGGGGTGGTCAGGTCGAAATCTTTTCGTGTTTTTATCAAATGTACCGGTTCGCCCGCCTTTTTTAGCCGGTTTTCGAGGCGAGTTTTTAGTTCGGCCAGGGTCATCTGGTGGGTCTGGCCGATGATTTCTTCCAGCTTAACCTTCTCGCCGTAGACTTCCTTAATCGCGCTGCTGCCGACCAGTATAACCAATGGAGGCCGGATAAGGGCTAACTCTTGCAGCAGGAAAGGACGGCACAGGGCGCGTTCGACCGGGCCGGGATTGCGGTCGCCGCCGCCACCTTTGGCCCGACCCGGATAGCACTTGTTGATAGCCGAGAGGTAAAAATAATCGCGGACCTGTTCTTCGGTTAAACCAACCTGGGCGAACCACTGCATGAGTTTACGCCCGGCCTGTCCCGCAAAGGCGATTTTACGCTCGCCCTCGGTGAATCCCGGCGCCTGACCGATGAGCCAGAACCGCTTGCTGGCGTTGCCCCGGTCAATCGGGCGCGGAAAAGATTGGTAGCCTTTATCGGAGCATAAACGGCAGGCATCAACGGCCTGGTTAAATCTAGCCAGGCCGGCCAGTTCCGATTTAGTCCACTGGGACTGGGGAGAATTTAAAAAATTGAGGGAGTGCATCATAAAAACCGTTTTTCTGATTCCAATTCAAATTTTTATAACCCGGTGGACAGGCTCAGTCTAACCGCTATAATACAACTAAAATACAACTAAATTATAACATGTGAATTAGAATTTTAGTTTTAATTTGAAATACTTGAGAAACCGGGAGAAGAAGAGAAATGCAGTCGCCATTCTGGAACATTAACCGGCCCGCCGTCATTCCCGCCGATATTAATGTACCAAAAACCATCGCAGAAACGGCCTCTGTCACCAGCCGCCTGATGGAAGTCCTCGACAGCAATAATCACGGTAATGTTCATGGCGGGGTCATTATGCGCATGGTAGACGAATCGGCGGCAATTGTTGCCATCAAGCACTCGCGCCGTCCAGTCGTAACCAAGCGGATTGATCAGTTTACCTTTATCGCCCCGGCCTATATCGGCGACGTGGTCCACATCCAATGCCAGATGAATTATGTCGGCACGACCAGTATGGAAGTGGGCGTGGAAGTAATGGCGGAAAGCCTGGGAACGGGCGAGATGCGCCGGATTTGTTCAAGCCAGGTGGTCTATGTGGCCCTCAACGAGAACGGTAGGCCGACCCCGGTCCCGCCGCTCAAAGCGACCACCCCCGAAGAAAACACCCGGATTCAAAAGGCGAAAGCTCGCCGCGAACGTACCTTGCAGCTTGAGAAAGAGCTTGATAGCGAGTTTCACTAATCCGGCGGGCCAGGCATTATGGTTTAATAGAGGTTCTTCTGCAGGTAGAAACCGCCCACAAAGCCGGTTAGCTTTTCTCCCAGCAAAGCCAGAAAATCTTCCAGAAGGGGTGTTATAACGCCGGGTACGGTTGCGGTCAATTTTTCAACCTTTGGTTTTCTAAAAAAATAAATTTAAAACTTTCTCAAATAAAAACAGGCCGGGTAGCCTGTTTTTAAAATCTATTCTCGAAGCATCCAGCCTAAAACGGGGCAGGCTTTCCGCCATTTATTATAAATTTGCAGTCAGGGCTTTCAAAAGTATGGACCGGCCTTAGCTGGTAAGCCCCGCCGGTAGTCTGGTCAAGGTCGGCCTCGGAAAGCTCAGGGTTGCCTGCCGGGTTGGGCGGCAGGGCGGCCAGTTGGGAGGGCGTAAGGCTATTGCGATAGTCGGGGTCTTTCCAGGCCCGCGCAACATCAACTTCGGTCAAATCTGGGTTTGAACTGTCACTCATTTAATTTGCTCCTTTAAAACTAAAGAGTTTTAGACCGGTAAAACGTCGTTGAGAGTGTTTTCGGAGGCGTTAGTGGCGGCGTAAGCCTTGACCAGTTCCAGAAAAGCTTTGGCTGGCCGGGTCATTTCTTTGTCTTTGTGGTGGGCATAGATAAAGGTCCGGCCCACTTCAACGCCTTCAATGTTAAGAGCGTGCAGCCGTCCTGCTTCAAGTTCGCGTTTGACCGAGAGGGCCGGGACAATCGCCGCGCCCAGGCCAATTTCCACGCTGCGTTTGATAGCTTCCAGGTTAGCCATAATCAGGTATTGTTCGGGGTGGACGTGCCCGGCGTCCAGCATTCTTTCGACGAACGCCTGCAAAGCCGAGCCGCGCTCCCGGATTAAGAGCGGGCGGTTGCCGATGTCGCCAAGGCCGACCGAAGTGCGGTTCTCACCGGCCCATGGGTCTTCGGCGGAGACTACCAGGATAAGTTTGTCTTCAAGAAAAGGGTGTAATTCGAGCAGCGGGTGCGGCTCTATCGGCGACCCTAAAAGGCCCAGGTCAACCTCGTTCTTTAAAAGCTTGTGAGCCAGGGTTTCGCTATTGCCGAGGGTTATATCGAATTTTACCGGCGATAAACCGGAGGACTGAGCAGTGTTAGGACCGGCCTTATAAGTCATGTTAAAACGGCGCAGGAGTTCCGGCAGGACATAGGTGGCGAGCGTTACCCCCACGCCGAGAGCCAGTTTCCCGGCGGAAATACCGGCGGCTTCGCGTACGGCAAGTTCGGCTTCCCGGGCCATGTTTAGCAGGGAGGCGGCCTTGTTGTAAAGCACCTGGCCCGACTCGGTCAGGTAAACTTCTTTCGCCAGACGTTCGAACAGGCGGACCTTCATCTGGCGTTCCAGAGCCTGAATTTGCTGGCTAACCGTAGGTTGGGTTAAATAGAGAGCTTCCGCGGCGCGGGTAAAACTGCGCTGCCGGGCGACTTCACAAAAAATTTGAAGTTTCTGGAGATCTAGACTAACCATTGACAAGGAACCTACCCTGTTCGTTATACTGAATTTTTATTTTTTCAATCATTATAATTGAAAACAATTATAACACGCCCTTTTCTAAAATAAAAGAAGTCCTATTTAGGCGCGAATGCTACCGTTATGACACGCTTCTGCTATAATTAACTCAAACAGGCCAGCTTGAGCAGTAAGTAAAATGAATTTTTATAATGAATTTTTATAAAACGGAGGACGGGACAAAGAATGTCTACAGCCGAAAGTCAGAAAGTTAAAGTCGTTATTGATAGTACGGCTGATTTGCCCCTCGAAACTATCAAGGAACTAGACCTGGAAATGGTGCCTCTCACCGTCTTAATCGGGGACCAGGCGTACCGGGACGGCATAGATATTACC
>CADDZM010000333.1 GCA_902812345.1 Chloroflexota bacterium | reverse complement strand
CTATATATAAGTAAGGCATCATTTTCCGCCCGCTTACGCCACAACCAGCCCTTTTTAAATGGCGGATGGAAAATCCAGGCCACAATTCTCTCCTTTGGCAAAAGACAACGGGCCACATGTTTTTGGAATCGGTGTGGTAACTGGAACAACTGGTTTTCGGCCTGGCTATGGCGGGCCGTCTCGTCTTCCTTTTGAAAGCTTCCTTGCAGGAAATCGTCGAGTTCTTCCTCCGAAAGTTACCAGTTTCGACCGGTCTGACCCGGACCTCTGGAGTTCGCCTGGGCCAGCCGGAAAGCTCGCCGGGTCTTTCCCACAATTTCCCAGGCTTCTTTCTCGGTTTGCCAGCTTATTTTTGGCGGTTGCCGGTAGGCTTCCGAAAAATGGTCAGCCGAGCTATTTTTCTCACTATTGGTTGCCTCTATTAGTGAGGAGGAAGATAATGTTAAACGGTTCTCGACCTCGGCCCTCCAAGTTGGTAGAAGCTCATCTATACTCCTGACTGTTGCGAATAAGGGGTCAGCCAGAGGTACGGCGACCAGGAAGTGGTGAGTGGGAAAATTCCCACCTGGGGTAAGGCTTGCCATACCGATAACCCGGACAGTTACAACCGCTCCTGGGATATCGGAGAGATCACAGGGAATTAATACCCCTAACTCAGCTCCACGCTGGCTGAGAGTTCCCGGCACACTGGCGACTTCAAAGAGCTGTTGCTTTTGGTCGAAGTGCCAGACCCGTTCGGCCAGCACAATGGCCTGCTGTCCTTCATCCCACTCATAGCGGTTGTAGTTGCCTGCCGGTTGGCGAATAATCACTTTTAAGGCCGGTGGCCCATCCGGTTGTCCGCTATTAATTTCTGGTGCTGGTGCTGTCATTGCCAAACCACAAACATTCCTACCTAAAATTGCCTTTTTGCCGCCCACCGGGCCGGACCGGGCAAGTTCGTCAGGGTGGGTTGGGAATTGGCAATTAAGCCGCCTTTTAAGGCTTTTCATTCCAGGCTTTCGGCTACTGCTCTAAGCACGTCCCGGCGCAAAACCACCCCCAAGAGCTTGCCCTCACCGTCTACTACCGGCAGGAACTTTACCCGGTGGGCTACCATTAATTTTACAACTCCCTCTAATGGTTCCTCGACGCCAACCGTTACCACTTTGCGGCTCATCAATTCCCCGGCCGTCTTGGCGCTTTGCCGGCTGATTTCGGGCTGGTTTTTTTCACCCGTGACCGGAGTCTGGCGCAGGCCCAGACTCTGGGCCAAAACCGCCAGAATACCGGGTTTATGGTGAGCGCTTACCCTGGCGACCAGGTCGGCGTCAGTGACTACCCCCAGGACACGGCGTTGGTCATCTACCACTACTAGCCGGCGCAGTTGCGACCGCAAGAGTCTTTCAAGCAGGTCCGCTACCGGAGTATTGGGCAGCGCAGTAGGGACATCGCTAACCATTACATCACGAGCAACCTGGTATATCGGGTGAGTTTCGGAACTTGTAGAGTTAGAATTGGAATTAGAAGACCCGGATCCTAACCCGTTACCCTTACTACCCCGCTGCAGGGCCGGTGGATTATTAGCGACCACTTTTAGGACATCCAACCGGCCTAACATTCCTACCAGCCTGCCTTCAGAGTCCACCACCGGCATGCGCTTTAGCCCGCGTTTAACCATTAATTTGGCCGCCTCGCGTAAATGACTTTCCGCTTGCACCGTGACAGCCGGAGAAGTCATTACATCGCCCGCCTTCTTGGTGTTCTGGTGTAATTCCTCCATCAACCGATGTAAATTTTCCCGGTCTAATGTTTCCAGCACCCCCAGCCGGTGGGGTACATCTCCCCGGTTCAACAGGTCGCCGTCCGTAATAATCCCCACCACCCGCCGGTCGGCATCAATTACCGGCAGAGCCTTGAAATAATCCTGGTCTAATAGCAACCTGACTACTTCAGCCAGGGGTGTTTGAGGGGTGACACTGACGGCGGCTTTGGTCATCACCTGTCCCACGGTGGAGCGGGAAGGTACTTCCCGTAGCTTTGGATTGTAGCTGTACTTCCAGATTTCCACTTCCTGGACAATAATTAGTCCCTCAACCACTATTTCTTCCAACTGGGGGCGGATTCTAGCCAGTTGCTCCGGGCTATCTACCACCTCAATTATCAGCGGCAATTGGGGCAGCACGTCCACCAGCCGGTCAGTATGGATCAGGCGGTTGCCTCCAAACCCGCTAAAAGCCCGCGAAACGGTGGCCCCGGCGCAGCCTTCTCTTTTTAGCATTTCAAGGAGCGCCTCGTAAGTGGGTTTGCCCTTGTAAGTGTTGCTTTCGTCAATAAAAATCTTCAAAAGCCGCGAGCCAGTGTCTGGCCGGACCGGCCCAGGCTCCGGTTTGGGGTTTATAGCTTGCTGCATTGCTTTGCTTATCCTCCGTTTTCTAAAGCGCCTTTGCAATCTTCCAGTTAGTTATAGTTTGCCGGACCTGAGTAGCCCCGGCCCTGGCCCCGGACCGCTCAAGCCCGGCCAGGGGGCTTCAAAACCTGGGAATGCGGCTTACTCCTTACTCCTTTCACAGGGCCTTCAGTGTAAAGCAGTCTAGAGTAAATTAAAGTAGAGTAGAGTAGAGTAGAAATTTAAGACTTAATCCGGGTCAAGCTCGCTTCGTTCTTCCGTAGGCAGCCCGCCGGTGTTGGCACTACCGGCCAGTTTGGCTCGTTCGAGGCTCGTTTCCTCGCGCTCCCATTGCTGCTCGAGTTCGGCTTCTGTCCGGAATAAGCGCCCAAAAGCGATCTGCCTGGCCGTAATTAGCCCTAAAAAGACAAACAACATTCCACCCAGTAGACTGACCCCTGCGTAAAACATTCCGGTAAACCAGAAGCCTTGCTGCAGGAGAGTGAGAACCTCGTTGGTGAAACTGGAAAAGGTGGTGTAGGCACCCACAAAACCGGTGCCAAAAAATAACCGCCCCTCCACCGGTATAACGTATTTTTCGGTAATCAGGGTTAAAAACAGGCCCAGGATAAAGCTGCCTGTCAAATTAATAAGAAAGGTGCCGAGGGGAAACCCGCCGGTTTCAATTTTAAATAAGCCGCCTTCCCAGTAGCGGGCAAGCGCCCCTAAAGCCCCGCCGCAACCGACAATCAAATAATTGCGCATGGATTAATTGGTTAACCTATTACGTTTAGGATGGTAATGATGATTATTATTAGCTTTATCATTAATCATCAATTGTTCCCTTTGCTTTTGCTTTGTCTGGCTTGGCCTGTAAAACCTTGCCTTGCCTTGCCTTGCCTTACTTACCATAGGTCTTACAAAGTGTTACCCAGCCATACCCCGGCGACTGCCCCCACAAGCCCGCTCAATAAGCTGCCTAACAGGTTAGTGACCAGACCCTTAGCCAGTTTACCTTCGCGGATAAGGGTCATAGTCTCGTAAGTGTAGGTAGAGAAGGTGGTGTAACCGCCACAAAAGCCAACCGCGATTAGCCAGCGAAAGGCGGCATCGGCCAGGATTGCACGGGCAGCCAGACTCAAGAATAAAGCCAGCAGAAAGCTACCGCTCACATTTATTAGAAAGGTACCGTAAGGAAAGGCCGTGCCATATTTGCGGCCAACCAGGTTAGAAAGGCCGTAGCGAGCCTGGGCTCCTACAAAACCGCCAATTCCTACAAATAATATATCCGGCATTACTTGTTACTTCTTCTCCTTTTCAAAGGTCTTTTCAGACCACGACCTATTTCTCTTAGTAGGTGCTTCGCTTTCTAGCGATCGGTGAACTGTCAGATTTGTTACCGCTATTATGACAAATACCCCACCAATAATTTTTAAAATTATTGAATCTGGCATAAAGATATTTTGAATTACCGTTAACACAATCAAGGCTGAAATAGATAAAACTAACAGGGCGATAGCCTTTTCTTTTGGAGTTAGTGCCAATCCTTCCTTTCCCCTGAGAAGATAGATAGATGTGCATGGACTTCCCTTTGATGGGACGGTTTGCCAGATGGCGGCGCAACCATTTTACGAGTTGGACGGTGCGGTCAATATAAATGCGATGTCGTTGATCGAGACGCTGGTCGGTTTTAGCCGTCGTCAGTAATAATGAAACAAACGGCAAGGCCCCTCTGCGGCTTGACCAGGGTAATTTTACGACCAGGGCGGCAACCAGCCAGCGTAATCCCATCGCGGCTATATTTTGGCCGTGAGAAGAAGCCACACTACCACGCCAGAAGCCTTTCTTTTTGATTTTACGGCCCCAGCGCCGCTCTAGCGTTTCATCCACTACGATTTCTAGGGGGCATTTGGTGGCACAAAAGTCACAATTAAAAGTTTTAGAAGCACTCTGGCTGCGGCTTAACCGTCCCATTTGGCCCGGTTAAGCACGTTATGAAACTTAGGCCAGTTAGGTTGCTGGTCCAGCCCTAAGATTTTGAGGGCGTTGGTAACGGTACGTTTACCCCGGGCCAGTAAAGTGCTGCAGACCAATAGCGGCATTTTACGGTAAGTTGGGGCCGTAAAAAGAGGTTAGAACTGGATAAAAATTGCTATAATGGGGTCAGGCAAATGCATGGTATTTCTCCTGTGATAATATATTGTTTTGGCGAACATATATTACCTCAGAGCCCATGCATTTGCCTCCCTCAACTCTTTTTATCCTTTTCCCTCATAAAAATGTGTAATGTCGAGCTTAGCTTTTCGGCCTGTTGAACCCGGCCAATAGCGCCACCGGGGGCGGGTCTAATAGTTTTGCCTTTGACTTGCCTGGCCCTTTTTTCTGACCAACCAGGATTGGAGAGCCACTTTATCAAACCGGGTGCCGCCTGGAAAGCCGCCGTCCGGTATGGTGAAAGCAAGAAAACCTTCCGGCTAACAGGGATATTATGTAAACCTGTTTAGCTCGGAAGGTTTCTTTAATTTTAGTTCACCATGCTACCCAAATCCGGGAAGGCGAAGGGCTTCCGGGTTCAGGCTTTGTTAGAAGCGATAAATACTTCCGCCTCGTTCATCATCTTCTGAAGGGTCGGAATTAATTCCGGCTGGGCATTCTGGGCCTGCTCGGTAATAAGGCCGATAACTTCCAGGTAAAGCTCATCCACCAGGTTAGACTGAGAGCGCATCAGGCTAATCCGTTCGAGGCTGTCCCCGGCCTGGAACAACTGCTGTAACAGGTTCATGCGGGCCGTCAAATCCTGCTGCTCCTCGGCAGTTAACTCCGGCTCGCTGTCGGCAGCATCACCTTCGAGGTCCTCGTCTTCCTCGTATTCGGAAGCGTCACCCATAATATCCTCGCTGTTAATCTCGCCCAGGGCGGCCCGCTGCAAAACGGTCGGGTCATCGGTGATTATAGGCCGGAACATGTATTCGGCCTGCTGGTCTTCGGGCAAATTGGATAAATAAGGCTGCAAGACCGGGCTTATAAGCTCGGAAAGCTGCATTTCATCCATCTGGGTCGCGCCGGGCGCGAAGACCACGAGCATTTCTTTTTCGGGCGAATTCAAAAGAAGCGGCACCGGAATTATCCCCGAGGTCTGGCAGTTAGGACATTCAATCTTGTTAAGGGTGCCATTTTGAAGCTGCCAGAGCGCCTCACTGTCAGCTTCATTACCCATATCCACAATTGTATGAGCCTCGGCACTGAACTCGGTACCACATTGGGGGCAAGTAAGCGATAATTCTAAAGCTTGCGACATGCTGGCTAAACTAACCTTTCTTTAGCTTGCGGCTTTTAAAAACCCGGCCTAATTATAAAATTCCTGAGGGAAATAAAAACAATCAATAAAGAGGAATAAAGTTGAAGGGGTTGCTGGCATTCGAAACAAAGTATTACGCTTTAGGATCGCTTCAAGGCGCCGGGTAGTTCCTCCTGTACCACCCACACACTCTTTATATTATACACCTTAGTCAAACTTAATCCAAAGTTTAGCTGGAAAATCTAACGCAATTCTATAATCTAATCTTGGGAAATTTAGTCGCCTTCGCCAATAGTCCGGTAAACGGCTTCGACAGCATCAAGCCGGGAAGGCATGCGGGCGGGATGCTGCCGGGGTCGTGCCGGTTGTTCGCGGTAATAACCGGCTTCCTGAGAACCATAATAAGGGTCATACCGGGCCGGTTGGCCGGTTGGCGCGTCATCGTAAGCCGCTTCTGGCTCGTAATATTCTTCAGTGAAATTACTGTAATATTCTTCGGGGGCGTATTCGGGGTATTGAACGTAGGGCTGGCTGCGCCGGTGCGAGGAAGGCAGGCGGTAATAATCGGGCAATTGGGCTTGCGTGTGTAAATAGGGCTGGCCTCCCCGGCGGCGCTGGACCGGTTCGCCGTAAGGGTAGTATTCCAACTCCAACTCAGGCCGGTAAGCCGGTTGCTGCGGTAGATACTGGGGCAGCGGTTGGCCGCCGTACCCGCCAAAAGGGTCGTAGCCGCCGGAATGTTGGACGATAATGACAGGCAGGGGCGCTTCCTCATAGACCTGTTTGCCCTGGCCGGTATGGCCCCGGCCTATCAGCATCATCATAAGTATAAGCATGGGC
>CADDZM010000332.1 GCA_902812345.1 Chloroflexota bacterium | reverse complement strand
GAAGCAAGAAGAGAAGCAAGAAGAGAAGCAAGAAGAAAGGAAGCATCAGAAATGCCTCATTCCGGCGTTGAAGACAAACCAACCTGGCAATCCGTTCCCCTTAAAATTCGTCTTCAGACCGAAGCAATCCTGGGTCAGCGGGTCGTGCGGGCGGCCCGTATCTGGGGCGGCTACAGCCCGACGCCGACCTTCCGGCTGGCCCTTGCCGGTGGGAAACGGGCTTTCTTTAAGGGTATTTACGGTGCAACCAACGATTTTGCCACGAAGGCCTTCAAAAATGAACTCCGCTCCTACGAAGCTCTTTCGCCCCTGGCCGGCAAATGGATCCCGGGCTTCTTTGGCAGTTTTCAAATTGACGACTGGCACGTTATGCTGTTGGAAGACCTCGGGCCTAAAAGCGTGCCGCCCTGGACTACCGGCAAAACCCGCCAGGTTAGCTCGCAGTTGGGCGATTTCCACCTGGAAACAGGGAATATAACTTTTCCAGGCTGGATTCAGCCGCTGCGCGAACGCACCCCTGAATTCGGCTGGCCGCGCGTTTTCGAGGATAGCCGGGGTTTTGAAACTATCGCGGCGGTCGCCGGGGACAGGAGGCGGGAAGCTGCCGCCTGGCTGGAAAAAGCTTATCCCCTCTTTTCCAGTTTTTCCGCCAATATTGAAGCGCGACCCGAAACGCCGGTCCTGCTACATGGCGATATTCGCTCGGATAACTTGCGGCTGGTAAACGGGCACTTAAAACTCTTTGATTGGCCCTATGTGAGCTGGGGCGCAGCCGAGTACGACCTGGTGGAGTTCGCCCAGTCCGTAACGGTGGAGGGCGGGCCGCTCCCGGAAAAGGTGGTATCATGGTACGCCGAACATTACCCGGTTGACCCCGAAATACTCACAGCCTATATTTCGTGGTTTGGGGCGTTCTTCGCGAACCTGTTCTGGCAGGATGAAATATCAGGCTTGCCGCGCCTGCGTAAGTTCCAGCGCGACCAGTTGCGGGTGCTGCTTTACTGGCTGTGCCGCCGGGTAGACATGCCGGGACCGGACTGGCTGTAAATTTATCTTCTAAATTTATCTTCTAAATGAAAGTTGATTTAGAAATTGGTTTAGTGTGATATAATTTCTCAAACTTTGGCGAGCTGCCTCAATTTAATGGGTATAAAATTTTAAAAACAAGCCTTTTAACTTACTCAGGAGAATATTTTGGCTGGAAACAATAATTATGCGGAGTTTTTTAAAAACGGAACCGAAAACTGCCGCCGGGTGTTTGAGGCTTTCGAGGCGGAAGCGCCCGCCGGGTTCAAACCTTTCCCTTTACCTGGCGATAAACCTCGCTATGCCCCGGACCGCCAGTACGCCCTTAAACACCTTTTTATAGATGTGGCCCTCGATTTTCCCAACAAAAGCGTTTCCGGGCGGGTGCTTTCCACCCTTAACCCTATCAATGACGGCCTGGCCCAAATCGTCTTTGACGCCGCTGACCTGGAAGTCGCTTCAGTCCGGTTGGGCGATTCTAACCTGGATTTCCGGCGTGAGGGCGAGAAACTTTATATCACCCTGCCGGAACCGGCCCAGGCCGGGCAGGAGTTGACGCTGGAAATCACCTATAGCGTGACGCCCCGGCGCGGCCTTTACTTTGTCGCTCCCGAACCTGAATATCCCAACAAGGTTACTCACGTCTGGACCCAGGGCCAGGATACCGACAACCATTACTGGCTGCCCTGCTTCGACGCGCCTAACCAGAAAAGCACCACCGAACTGCGTGTGGTCGTCCCGGAAGATTTTTTTGCGCTCTCCAACGGCGTTATGCAGGAAAACAGCCATAACGCCGAAAATAAAACTCGCACTTTTCACTGGAAGCAAAACGTTCCCCACAGCAGTTATTTGATAACCCTGGCGGCCGGGCCTTTTAGTGAAATCGCCGATAAGTGGGAAGATATTCCGGTGCCTTACTACGTCCTGCCGGGCCGCGAGGAAGAAGCCCGCATCAGCCTGGGGCGGACCCGGGACATGGTTGAGTTTTTCTCTAAAAATATCGGCGTGCGCTACCCTTACGAGAAATACGCTACGGTCTGCGTCCAGGACTTTATCTTTGGGGGCATGGAAAACACCAGCGCCACGACCCTGACCGAGACGACCTTGCACGACAAGCGGGCCGACCAGGATTACAGCAGCGAACCGCTGGTCGCCCACGAGTTAGCTCACCAGTGGTTCGGCGATTTGCTGACCTGCCGGGACTGGTCGAACGGCTGGCTCAACGAAGGTTTCGCCACCTATTTCGAGGCGCTCTGGACCGAACATTCACTGGGCCGTGACGAGTTTATCTACGAAATGCACTCCAACGCTCAGACCTATCTCCAGGAAGATAAAACCCACTATCGCCGTCCCCTGGTGGCCTATACCTTTAACCAGCCAATTGACCTTTTCGACCGCCACCTCTACGAAAAAGGTTCGCTCGTCCTGCACATGATTCGCTATTTGCTCGGTGAAGCGGGCTGGTGGAAGGCAATCAACCACTACGTTACCAAAAACCGGGGCCAGAACGTGATTTCGGCTGACTTCGAGCGGGCTATTGAGGAGGCGACCGGTCGCAACCTGCAATATTTCTTCGAACAGTGGGTCTACAAGGCCGGGTACCCGGCTTTCAAGCTTAAAAACGAGTGGGATGAAGCTAACCGGACGGTGAAATTCTCGGTCGCCCAGACCCAGGAAACCAATCTTGAAAACCCGCTCTTTACACTGCCGGTGGAAATCGCGTTTGTTCTTCCCGGCGGACAACGCGAGACTTTTAAGGTAAAAGTAGAAGAAAAGGAGCAGAATTTCTACTTCAAACTGCCTGCCCGCCCGTTATTCGCCTCGTTCGACTCCTCAAACTGGCTGCTTAAAACGGTGGCCTGGACCCGTTCGAAAGAGGCTTTAATCGCTCAACTGACCGGAGATACCGAATCTTACGGGCGGATAACCGCCGCCCAGGAGTTAGGCCGCCTGGCCGGACGTGACGCCGTGGAAGCTCTTGAGCGAGCTTTCAAGGCCGAGAGCCTCTGGATGGTCCGGGCTGAAATCGCCTTTGCCCTGGGTAAAGCCGGCAGCGCTGTCGCCGAGGATGTGCTGGTTGAAGCGCTGCCGGGTGAGAAGCACCCGAAAGTCCGCCGGGCTATCGCTATTGCCCTGGGCGAGTTCCGCGACCAGAAAGCCGCCGCCACTTTGAGCGAAATCCTCACAGGCGATATGACCGACCATATTGAAATGGCCGCCGCCCACGCCCTGGGCAAGACCCGCCAGCCTGAGGCCTTTGACACGCTGCAAGCGGCGATGGGACGCGACTCGTTTAACCAGGTGGTCCGGCAGGGGGTTATCAACGGCTTCGTGGAACTTAAAGACACGCGGGCCTTGCCAATCGTGCTGGATTGGACCACTTACGGGCGGCCCGACCTGGCCCGGTTCGCGGCTGTAACGGCGCTCGGCCCTCTTGGAAAACTGGTTAAAAACCCCGAAAAAGAGCAGGTTATCGAGCGGTTAAAGGATTTGCTGGAAGATAAAAACTGGCGGGCCAGGATGGCGGCGATTGGCGCGGCCCAGACCCTCGGCGACGCCGCCCTGGTGCCCTTCTTACAGCGTAAGATTGATTTGCACGAGGATGCCCGGGAAGTCCGCCGGGCGCGGGAAGCGGTTGAGGCTATCCGCGAGAACACCGCGCAAGGCCAGGAACTTCTCCGGTTGCGCGAAGACCTCGACAAGCTTCAGACCGAAAACCGCGAACTCCGTGACCGCCTGGAAAGCCTCGAACAGAAAAACCCGCGTTAAACTGACCGCGAACAGAAGTATCCCTGAAACATCCCCGGTAAGATTAAAAAGTTTTGCCGGGGATATTTTTTATTTTAGGTTTAACAAGCCTTTCTTTTCCACACCTGGCCCGGAGTGTGCTACAATTTTGCCTATATGCGATTAACCCTTTTAGAGAAAAACTCTAACGGGGTAGGTTGACACAGGAGTTGGCGCATTTCATTGACGGCTGTCTTTTAGTAGGCGGCTTATTAGAATATCAGGTTGAGGAGAAAATTTAATGTTTGGGATAAAACTGAATCCCCATAACGACGTGTTTTTTAGCATCCTGGAACTGCAGTCAGCCCAGGCCGTTGAAGCCGCTCGCTTGCTCTGCGATATGGTCAACGACTTTACCAATGTTGAGGTTAAATTGCAGCGGCTGGTCGAAGCCGAAAAGAAAGCCGACAATATCAATCACGAAATGGTCCAGCAACTTAGCAAGACCTTTGTGACCCCAATTGACCGCGAAGATCTGCACAACCTCGCCTTTGCTATTGACGATATTGTAGATAATATCGAGGCTGCCGGAACCACAATGGTTCTGTGCAAGGTCAAGCAGGTCACGCCCTACGCCCGGAAAATGGCGAATATCGTGTTGGACGCTTCGGCCAAATTGAACACGCTCATGCCCAATTTGCGCTCAATGCGTGACGGCCGTCAGCAGTACATAGCTATTCATACCCTTGAAAACGAGGGGGACGACCTCTGGCAGCAGGCTTTTGCCAGCCTCTTTGAAGACGGCAGCAACCCGCTTGAAGTTATCAAGTGGAAGGAAATCTACGAGATGATGGAAGAGTCAATTGACTCCATTGAGCGGGTGGCTGAAATCATCGAGGAGGTCATTCAAAAGAATGGATAGCGGCCTGGTTTTCCTGATAGCAATTATCGTCGTAGCCGTCGTTTTCGACTATATCAACGGCTTTCACGATACCGCCAACGCCATTGCTACGGTCGTTTCGACCCGCGTCCTCTCGCCCCTGGCGGCGGTAGCCATGGCTGCTTTCTTTAATTTTGTAGGCGCGTTTACCGGCACCCAGGTCGCCAAAACGGTCGGCGCGGACATTGTGGACCCCTCCAACAGCAACCAGACGATTGTAATCTGTTCCTTGCTGGCGGCGATTGTCTGGAATTTGCTTACCTGGTGGCTGGGTCTACCCAGCAGCAGCAGTCATGCCCTGATTGGCGGGCTGATTGGGGCGGGGCTGGCCGGTAACGGCTTCAGAATTGGCGTTATCAAGGGTGAAGGGGTTGGCAAAGTCCTGGTCGGCCTGATTGCCTCGCCCATTTTCGGCTTTATAATCGGCTATTTTGTGATGATTGCCCTTAACTGGCTGCTGGTAAAAGCCACGCCCCATTTTGTAAATACCTGGTTTCGCCGCATGCAACTGTTTTCGGCAGCCTTTATGGCCTTCAGTCACGGCGGTAACGATGCCCAGAAAACGATGGGGATTATAACCCTGGCGATTTTAACCTACGAGGGGAAACCCGGAAACTCTTTCCAGGTGCCAATCTGGGTTATATTGCTGGCGGCTTCGGCGATGGCGGCGGGAACCGCTTCCGGCGGGTGGCGTATAATCAGGACCATGGGCAGTAAGATTGTAAACCTCAAGCCGGTGCACGGTTTTGCCGCCGAAACCAGCGCTGCGACGGTTATCGAGACTGCTTCCCGGCTGGGTTTCCCGGTCAGCACCACCCACGTCATCGGCACGGCTATTGTAGGCGTGGGGGCCAGCCACCGCTTGAACGCGGTCCGGTGGAGCACTGTCAGAAACATTGTAAAAGCCTGGGTCTTTACCATTCCGGTTTGTATTATCCTGGGCATCATAATCCAATCGCTTGTATCGCTCGCCTTTTAATTCGTTAAATGAAATGGTTTTATGAGCATCAATGTTTTAATGACCGGCGATGTGGTAGGCGCCAGCGGGCGGCAGGCCGTCAAGCGGTTACTGCCAGCATTGCGCCAGGAATATAATCTCGACCTTGTGGTCGTCAACGCTGAAAACGCGGACGGCCTCGGCCTTTATATTTCTTCGGCCAACGACCTGTTGCAAAACGGAGCCGACATTCTGACCCTCGGCGACCACATCTACGACAAATTTGAGATTTACGAATACCTGTCCCACGCCGCTAAAATCGTCCGGCCTCTCAACTTTAACATGGCTACACCCGGCCTGGACCGCGTAATGGTCACTATCGGCCAGACCAGGGTCATGGTTGTGTCGGTCCTCGGCCTGTTCAAGATAAATATTTACAGCGCCACCTCGCCTTTTACCGCGCTTGACCAGCTTTTAAGCGAACTGGAAACTTTCTCAGACGAAAAGCAGCCTCACATTATCCTGGTAGACTTCCACGCCGAAGATATCCGGGAAAAACACGCCCTGGCCTGGCATCTGGACGGACGGGTAGGCGCGGTCGTCGGCACACATACGCACGTCCCAACCCTGGACGCCCGCATTTTGCCGTACGGCACCGGTAAAATCACCGACATCGGCATGTGCGGCCCGCGTGATAGCAGCCTGGGCATGAAATTGGAAGCAGCCCTGACCCGGTTTGTAGACGGTATGCCCTCGATGTACGAGGTCGCCCATGGCCCGGTCCAGTTCAACAGCGTCTTCTTGCAACTTGACGAAGCTACCGGCCACTGTCTTCATATCGAGCGGGTAGATCGGTTGGTAGATTTTTCCGCCAGCCCACCGCCTGAACC
>CADDZM010000331.1 GCA_902812345.1 Chloroflexota bacterium | reverse complement strand
GCATTCTCAGCGCGTGGCCTTTTCGCCGGCCCTGGAGAGCCGCGGCAGAGCCGCCTAATGCCTGAGACATTATCGAGATAAGGTCATCCTGCGGCCAATATTCTGAAAGGAAATATAGCCGGGTGTAAGCGGTATAATAAAACGGATGAATTTCGGCCAATAAAAACGGAAGATTTTTACCATCTACTCTCAGCCAGCAGGTATAATTACTGGTTGACAGGGGGTGGAATAAAAATTGACGAGGTGGAAAATGTACGCCGAGATTCATCAATTAAAAGACATGGGGCTAAAAAAAGCCCAGGTGGCCAGAAGGCTGGATATCGATGTAAAAACGGTCATCAAATACTGGGAGATGGATGCCGACGAATTTGCCAGGATCAGGGAACAAAGTAAACAGCGATCGCGAAAGCTTGACCACTATCACGATGTAATCCTGGGCTGGCTGAACAAATTTCCGGAACTCAGCGCCGCCCAGGTAACTGACTGGTTGAAAGAACACTACCCGGGTGTTCGATTCCGCGGGCGTACGGTCAGGCGTTACGTTGCTCAATTGCGTGAGAAACACCACATCACCAAGGAAAGGGCACAAAGACAGTACCAGGCAGTGGCCGACCCACCCATGGGCAAACAGATGCAGCTTGATTTCGGGCAAACCACTGTCCGGAAGCCAACCGGTGAACCGGTAAAAATATACGGCATGGGCGCTGTCCTTTCCCATTCCCGTTACCGGTACGCCCAATGGTCGGACAGGCCGCTGACCACAAGCACCTTCATTCAGATGCTGTTCTGTTGTTTTGAATATATGGACGGTATACCTGAAGAACTGGTTTTTGATCAGGACCGGCTGCTGGCCGTCTGTGAGAACTATGGCGACATAATCTTTACTCACGAATTTGAGCGCTTCAAACAGGCCATGGGTTTCAAAGTCTGGCTCTGCCGGGCCGGCGACCCGGAAAGCAAAGGCCGGATTGAAGCCCTGGTCAAGTACATGAAGGGCAATTTTGCAGCCAACCGGCCATTTACCGACATCAACACCTGGAACCAGAGTTGCAAAGACTGGTTGGAACGGACGGCAAACAGGGAAATCCATGGAACAACAAAAAAGGTACCGGCAGAAGTATTCCTCGTAGAAAGGCAATACCTGCGCCCGATACCCTGTACAAGAACAATCCCTAAAGACATTTTAACCAGGGTGGTGCGAAAAGACAACACCATATTGTACAAGGGCAACCGCTACTCCGTGCCCATTGGCACCTATGAACCCGGGCTGGAATTGGTAGTAGAAGAAGCAGCAGGCATACTGACCATTCGCCATCCGCAAACCGGTTCAGTTGTTGCCAGGCATAAAATCAGCCTGGAGAAAGGGGTATTAATCCAAAACAACCATCACCTCCGGGACAACACCAAAAGAATCGATGAACTTTTCGCCACAACGCTAAAGCTACTGGATGGAAGCAACAATGCCGCTACATTCCTGGAAACCATACGCCGGGAAAAGGCACGCTATGTCCGGGAGCAGTTCGGCCTGATGCAAAAGCTGGCGCAAAAGTATTCCCCGGATCTGGTGGCCCGGGCTATTGACTACTGCCTGACATACCAGCTCTACAGTGCAGTTGACTGCCGCAGTGTTGCTGAATACCTCCTGAGCCGAGTTGAGCAACCAACTGCAGCAACCGTGTCGGGGAAGGCAGGTTCCCTGCCCGATCATCTCCGGATTAAAGCTGCCCAACGGGATATTGCGGTCTATGCCGGGCTTACCGGAGGTGAAAAGTCGTGAAAACCGGCCAGGTACAGGAGGTCAAAGTCATCCTTGGTGAACTAAAGCTAACCACCATCCGGGATAGCCTGGAAGAATTCCTCAAACCAGCGATATTGGAGAACCTTTCCTGTCTGGATTTTTTGCACCGGTTATTAAAAAAAGAGGTGACTGCCAGGAACGCCAAGTCTCTTGAAAAAAGGATGAAACAGGCCGCCTTTCCCTATCAGAAAACTATTGAGGAATTTGACTTTGGGTTTCAAGTCTCTGTAACCCGCCGGCAAATCCAGCAACTGCTGGATTTGCACTGGGTGGAAAAAGCCTTTAATCTTTTGTTTCTGGGCCCGCCGGGAGTCGGGAAAACCCATTTAGCTGTAGGGTTGGGAATCCGGGCGGTGGAGCTTGGTTATCATGTTAGCTTTATCACCATGGACGAACTGATGCGCACCTTGAAAACAGCGGAAATATTGGCCAAAAGCAAACGGCGGTTAAAACAAATCACAACGGCAGATTTAGTGATCATAGATGAGGTTGGTTTCCTGCCCATTTCACGGCCGGAGGCAAACCTGTTCTTCCAGCTGGTATCAAAACTATACCAGAACACATCAATAATCATCACATCCAACAAGGGGTTTGATGAATGGCCAGAATTCCTTGGGGACCCGGTAATTGCCACCGCTATTCTGGATCGGCTTGTGCATAACAGCGAATTATTTAACATGACTGGTGACAGTTACCGGCTAAAGCACCGGAACACAATACTTTGCGGTTAGCCCGAAGTGGCCGGGCAACCGCCCGGCCGCCGTTTTGGGCGGTATTCCAGTCGTCCTACGGGCTCCCTCCATACCACCCAGAACGATATTATGTTCATTAACTGGAAAAAATCATCCAAAATTATTGGCCATTTTTTATCCAAAATTATTGACCGTTCACAACCGGCGTTTTTCAACCGGCTGGCACAGTAATCGGCAATCTCCTCTGGTTTCAACCCCTGCATGGAATACTTCACTGTAATCCTTTGTCGTAACGGCTGATTAACGTTAAGGGCCAACCTGTTGCGGATGGCAGACTGCCCGGACAGGATCAGGATGAACGGGTTTTGTGAATCCATTTTAAAGTTAAACAAAAGCCGCAGGTCTTCCAGAATCTTGCTATCCGCCAAATGCATTTCGTCCAGGACAATGACCGGGGTAACCCGGCGCTCAAAATACAAATGCTCAATTGCCCCTTGTATCTGGTGGAATAGACTCACCTTCTTGTTTTTTGGCTGTTCCCCCAGGGCCAGGGCCAGACCCTGATAGAAGTCCAGTACAGTCACCGTGGACAGGGTAAAGTAACATGACGTGTAATGGGCCGGATTCAATTCGTCCACATATTTGCGCAGGGCGGTAGTCTTTCCGCAGCCCGGCCCACCGGTGACCAGACCGATGCCCCGCACCTGCTGCAGATATTTGAGCCGTGAATCCAGTTCCTTTAAATCCTGGCTGAAAAACAACTGCTCGGTGGATATCTCTTTGCTGAAGGGGTTGAACTTTAAACCATAAAACTGGGTAAACATCATTCTTCACCCGCCCCGGTAGGATCGCCATCCTGATCGCTTGTCAGAAGCCGGGCAAAGGAAATGGCCGGTACCGCAACCTCACCGCCAGTCATGGCCAGGGGGGTGTCCACGCCGGTATCCTCATGCTGCCGGGCTGAGCGGCCACATTTTCTTCTTTTCAATTGGGCGTTGGTAAAGAAATTTACCCGCCTGGCTTCGCCCACTTTCAGGCCGTCCTTGTAGAGCAAAAGCGGCCGGGCGGGGTTGGTGAGCCATTGGGGTTCATACCTGACTTCTAAACGGGTGCCGGCAAACTGCTGATCCACCTCATAAAGGGTTTTTTCCAGGGGGAAAGTAGCGTCGTGGTTAATTTTACGCGTTACCCGCAAAAGGAAATACTCGTCCAAAAGTTGCGGGTCGGGAAAGATGTTCACCCGGTCCACCTGGGTCATGAAGTAATCCAGGGGGCTCATGCCCAGACCGGAGTGGACCTTGCGCTGGTAATCCTCCTCCAACCACTGCCAGAAACGCAGGTTCAACTCCTCTAAGGACTTGAGTTCGTTAACATCCAGGCGGCTTAAAAAGCGTGTCCGGACGGTGAGAAAAAATCTTTCAATTTTCCCCTTTGCCGCCGGAGAAAATGGCTGGGTATGGAGCAAAGAGCACCCCAGGGAAGCGCAAATAAAAGCCAGTTGCCCGCACCGGTAAACCTTCCCGTTATCGGTATAGAGCATTTTGGGTATGCCCCGTTTTAACACCGCTTCCTTGAATACAGCCCGCACGGCGTTAAAATTCTGTTCCCAGCAAAACTGGCCGTGGGTGATCAGCCGGGAAGCGTCGTCGATAAAGGCAATGAGGAAGGTTTGTTTTTTGACCCGCCCCACCTTTAAGTATGGCCCATACATCACATCCGTCTGCCAGAGCTCGTTTACCCACTGATGGGCAAAACGCTTGACCTCCTTTTCCGGTGCCCCGGGCTCTTTGCCGGCAGCCAGGTGCGGGTGCTGGGCCAGGTAGCGGTAAAAGGTAGCCAGGGAGAGTTTATCCGGGGTAAATACTCCATCTGCCACCAGTTCATCGTAAAGAAGGGATGCTCTGAGCCTGGGATTGGCCTGGATCTTTTCCTGGATTTTAAGGGCAATCTCATCGGTTACCCGGCGGCTTTTGCCCCGGTCCGAGCGGTAACCGGGCTTTAATCCATCCAGCCCGTGCAGGCGGTAAAGGTATAACCACCACAAAAAGCTCTTCACCGAATAATGTTTGGGACCGTAATGAGGCATGTCCACCGGCCCGGCGGCCAGTTTTCGGAAGTATTCCTGCTGGTTGGGTACCTGGCCGTTGAGTACCGGTGCAATCAAGGAAAACTTTTTCAGGGCGATTTGTTCCCGTTTTGGCTCATCAAGCATAGGAAAGCAGGCCTCCTTTATGTTAAATTCTGGAGGCTTTAAGCGCTTAAAGCCCATAGCGGCGCCTTCACCAGCATAATACCACGGTCTTGCCCGCAAACCCAGACCAAGCTTGTGTTGGTGTCCTTTGGCAGCGGATAGGGGTACCCAAATGGCTCCTGCTATGCTAAAATTATGTGCAAGGAGCCATGAAAGAGTACCGGCATTGGGCGAAATACCTGGTGGAGAAGGTCTGGATTTGGGCAAATCCAGAGGCCACAATGCGCAGTACCTTTTGGGCTCCTTTTCTATTGTCGGAGCCGTCTTCCGGCAGGTTTATCCGGGGGATAAGCTGGCGTAGGACCATTTTGATGCGGTTTAAGTTGGCTAAAAAGCGCCGGATATAGAATTGTAGATGGCTGGCTCCCCAGTGCAGGTGCTCGAACGATTCTTTCAGCAGCTTTAAGCACTCGGGAAACGAGTGGTGAAGAGCCAGGGTATACCAGAGGGCGATAAAGATAATCTCGACCGAGTACTGGAAATAGGGCAGGCAGAAGGAAGGCAGGTACGAGATGGTGGTCCGGCAGTATTTGCAGTAGTACCGGCGGATAAGAATCCGGCCACAGAAGTTTGCCCCGATGGCATTGCGTTGATAAAAACCGTATTTTTGCGGAGGTACCTTGACCAGACAACCGGGGTTGGGGCATGAGATGGGTTGGGGAAAGGGAAAATCCTTGCCCAGGCGGGCGTATTCTTCCGGCGATACTGATGTGAAGAATATCTGCTGCATGGTGGTCACTTCCAGCAAATATTCTACCTGTTCCACAGCCGAAAGAAAAGGGGCCAATCACTGATTGCCACATTCTGGTGGACGGACTGACTGACCTGAAATACCAAAACAATATGCAAAGCAGTTGCTGATTATTCTGGTATCAGAAACTGTTGCAGATTGTTCAATCTGCGAAAATGGGCCGTGGGTGGGCTAAATTAAAATGATGATTGACATTTTTCTTTGCAGGAAAAGCTCAACAACCCCTCCCCGAAGGGGCGCAAGCCAAAGGTTTCTTCGGTCACCAAACAGGTGGAGCAGATCCTCTCCCGCCAGTTTATGAAAACCCTTTTCTGGTACAAGGTAACTGATCAAGAGGGGGTTAAGCTCGAATTCGGTTTTGACAACCAGGCTTTCGAAGAATTAAAAAGAACGTCGTTAGGAAAAACCATCCTGTTTACCGACCGGGACGACTGGCCGGCCGAGGAGATTATCCTTGCCTACCGGGACCAGTACGAAATCGAGCAGTGTTTTAAGCAAATGAAAGACCCCTCCTGGGTGAGTTGGGACCCCTGTTTTCACTGGACCGACCACAAGATCAAAGTGCATTCCTTTTACTGCTTTGTGGCCCTTTTGTTAAGCTCGCTCTTGTTGCGGGAACTGGCCAACAAACAGATCAATATTTCCGTACCCGGAGCGTTAGAAAAACTCTCCAAAATCAAGGAGGTCAGGATTATTTATCCGGGCAAGCGCGCTCAAGAACCGGTCGTGGTGACCATGCTCACCGAAATGGACCGGGAGAGTAAAAAGCTTTTTGAAGCGCTTGAACTGGCTGAGTACGTTGTTTAGGTGCTACGTTTTAGAACCGGAAACCCTTGTCAATTGTGGGTTTCGCAAAATGAGATGAGCTATTTCGTAAACTGGTGCTAGGGAAATGTTTAACCGTCGCCAACGCTTGTTCGTTTTTCTTGTGCTGGCCATCGTGCTCATCTTCTTTACATACTTTTTAGGCAGCCATTTCCTCCCTTTTATTTTGGGGGGCATATTCGCCATCTGTATCGAGCCTCTGGTGGCGCTATTGGAGCGTCATTTGAAGCTTCCCCGAAAAC
>CADDZM010000330.1 GCA_902812345.1 Chloroflexota bacterium | reverse complement strand
GATATTTTAGCACGTGAGGAGAATGGGTGATATAGAAATATATGTAATTTTTGTTACAGTTATGGTTAAGTCTTGAAACAAAATTAAATTCGAGTCTCACTTAAATCTGAAATATTATACTGCCTTGCCGGGTTCTTTTCAATCGCCCGCTTTAAAACCGCCAGGCGCCGCTTCGAATAGCCTGCCAGGTTGCTCAATGCGCTTCTTGCCCTACCTCACGGTAGCGGAAACAACTCACCAGGTGATCGTTTACCATGCCGGTTGCCTGCATCTGGGCGTAGCAAATTGTGGTGCCGACGAATTTAAACCCCCGGCGGTGCAGTTCTTTGCTCATCAGGTCCGATTCAGGAGTGAAAGCCGGGATGTCCGATTGGGCTTGCAGGGCATTGACCCGCGTTTTGCCGTCCGTAAACTGCCAGATAAAGCGGTCAAACGTGCCAAACTCGGCCTGAATTTCCAGGAACTTGCGTGCGTTAGTAATAGTTGCCTCGATTTTCAGGCGGTTGCGGATAATCCCGGCGTTATCAAGCAAGCGTTCCACGTCAGCAGGGGTGTAAGCGGCCACTTTTTGCGGGTCGAAATCATCAAAAGCCGCGCGGTAATTCTCGCGCTTATTCAGGACGGTTTGCCAGCTAAGCCCGGCCTGGGCGCTTTCAAGGACTAAAAACTCGAACAGCTTGCGGTCGTCGTGGAGTGGCACGCCCCACTCGGTATCGTGGTATACAATCATCAAAGGATTTTGCCCCGCCCATACACAGCGGGGTTTTGCCGTGTCTAAAGTAGTTTGACTCATGCTTCCTCGTTTGGCCGGACAATTTTTTTGACCAATTCGCCCACCCTGGAAAATTCCCGGTCCGGTAGAAAGTAAGCCAGCCCTTCTTGCAAAAATTGGCGGTTTTCAGCCGATATTTCCCCGGCGCTGACGACAATCACCGGGATATTAACCGTCCGCCTTTCCCGGCGTAAACGGGCTAACACCTCGAACCCATCCATTTTTGGCATCATCAGGTCGAGGATAATCAAGTCAGGCCGGTTCTGGACGGCTAATTTCAAACCCTGCTTGCCGCCTGCCGCCTGCCCGACCACGAAATCGTGAGCGGTAAGAGTTTCTTTGAGCGCCCGGCGCAAGCTGGCGTCATCATCAATTACCAGGAGATTGCGCTGGGGCCGGACCGCAATAAGCCGGTTTATTGCTTCAATCAGCCGGCTGGTTTCGAGCGGCTTGGGCAGAAAACTCGCTGCGCCCACTACCTGGCCTTTCAAGTATTTATCCCCGGCGCTGAGGATAACCGGGACCGTTTTATAGTGCGAGTTCACCCGGAGTTGCACCAGGAAATCCCAGGCATCCAATTTTCCAGCAGCCTTTACCACGATACAGACCGGCAAGACCTCGCTCCCGGCCAGCCCTTCCAGAGCCTGGGTTTTCCCGGCCAGCGTTTCTACCTGGAAACCATCTTTCTCCAGTTGAGCGCAAACCGGTTGCGCTACCTGCGGGTCGCCGGTTACCAGTAACACCCGCCCTCCAGGCCGGGTCTCCTGCTTAAGGGTGTCCCTTTTTACCGTGGGTAAGGTGAAATAAAAGCGGCTGCCCTGACTCTGTTCACTTTCCACCCAGATTTTGCCGCCGTGCGCTTCAACAATTTCCCGGCAAATCGCCAGCCCCAGGCCAGTGCCGCCAATTTGCCGCCGGTCGGTGTTGTCTACCCGGTAGAATTTCTCGAAAAGATGGCTCTGGGCTTCGCGGGGAATGCCCAGGCCGGAATCGCGAACTTCCAGTTCCAGCATCCCGGTTTCGTCCAGGCGGTTGTACAACTCCACTGGCCCACCGTCAGGTGAATATTTAAGACCGTTACCGATCAAATTAGTCAGGGTTTGCAAGATACGGTCGGGGTCGGCCAGGACATCCGGCAAACCGGGCGTCAGATTAACCCGAATCCGGTCGGTCTGCTGGCTGAAAATAGCGATAGCCTGCCGGACGACCTGCTCTATACCCACCTCCATAAAGTTATAGACCTGGCGGCCCGCTTCCATTCGCTGGATGTCGAGAAAATCGTTAATCAGGGTCGAGAGCCGCCGGGCCTCTTTGTGGATGGTCTCAATATAAAGGTGGGACTTGGCTTCGCTTAACTGGCGGGTCAACATCAGTTCCGAGAAACCCAGTACGCTTGCCATCGGCGTGCGTAGTTCGTGCGAAACCAGGCTGACAAACTCATCTTTGAGGCGTGAAACTTCCTGCTCCTGGGTGACATCTCGAAAGACCCCGACCGTCCCGCTCAACCGGCCATATTCGTCCAGAATTGGGGCGGCGACCAGGGCAATCAGGGCTGTACCGGGGCGGTGGCGGCCCCGCTGGACCAGAAAAATGCGCGGCTCGGTCGGCCCTTTTTGCTGGATAGCCTGGCGGGAAGGCGAAATTTCCGGGGCAATCGGGTTACTGTTGCGGTCACCAATCCGCAGGGCTTGCAGGTAATTTTTCCCGGCCAGTTCTTCCGCTGTATACCCGGTCAGGGCTTCGGCCCCCGGGTTGAATGTCATAATATTTTCGGCGGTATCGGTAGTAAAAACGCCTTCCGCGATACTGTTAAGGATAGCCCGGCTGCGGTTGCGCTCGTCGGTAACGGCGTTAAAAAGGCGGGCGTTCTGGATGGCAACCGTCGCCTGGCTGCCAATGAGGGTAACAATGTCCTCGTCTTCCCGGTCGAAAAGACGGCCAGGGGTCAGGTCGTTAAGCAAAATCACGCCGATAATCTGCTGCTGCCAGCGTAACGGGCAAACCATAATGTCGCCGGAATGATGGGGGTCTAGGTTCCAGTAACCGGTCAGGAATTGTTCGAGGCTGGAAACAGCCCGGTCGCTTAGCCCGGCCGGGAAATGCACGTGGGCCGGGAAGACAGGCGGTTTTTCAGATTGGCTGGGATAGTTAAAGACAAGCTGCCGGGGGCTTTTTTCCACCAGGACCGCGCTTTCCTTTTTATCTAATTTATCAAAATTATAGCCCAGGTTGTGTTCAGCCATTACGGTGAGTTCGCTCCGGGCTTCGTCCCACATCGCCAGGGCTCCCCGGCTGGCCTGGGCCAGGTTGACCGTTTCGCGGACAATCGTATTGAGGACATCGGTCAGGTTCAAGGAAGAATTGATAGCCAGGCCGATATCGTGCAGCGCCTGGTTACGGGCGAGCATCTTTTCGAGAGTACGCTGCTGCTCATCGCGGGTAATCCAGAGTTGGTCCCAGGTCTGGCGAATTGTTTCGAGCATGCGGTAGCGGGTCAGCAACTGGCCGTGTTCGGCGGCGTTCGCCAGGGCCGGGGCGGCCACGCTAGCCAGCCCGGCCAGGCTCTCGAATTGTTCCGGCGTCAACCTCTCATTTCCCAGGACGAGCAGACCGCCCTGGAAAGACGAGGTTGGCGGGCCGGGCCGGGTCAGGGGAAAATAAGCCAGGAGGGGCCAGGTTATTTCGGGCAAATTTTGCCAATCCGGTGGCGGCTTGCTCAAATCAAGTAAAACCGGCAAGCTGGCTGTGAAACCGGCGGCCTGCAAGAAAGGTTGCGGCAAATCCAGCCCGGCCAGGACAGTTAAATTGCGGGAAAGTTCTTCCCGGCTTAAGAGGCTTACAAAGTTTGCCGGGCCTATGATTTGCCCGGCCAGGTCTATTAAGCGGTGGGCCGTTTCCCCTAAATCAAGCTGGCGGTTAAGCTCAAGGTATTCGGCTGGAACCGCAAAACTCCTTTTATTGCTCACCTCGTCCTGGGCGGACCCGTCATCCCTGGCAGGAGACTCTACGGGGACAGCTCCTTCGGATGAGGTGTTTAATTGTGCCGGTAAAATTTTATTGCGTGTTGCCATTTAATATTTTTCTGCTGATATTTTTAATATTTTAGCATCCACGCCGGTAAAGGACAAACATACCGTTATTTAAATCTTTGCCAGATTTTCCAGATTACCAGGTAGAAAAAGGCGGCGTACAGGGCGATTGTACCTTCGACCACCAGGTGAAACCAGAACTGTGGGTCATCCGGTGAAGGCCGGTAAATTTCTCCGGCCTGGTGGAGGTAATGCCAGGCTACCGCAACCACCAGGCCAAAGACCGGGGCCAGCCTGGGTACCAGAGGGTTAGAATTCTTCAAAACCTTCCGGCGGGACCGCTTCAGGCTGCTAACCTCTACCTCTTGATATTCCGGTTTGGTTTTTCCGCCTGCTTTTTCCAAATCTGCCAGCTCCCTGAAGTTTTCTACCTGAAAATATAAGTACCTGGATTTCCAGCTTGAGGGCTGAATTTCCAGGTACTTATTTTAGTGTCTTGCGGCACCGTATTGCAACTGCGACGCCGGAAGGTTACTTGTTGACTACCGGAACCTGTACCACCTGGGCAAGCCGGATGGTGGTGTCATTGTAAGACAAGTTTGGCGTTACCTGACCGGAGAACAATACCGTCTGCTCGCTGTTGTCAAAGTTTTGCAGAGTAATGTTCTGGCCGCTTGGAGCGTTCGGACCATTGTAGGTGTGCGTAGCTTTAAGGATGTAAAGCGCCGCCACCAGGCTCAGGTTCTGAACCGACATATAACTACCTTCCAGGCTAACCTTCTTCAAGTCTTTACCGTTTGCCAGCGAAACAAAACTATTATCGGTCCTGTTAGCCCCGGCCGTAAAGTTGGCGAAACTTGAAATCTGGACGATAGTGCCGTCGGAATTCCAGCCAACCAGCCTCGGTTCGGTGCTATTTCGACCGCTGGTGCCCTGCTCGAAAGCGGGCGTCAGGTCTTTGGTCGGGTCGGCGATAGACCGGAAAGTCAGGAAACTCTTAATCAGGTCGCCGGAACCTAACGGGGCGGTGCCGGGTTCGGACTGGCGCAAGGCGAAATAATTGCCGCCCGGCGAAGGAATGGCCTGCCGAATGTACGGCCCTTCAGCGATTTTCGTAGTGGAACCACTCGCAGCGTCAACCACGTTAATCTTGCCGGGTACGTCCGGTTTGTAGGTGTTGGAAGGCCCATCATACTTAAAGGTACTCCAGCTAGTTACCATCAGTTGACCGGTCTTGCCAAGCCAGTAAGCCTGTCCTAGCAGGTCATAAGACTTTGATTGCCGCTGGGTCGTGTCGGCTATGATTAAGCCGCCCGTTTCTCGGCTCACCGCCAGATAGCGGCTGTCCGCTGAAAACGCCAGGTTCAGAATACCCGCTTCATTGGTAGTGACGGCGGTATAGTTCGAGGTGATATTTAAATTATCGCCGCCCATGGTGTCCACCCGGTACACCTGAAGGGCATGTTTGCCGCTTCCCAGGCTGCCAATGCTCAAAGCAACCTTGAGGCCGTCCGGCGAACCGGCCGCGTCATAGATTACCAGGTTGCCCAGGTTTAAGCCTTCCACTGCGGGCAGGGGAATTTCTTTGAAAGCGCGCGCTTTAGTCAGGTCGGCCAGGTAAACTTTGGTGCTGGTCGCCACGACGGCCCGGCCTTCGTTCAAAGCCCACAGCCCGGTAATCGTCGAAGGGGCGCTGCCCAGGTTAATTTTATCCGAAGGCTTGCGAATATTGGTCGAATAAAGCGCGTTGCCGACCGGCGTGACCAGGCGGTAGTTGCCCGGCAACTGGTCGCGGGTGTCGAAGCCGTAGCGCCAGACGTAGTAGTGCTGACCAATGTTGCCCATTTCAACCTGGAACCCGGCCGGGTTCGATGGCGTATAGGTCAGGGCGCGGCGCTGGAACAGTTGGATAAGCACGTCACGCGGCTGCCCGCCGACGGTTACTTTTTCTTTGGACCAGAAGGCTTCCGTAATCGGATAGCCCATCACCGCCAACCATTTATCTTCGCCAAGCGGGGCGGCCTGGAAGAAGTTGTTAAAAACGTCAGCTACATTATGCCCGGTCTCGTTAAAATAGCGGGCATTTTTCAAATTTACCGGCCCTTGTACGGAAAAGATTTGTCCGTTTACATCTACCGCGTCCTGGATAGCCTGGCCGGTACGGTCAGACCATTTGGTCGCCCCCGGTACGCCAAAGGCCAACTTGCCCTTGTTAAAGCTGGCATAGGTCGGGGTCTGGCCGTTGCCTAACTGGTCGCCCGCGACCGGGTTAGTCGCCGGGGAACGCTGCAAAAACTGGTTGTCGCCCACCTGCATCTGCCCTGTCACAAGCTCAATCGTCAAAAGACCGTTGGTGACAAGGTTGGTGTCCTGGCCGGCCTTTTTGTTGAGTTCCATGCGGGCCTTATCGAAATATTGGACTTCGCGCTGGCCGTTATTAGGGCTTTCAGCGTAGACCTCCGAGGTATGCGCGAAAGGCTGCGGCCCCCAGAAATAGGTCCGGCTAACCTGCCCGTTGGCAACGGCCTGATCGGTCTGGTTCCACTGGCTCTGGAAAGCCGGGTCCGAGAATCCCTCGGCTTTTGCCGTACCGTTCGGGTTCAAACCGAGAGCCAGGGCTTGCAAAAGTAGCAATACCGGCAGCAATAAGCCAGGTTTGCGCCAGCTTGCAAAGTTTGGTTTCAAACTGTTGTGTGTCAAAATCTTACTCCGCTTAAAAGTTATCTGTACCTGTTATGTCATCCGTTTCATGACAAAGTTTGAAATTCACGCTTTAATA
>CADDZM010000329.1 GCA_902812345.1 Chloroflexota bacterium | reverse complement strand
GCCCATGTACCTGGGCGGGGATTGGAGCGAAGCCACCAGCGGCGGCTGGTTCGAGGTAGTAGACCCGGCCACATTGCAAATCATCGGGGAAGTGCCGCAGGGTGGCACGGAAGAAGCCCGCCAGGCGGTCGAGGCCGCCGCCACCGCTTTCCCCGGCTGGGCGAGTCTTTCCGGGCGGGAGCGGTCCCGTTATTTGTTACAAATCTCGGAAAAAATGCGCCGGGCTACCGACGAGATTGCCAGCCAGATTACCGCCGAAGCCGGTAAACCTTTAAAACAGGCCAGGGACGAAGCCCGCTCGGCCTCGGCTTATATGGGCTGGTACGGCGAGGAAGCCAAGCGCCTTTACGGCCAGTACATCCCTTCAGCCCAGCGCGACAAGCGGGTAATGGTCATCCGCAAGCCGGTTGGCGTCGTCGCGGCCATCACACCCTGGAATTTCCCGCTTGGCCTGCTGGTGCGCAAGGTGGCGGCGGCCCTGGCGGCTGGCTGCACCGTGGTCTGTAAACCGGCCCCCGAAACGCCTCTGGTCGCCCTGCTCTTTGCCCGGTTGTGCCAGGAAGCCGGTCTACCGGCCGGGGTCTTGAATGTAATCACGGGTGACGCCGAAGCCATCGGCCAGGTCTGGTTGAGCGACAGCCGGGTGCGGGCGCTCAGTTTCACCGGCTCGAACGAGGTCGGTAAAATCCTGGCCCGTAAAGCGGCCGACCGGCTACTGCGGGTGTCCCTGGAACTGGGCGGCAGCGCCCCGTATATCGTCTTTGACGACGCCGGCCTGGACGCCGCCATAGCCGGTCTTTTCAAGAGCAAAATCCGTAACGCCGGGCAGGTCTGCGCCGCCCCGAACCGGATTTACGTGCAGAGCGGCCTCTATGAAAACTTCCTGGCGGCCCTCAAAAAGATGGTCCAGAGCGTTAAAATCGGCAACGGCTTCCACCCTGAAAGCCAGATGGGACCGTTAATCAATGAGGCGGGCTACCGCAAAGTTGAAAGCATGGTAGGGGAAGTTAAAGAGCAGGGCGCTCAAATTTTCGAGGGCGGGACGCTGGTCGGAGAGCCGGACGACCACCAGGGCTGGTTTTACCTGCCGCAAATCGTCACCGGCCTGTCCGAGAATAGCCAGCTTGTGCAGCAGGAAGCGTTCGGGCCGGTCTTTCCGGTCTTGCCCTTCAAGGACGAAAAGGAAGTGGTGGAGCGGGCAAATCGTTCGCCTTACGGACTGGGCGCTTACGTCTTTACCCGCAACGTCAACCGCACTTTCCGCCTGGCCGAGCAGTTGGAAGTGGGGATTCTTGGCATCAACGACCCCCTGCCGGCCGCGATTGAAGCGCCTTTCGGCGGTATCAAAGAGAGCGGTTATGGCCGGGAGAGCGGCGCGGCCGGTTTGAATGATTTTGTTGAGGAAAGGACCGTCTCCATCCAGTTAATGGATGACCTGTCCGAATAATTATGGGTTAAAACCATTTTCCACCAGGAGAAAAATCAATGCCTGTCAATCTTAACTGGGGGCCCTATTTCGACCAGCTTGAACAGGGCGCTAAGTTCCAGAGCACCATCACCGTAACGGAAACCCATATCGTGCTGGCCTGTGGCCTTTTTGGCGACTTCAACCCTGTCCACATGAACGCCGAGTACGCCAAAAACACCAAATTCGAGCGGCCCCTGGCCCCCGGCACCCTTACGATTGGAATTATGGGTAGCGCAATGGGCAATTATTTCGCCGGGACGGCCATCGCCAACACCGGCATAAACGCTACTTTCAAAGCCCCGGTCCAGGCCGGCGACACCATAACGACCACCTGGACGATTGAAAGGCTGGAAGAAAAACCCAAACTCAAAGGCGGAATTGCCTATCTCACCGGCCAATGTGTCAATCAGCACGGCGTGGTGGTTGTTGAGGCCGAATCAACCTGCGCGGTCAGGTCACAAAGTTAAAAATTTAGCAGTCGCAAAGAGAAAAAGCTTTCAAAGGAGCAGGCTATGGCGAAGTACAACACCCTGGTAGAATCATTATCCCCGGCCGAATTAAAGGCACTACAGTGGAAAAAACTAAAATATCACCTCGATTACCTCTACAAAAATAACGGATTTTACCGCCGCCTCTGGGATAGCAAGGGTACGCATCCCGACCAGATTACCGGCCCTGAAAAATTCCGCGAACTTGTCCCCATCATTCGCAAGACCGACCTGCTGAACGACCAGCAAGAGAATCCGCCTTTCGGTAGCCGCATCGGGGTTAAACCGGTCCAACTGGCCGGGGTCTACTGGACCAGCGGCACTTCCGGCATCGGCCAGGAGCTTTACGGCCATACCACCGCCGATACCCTTTATTACGGCCAGACCTGGACGCATGGCCTTTACTGGCAGGGAGTACGCCGGGGCCACCGTTTTTTTAACTCTTTTCCGGGTTCGGTCGGCCAGTTAGCCGGACCGGACTCAATGGTGCGGGGTCTGATGCTGCTGGGGGCCAACGCCTTCCATATCGGCACCGCTCCCACCGAGGATAAATTGCGCCACATGAAACGCTTCAGCCCGGAACACCTGGCTACCGTCCCGGCCTACCTGCAGCGCCTGACCGCCGCCTGCGAGGAAAAAGGCTGGTTGCCCAGGGAGGTCTTCCCGGAACTTAAGTCTATCGTCCTGGCGACCGAAGCCTATAGCATCCCTTGGGCCGAACACATGGAGGAAATCTGGGGCTGCCGGATACACGAAATGTACGGCTCGACCCAGCAGGGCGGCGGAGTAGCCTTTACCTGCGAGGTGGGCAGCGTCAAAGACAGCCAGTACAGCCAGATGCACCTTCTTGAGCACCTCTCCTACATTGAAATTCTCGACCCCTTAACCCGCGAGCCGGTCAAAGAAGGCGAAGAAGGCGAAGTAATTTTGACCGCCTTCAGCCGGGAAGCTTCCTCGCTGGTTCGCTTCGCCACCGACGACAAGACGGTCTATCTGCCGGGCGGCACCTGTTCCTGCGGGCGGCCGTTCGCCTCTTTCCTGGCCGGTAATATCGCCCGCTACGACGACATGCTCAAAATCAAGATGGTCAACGTCTGGCCTGCCGCCATCGAAGCGGTCCTTTTCACCTATCCTGAAATTGCCGAGTACCAGGGCCGGGTCTGCTTCAACGAGGCCGGCCAGGAGCAGGCTATCCTGACCATCGAATACAAGGCCGACGTGCCAGCCGAGCGAAGACTGGCCCTGAAGCCGGAACTGGAAACAACCATCCGCAGCCGGGTAGGCGTGTTTATGGAAATTGCCGAGGCTCAAAGCATGCTGCCTCGCTTCGAGTTCAAGGTGCGGCGCTGGACCGACGAGCGCAAACTGGGCCGCCAGCGCGTCTTCTACACCGCTAACTAGGGTTTAGGGAATTATAGAGAAAGAGAAGGTAAAGCTTATGTCCAACGCAGCGCCTGAGAGCGAACAGGCTCGCCAGGTCCATACCCTGGCTAAAGAACTGGCCGCTTCCGATAACCCGGTGGTCCAGAATATCGGCATCCAGGTACTTGGTTTATCCCGCCTGTTGCTGGCCGAAATTGTACCTGACGAATTTGAACATGTCAGCCAGTTTGAGCAGCGCAGCAATTCAGAGCCGCAAGTAGTCGAGGTTTAATACTAAAATGGCAACTCCTTTAATCCTGGGCGTCGGGATGACCCGGTTTGGCCGCCATCCCGACCGCACTCTCCGCAGCCTGGTCGAAGAAGCGGTCGAAATTGCGCTCAAAGACGCCGGGGTGCCGGTGGAAAAGGTCGAGCAGGCATATGTCGGCAGCGCCCTGGTCGGGATCATGACCGGGCAGGAAAGCGTGCGCGGCCAGGCGTTCTTGCGCAATACCGGCTTGCAGGGAGTGCCGATTATCAATGTTGACAACGCCTGCGCCAGTTCTTCAACCGCCCTCGGCCTGGCCTGTACGGCCATCCTGGCCGGGCAAGCCGATTGTATCCTGGTGGTCGGTGTCGAAAGGCTCTTCAGCCCTGACCGCCAGCGCACCATCCAGGCTCTGGCCGGGGCGACCGAAAAAGACGAAAAGGAAACGGCCGGAACGGAAGCCACCCGGCAAAGCCCTTTTATGGAAATCTACGCCGGACGAGTCCGCAACTACATGGCTAAATATGACCTGACGGCCTGGCACCTGGCCTGGATTGCCTCCAAAAACCACATGCACGCTGTCCACAATCCTTTCGCCCAGTACCGCGAAGCCGTCAGCCCGGAAGAAGTGCTGGCTTCCCCGGTAATCGCTCAACCGCTAACCCGGCTAATGTGCAGCCCAATAACGGACGGCGCTTCGGCGGCAATAGTTGTTTCGGAAAAGTTTGCCCGCAGCGTGGGCGGCTCGCCTGTACGGGTACTGGCTTCGACCCTGATATCGGGCCATCCGGGGGTTGACCCGGATAATGAAGCCATCCTCTACCGGGCCGCCGCTAAAGCTTACGCCCAGGCCGGGCTTGGCCCACAAGATATTCATGTCGCGGAAGTCCACGACGCCGCCGCTTCGGGCGAACTGCTGGCCTACTCGGCCCTGGGCTGGTGCGAGGCGGGCGGAGAAGCGGAATTGATCGAAAAGGGTGTTACCGCCCTGGGGGGCCGTCTGCCGGTGAACCCGTCGGGCGGCCTGGTCTCAAAAGGCAATCCAAGCGGGGCGACCGGCCTCGGCCAGATTACCGAACTGGTCTGGCAGTTGCGTGGAAAAGCCGGCGGCCGCCAGGTTGAAGGGGCGCGGGTGGCCCTGGCTGAAAATGCCGGCGGCACCATCGCCGACCGGACGGCAGCGGTCTGCCTGCATATCCTTTCGGTTTAGTTAGTTATATTCAAAGTTGAATTTAGTTTAGGGGAGGAGGCGCGACAGCCATGCGCACGACCGGAGAAGTAACTGAAAAACTGGCCCTGCTCTTTCCGCAAAAGACTGCCCTGATTTCCGGCACGACCCGCCTGACTTTTAAAGAGGTCCACCGGCAGGTCCAGAACCTGGCCGCCGCATTGCTCGAACAGGGCCTCAAACCGGGCGACCGGGTAGCCATGATTATGAAGAACAACCACCGCTACCTGGAAATGCCTTTCGTGGCGGGCATAGCCGGCCTCATCCTGGTGCCGATTAATACCATGCTGGTCCAGAGAGAAGTCCAGCTTATCATGCAGGATTCGGGGGCGCGCGCCATTATTACGACCGAATCGCACCGCAAGATAATTGAAGACCTCCGGCCCGAACTGCCCGACCTGTCTATTCTGATCGGCATTGACATGACCCAGGAAGCCTATGACGCGGGCTGGCTAAACTTTGATGAAATGGCCGCTACCGAAAAGACGCCCGGCCCGGTCGGCCCAATTTCCGAGGATGACCCCTCCATCCTGATTTACACCAGTGGCACGACCGGCGTCCCTAAAGGCGTGATTATCACTCATCGCATGATTTTGTCCAACGCCACCAATTTCATCCTCGAAACGCCGATTGCTTCAGAAAATATCTACATGGCAACCTCGCCCTGCCACCATGTGTCGTTGTTGTCGCACCTGTCGTGGGTGGTGCGGGGCTGTACGGTCGTGGCCACGCCGTTTGAACCTTTGAGCGTGGCCCGCCTGATTGAAGCCGAAAAAGTTACCGACATTTTGCTGGTGCCGACGATGGTCCAGGCCGTCCTTAATTCGCTTGATACCTATCCGCGTGACCTCTCCAGCCTGAAGAATCTTATTTTCGCGGCGGCTCCCATGCCGGAAGCCTTGCTGCGGCGCGGCATTGAGATGTTAGGCCCGATTTTCGTGCAGATGTACGGTCTGACCGAAACCAGTTCGCTTTGCACTATTCTCAGCAAGGCCGACCACAACCCCGACGGCCCGCCGGAAGTCCAGTCGCGTCTGATTTCTTGCGGGCGCGAGATTACCCGCGTGGAAGTGCGGGTGGTTGACCAGCAGGGCCAGCCGGTGCCGCCCGGTGAGGTGGGCGAGGTAGTTATCAAGGGTGATACCGTAACCCCTGGTTACTGGAACAAGCCTGAAGAAACGGCCGCCACTATCCGTAACGGCTGGCTCTATACCGGCGATCTGGGCCGGGTTGATCAGGCTAACTATATCTTCCTGGTGGACCGGCGCAAAGATATGATCATCAGCGGCGGAGTGAATGTTTATCCCAGGGAAATAGAAGAGGTGTTATACAAGCACCCGGCCATCCAGGATGTGGCCGTCATAGGGGTGCCGGACCCGAAATGGGGCGAGGCGGTCCATGCCGTTCTGGTACTGAAGCCCGGTGCGATTGTAACAGACGAAGAACTGGACGCCTTTTGCAAAGAAAAACTGGGGTTCAAGCGGCCCCGCTCCTACGGAAGATGGTCTGAACTGCCCCGCAACGCTACGGGCAAAATCCTAAAACGCACTATCCGCGACCAATATTGGAGCGGGCGGGCCCGGCAAATTGTTTGATCGCCAGGCATTCTGCTAAAAAGATAAACGATGAAGGAAGCCCATGATGGTACTAACTGAAACCCAGCAGAATGTGCGGAGCGTGGTGGCCGAGTTTTGCCGCCGCAATATTACCGAACAACTGGTGCGCGAGCACGACGAGCAGGAGAAATACCCGCGCCGCCTGATCGAGCAACTGGCCGAGCAGGGGC
>CADDZM010000328.1 GCA_902812345.1 Chloroflexota bacterium | reverse complement strand
CGCTCACGCTGTCATACCCCTTATCCAGGCACATATTTTGGGGTTGCTCATCACCAGGCAGCGGACGATGCGCCGCCATGTTCTCCAAAGTGGCCTGGACCAACTTCTGGTCGTGCCGATTGGCCCCATCTACTGCTAGAGCCACTGGTATACCGTTTGCATCCACTAATAAGCCCACCAGTAAACTGCGCTTTGTACCCTTTTTAGCCCGGTCAGTCGGATAGGCTCTTAGCTCACTTCTTTGCTAAAAGTGAAATAAGGCTTTTTTTTGGACGAAGTTTAGACCTTCTATGCCAATAGGAAAAAAAAGGAGTTTTAATAGCTTAAAATCAAGCGACTTTACGTAAATGGGTTTGCTGGGCCGTCTGGAAGGTAGCACTGACATAGTTCTCTTTCTTACGCCAGAACGCATGAATTATCTGCAGCCAGTTGTTGGATAAGAGCTACCGGCCTGGTTCTATATTAATGTAAAAGGATTAATGTAAAAGGTAGCTAGCTCTACCCAATTAAAAGAGCGCCTGATTTTTGTATGGTAACAGGTTGATAAATTGGGAGTTTAGTCAAAGACGAGAATAGTAGCATTATTATGCTAGAATTATCCGGGTAATTAAATGAATTTCAAAGATTGTTAAAAGGAGTGGCACTTTTCTAAAGGTTGTCTGATAGGTAAAGCAGGCGCGGTAAGTCAAACGAAATGCATTGAGCCGTAACTTGAATTTTAGCCGGAATTTTGGAGGGAGTATTGTGTTTGATACAAAACCGGGAACAATTGAGCCTGTTGGAAGGACTGCCGATGCGGAAGAAGTGTCTTTGTGGAGACTAAGGATGCGGATAGACAATCAGGTGCCGGATGTTCAACTGGTGGAAAGTTACCGCCTGGCGTCCAGCCAAAATGGGCCGCACAGTGAAGAAGCCTCACTGGCCTTTGAACCGATTTTCAGGCGCTATTGGCCTTATGTTTCGAACCTGGCTTCCAACCGGTTAGGGGCGGTTTACGCCGAAGACCTGGCGGCGGAGGCAATGTCTACCGTTTTAGAGCGGTTAAACGGTAAAGAGGTTATTACCAACTTGCGCGGTCTGGTCCGCCATTCGTTCGAGCGGGAATATGCGACGCTTCTGGAAAAGTTATTCCAGGGCAAAAAGCTGATGCGGGCCGGTCTGACCAGCGTTGACACTGAAAACGTTGGCGGCCCCAAGGTTAAAGGCGCGACGGTCCTTTCCCTCAACGCCCCGGCCGCGAATAGCGATACTGACGACCTGGAACTGATTCATTTGCTGGACGACCCGGACGCTGATGTGGTGGAAGCCGCCGCCCGGCGAGAACTGGTAAAAGTCCTTCATGATTTAATCGAGGAAATGCCTTCCCAATATCGCGCCCCGCTGGTCTGCCAGTGGTTGATGGGAATGCGAATTAAAGAAGTTAGCGAGGAGCTTGGCCTTACGATTGACCAGGTCAAGCACAACACGGCACGAGGTATAAAGTGGCTGCAAAAACGGATGCCAGGCGAGTCCAGCGATTGGTTGCTGTAGCTCTGGCAGGCTAACCGGTTTTGGTGGCAAAGCAGTTACAGGGGTTCCAAATCCGGTAGTCGGGTCCGCCCGGTGGCGGGCCGTTAAGTCTAAAAGGAGTAGCAGCGTGATGCAGGATAAATTTAATAGCGAGGTGCCTTCCACCTCCAATGATGATAACCTGGGAGTAACTTCCGAATTTCAGGAAGCCCTGGCCGTCTATTTTGAGCAATTTAATGCCGCCGGGACTACCGGCGACCGGGTGGCTAAATCCGCCAGTTTGGAGCCGCAGGTGGCCGCTTTACTGGCCTTGCCGGGCCGTTTGAAGCCGCAGCCTTCGGACGTTGATAGTGCCTGGATGCGCTTCAAGCAGCGTTCGTTCACCGCGGTTGGTGAAACCCAGGAAGCCTCCGCCAGCCTGGGCCGCTATATTTCACAGGTGCTGGACCAGAACGAGGCTTCAGCTATTGTTGAGTCCGGCCTGCCGAAATCCACCCTGGAAGCGATTAAAGCCGACCAGACTTCGATGGACGAACTGCGCGGTTATCAGTTGAACGATTACGCGAACCTGGCCCGGCGCTACGGCGTCAAGGACAGCGCCTTCCCGCGCATGCTGCGCTGGTTGAAGGGTCTGGGCAAATCATTCACCCTGCCGTCGCTCAACACCTCCGGCGGAATGGTCTTTGCCCGTGAGGAAGAAGTCCGCCGCCAGGGTCTGAACGAGGCTGAACTGGCCGAGCGCCTGGACCAACCGGAGAACCCTTCGCAACCGGAAGAATCTGAAAAAGAGTAACCTGGGAGCTTCGTTTGACGTATAATATATATGTTGGACGGAGCGCCGGGTAGAATTTGAGCCGGTGGTAAAGGTTAACCAAGGAGACAAGTTGCATGGTGCGGCGCGGCGGTAAGTGGAGCGGGCGGCCCAGCCTGGGGCAAATTGAAGATCTGGCCTTAAAGAAAGTGGCCGAGTTCCAGCGATGTTTGCAGGCGGCGGGTTTGAGCGTGCCTGAGATGCCGCCTATCCCGGCGGAATATATCGCTCTGACTATAACCGAACTGAGTCTCCGGGCGATGTCTGGTCTCGCGCACGATGGTAAACCGATGGCCGGTTTGCTCGATATGGAACGCGGCGAACTTCTCTACGAAGAAAATGACCCGATGGGACGGCAAAACTTTAGCATTGCTCACGAGTTAGGCCACTATTTCTTGCACTACATTCCGGCGGTTGATTTATCCCGCCAACCTACTCTTTTTGATACCCTTGAATTTCCCGGCCCGGAAACGGGTGTAACCCTTGAACGAGCAGTTACCCCGGCGGCCCGGTTTTTCCGTTGTTCGGATACCAGCGTAACAGCCAGCGCAACCGAAGATGAGAGCGGCGAAAACGCGATGGAACAACCGGCCCCCCCTCCTAAAATTATGGGTCGCCTAAACCGCAAGGCTCTTGAAAAGCCGGAAACAAAGGCTCAACTGGCGAAAGCGATCCGCTCGAAAGAAATAGCCGACCGGACCGAATGGGAAGCCAATATTTTTGCGCGCGGTCTCTTGATGCCTACCGACCTGGTGCGTTCGCTAAATAAAAAGTATGCCGGGGATGTCGAGGCGATGGCCCTCGAACTTGGCGTTACCCAGACCGCCCTGCGCTACCGCCTGAACGGGCTTAAACTTCGCAACGACGAGAATATGGGGCTTGGCCCGGCCTACAGCAACCGCCCCAAATTGGATGACTCTCCCACTCAAGGCTCTTTTTTCTAATTTTCCAGATATTTATTGAGAATTATGCGCGGACAGGTGAGTTAAAAACTCACCTTTAATTTTATTAGAAAAATTATAGGCCCGACCATTATCGCCCCGGCTTTTTATCCTGAAAGTAACGCGGTTTTAGGCGGGTGAGAGTCATTCAGCAGTTGTAATGTGGGAGAGAAGTATGACCCCAACTATGTCTTTGTTGCTCATTTGCGGTCTGGTCGCCGGGCTGACCGTGGCCCGTTTGCCGCGCCGCCGAAATCTGCGGAATTTAACAGCCCCCTCAAAATGGGCGGCGGTCCTGGTTCATTTAAGTATTTGCGGTTTGCTCGGCCTGTTTGTGTGGGTCTTTACCGTCAGCGTCGGGACACCGCTGACCGATTACCCGGGCGTGTTAGGTTTACTGGTGCTAGAAAGCCTGCTTGCCGGGTTGGTTTCCAGTTTTATTTTATTCGCCCCTTTTAGTCTAGGTATCCCCACAAATGTTAAGAAGTATTTTCAGGAAATCAAAGACCGTAACGGAATAAGAACCCTGCCAGACCCGGAAGAGATAAACCGGCTTGAAACGACCCAAAAACAGCTGCCGCCTGGCATGAAAGTTATTTACAGTTCGGGCAAAGGCCGCTGGACCGCCCACGACCATGACCACGACCGCGCCCTGGACGAAGAACCAAATAGCCGGCTTGGTTGATTAAAGCTTTTTCCAGCCTCTTTAGCCCTTAAAAAGGAACCTCAAAAACAAATCAGCTTTGCATAATTAGACCTGTTATGGGTTTAGAGAAAAAGAAACGGCCCTGAAGTCTTCGTTAGAAGGCGTGAGGGCCGTCCGTCGTTTTATAGCTGGAAATTAAGCGACTATTACAGACCAATCAGGACAGCGATAATGCCGTGTGATTCGGCTGGGGTGCTGACAACGGGCGAGAGCTTATTCCGCACGGCGGGAAGCAAGCCTCCGTCAACCGTTTCAAGTTCCTCGTCGCTTAATTCTCCGTCCTGGGTTGTTTCAGGCGCGTCGGGCTTAGCTGTTTCATTGTCTCTGGTAGGCTCATTAGTATTCATTTTTATTCCCTTTCAAAAAATCAAAATAAGGCCGCGTTTGGTTGATACCCCTTATTATAATAACTTATTAAGCTAGCGCTATTAAAATAGTCACATTCAAAAGAAAAAGAATACAAAAAGAGCCAACGATTGCTGGCTCATAAACCTGTATTATGGAAATTCTTCTAAGAAATTATTAATCTAAGAAATTATTAAAAGGAAGGAGCTAGGCCACCAGGTTGTGTGCCTCGTAATACTCCCACTCACCGGGCTGGTTAAAGTCGCCCCCGGCGCCCCGGCTGTTTACACCCCACTGCAAGGCGGCCAGGTCAAAGAGACCTAAAAGCGCGACCAGGACAAGCAATCCAATTATTAATTCCATCCCAGGGTCTCCTTTCTGATTTTTTTAGTGGTAGTGGTTTCTGAATAAATGGTTTCAGTCTGTTCCGGGTTCATTTTGCGGGCCAGCCGGGCTGCTCTGGCTTCGTCAAGCTGGCGTTTGCGTTCCAGTTTCCTTGCCAGTTCGGCTTCCCGGTAAGACCATTCCATTTCGCTGACATAAAAGTTGTAACTCATAGTGTTTCACCTATCCCCTGATTGTCGGTTGCCGTTTACCGTTGCATACTGCAACGGTTCTAAATATTTTCTTTTTCTTATGGTTGTATGGTATCATCAGACCCGGTAATCCCCTACAGTCATAAGACATATTCACACCCGGCATTTAGGACATTAAAACCAGGGTTTAACTAGGTATTAATACCGACCGGGTTAGCCTCAAAAGTAGGTAGCAGTGCAGTGGGCGCGGCCTTTATCGGTAAGGTATAATATAGGTTAAGTTTTTATAACTGAAAATGGATTTTGAAGGGGAAAGCAACGTTTATGGCAGCTTTGCCGGGTGAAGAACCCCGCCAGATAAGAGTATTGCTGGTCGAAGACCACGCGGTTGTCCGCGAGGGGACCGCCGAACTGATTAACCGCCAGGCTGATATGACGGTCGTCGGGGAGGCCGGGGACGGCCATGAAGCGGTGGACCTGGCAGGCCGGCTGGCTCCCGATGTTATCCTGATGGACGTGGCCTTGCCCGGCCTGGATGGCATCAGCGCCACCCGCAAAATCAAGCAAAATTCCCCGACCATCGCAGTCCTGGCCCTGAGCGCCCACGATGAAGACCAGTATGTTTTCGCCCTGCTGGAAGCGGGCGCAGCCGGTTATCTTCTCAAGACCGTCCGGGGTCACGAACTGGTTGAAGGCGTGCGGGCAGTCTTCCGGGGAGAGGCGGCCTTGCATCCCGCCGTCGCCAAGAAAGTGCTGGGCCATTTCGCCCATACTCCCCAGAAGTCCGAGTTACCGGGCCGGGTCGAGGAAAACCTGAGTGAACGCGAGCTGGAAGTCCTTCGCCTGGCGGGCAAGGGTCTTTCCAATAAAGAAATCGCCGACCGGTTGGTCTTAAGCCCCCGGACGGTCCAGGCCCACTTCGCAAACATCTTTAGCAAGTTGCAGGTTGGCTCTCGGACCGAGGCGGTCCTGCAAGGGCTGAGAAGACATTGGATTACAATCGAAGATATTGACGCCGGAGAGTAATAAAAGTGGTAAGAATTAGCAGCGAACCTGGAACAGTGATTGAGTCGAGCAGCCGCGAAGCCGCCCGTTTGCGGACGGTGCTGGAAGTAGGCCGCAAAGTTACCCAAATTTTAGACCTCGACCGCTTGCTGGCCGAGTCAGTCCGTTTAATTCAACAAACCTTCGATTTTGAACTGGTAAGCATCTTCCTGCGCGACCAGCACGACCCCCAATACTTTTTCAACAGCCACCGGAGCGTCCGGCCCGGCAGCGCGATTGCCCAGGGCTGCGGTCGCAGCCATATCAGCAAGGGCATGGTGGGCTGGGTCTTTCGTCACGAGCAGCACCGCCTGGCTAACGATGTGAGCCGCGACCCTTACTATTATTTCTCAACCGAAGAAACAAGGGCCGAACTGGATTTGCCGCTCAAGATGAACGGTCAGGTGGTGGGGGTTCTCGACATTGAAAGCACCGCCGTGAACGCTTTCGACCCCGAAGATGTGCCTTTTTTGGAAATTCTGGCCGACCAGATTGCGATTGCGATTGAAAACGCCCGCTTAACCGCCCGCGCCCGTGAGGCTGCTATCGCCGAGGAGCGCAACCGCCTGGCCCGCGAACTGCACGATGACACTATCCAGGCTCTTATCGGCGTTACCCGCCAGCTTGATTTGTTGCGCTGCGATTTGAGCGACGAATTTATTGATACAAATGTCGAGGGTTCCGGCCAGGAAGCGCCTTTGCCCCCCGCTATCGAACGCCGCCTGACCCGCTTGCAGGATTCGCTTGACCGCACTATCCAGGGG
>CADDZM010000327.1 GCA_902812345.1 Chloroflexota bacterium | reverse complement strand
GCCCCGGCCAGACCCAGGCCGCCCGGCAGGTGCGGCAGCCCGTGTTTGAGAGCCTGGCGGGCCAGCGACATGCCCAGCATGGCCCCGTCCATCCCAAAACGGCGTAAGGCTCTGTCGGGCAACTTCGCCGCCGGTGAAGGTGCGGTTGGATTTTCTTCAAACCATGTCTCGTCGTCCTCCTCCTCGGAAGCCCAACCGGCCCGGCGGGGAAGAAAACCGGAACCGCTGACGCCGTAATCGCCAGACTCGTCCAACTGCTCGATTCCCCACTCCAAACCATTCTCCAACCAGCGCCTGGGGAGAGGGACTTCTTTTGCTTTTGACGGTTTGCGATTCTGAAAGCCGCTTCCCTGCGATCCCATTTCGGATGTGGCGCTCCCGGCGGGACCGGCCGCCTTTTGAGAGGGCAACTGGTCAAGCCAGAGTTCCAGCAGGGCCAGCATCCGCTGGTCGGCGATTCGCCCGGCCAGCAAGGCCACCAGGCGGGTACGGGGTATCATATCGAAAAAACTCTCGATGTCGGCGTCAACCAGCCAGCGCCGCCGGTCGGCATAGTGCTGTTCGACCTCTCGCAGGGCATCCTGTACCGAAAGGGCCGGGCGGTACGCGTAACTACAGGGTAAAAAGAGCGGTTCCCAGAGTTCTTCAAGCAGCATCGCGGCGGCTTTCTGGGCGACCCGGTCTTTTACCGTCAGCACGGCCAGGGTGCGGTGTCCGCCACCCGGCTTGGGCAAACGGAACATATTTACCGGGCCAGGCCGGTAGCGGCCGCTCCGCAGTTCGTAGCTCAACCGGCGCAGGTTCGCTTCTAACGAGCGCTCGTAAAGCTCCATCGAAACCCGGTCGGCGGCCCCGGCCGATTTGCGGGAAGCCGTAGAGCGGTTCTTGCGTAGCAGTTGCCAGGCCGCCAGGAGCGTTTCGTATTTATAAAGCCGGGTAAAAAAAGGATTTTCGTCAGTTTCCGCTTCCCAGCGCGTCCCGGCAGCGGCCTTCAGACTGGTTTGCTTCAGACTGGTCTGCAAACTGGTTTGAGCCGCCCGGTTGCGACCGCCTTGACGCCGCGAACGGTGGCGGATAGCCCGGTGGCCGGACCGGTAGTGAGCGCGGTTGGGGCCGCGCCCGGTGGGGCCGTGACCCGTTTCAGCTAGTTTTACCATCTTTAGTTTCCTCACTTATACTTTTTCTCTTGCCGTTGCTGCTGTCTTAACAGGGCCTGGGCCTCGGCTAATAAAGCCGCTTCCGCCGCCTTCATCAACCGGTAGCCGGCCTCGGCTTCTTCCAGGCTATGCCAGTTCGTAGAAAGGTAACACCGCCTGATTTCGTGCAGGCGTTTAAAGTAAACCGCTAAAAAGTCGGCGGGCCGCCGCGAAGCCAGCCCCATTTCATGGGTAGCCCGTTCGTATTCGTCGCGGACCTGGGCCAGGCGGTCGCGCTGGCGCAACCGGCCCACGCAGCGGTACACCCCGGCCATTGGCAAGGCCGGGAGCGAAAATACCAGACCGGCGGTTTCAACCAGCCTATCCCACCAGCGCCAGCCCCGGTCAAACGTGGGCGGCCGGTAAGTTTTAGCGTCCATCCTATTCACCTCCTTTGCCGGGCCGGGCCGCCGGTCTGATTGACGGGCGGCCCGGCGGCGCTACGCGCTACACCTGTTCCCGGCTAACGCTGCTCGATCTTGCGCTTGATCCGGTTAATGGCGGCCTGGGCGATCTCCGGTAAGGATTGCATCTGCATGGTCCGGCCTATCTGGGCATAGGTAGGTGCGTTAGCCAGGGCCATGCGCGAATCCTGGTGGTTCCTGATTTCCCTCTCCATGAAATGTTCGGTCTCCAGGCTGTTCGCCACGAAATCGGCGGCCAATTGCGAGGCTGCCGCCATAGCCTCCTGGCCTTCGATACTGGCATCCCTGATGGTGGTCATCACCTCCCGGTGTTTACGGGCGGCGGCCGCGTCTAAAAACCAGTCAATGATGGTCGGTCCAGACGGGCGTTCCAGCGCGTAACCGCCGTAAGCGGCAGGCGGCACCGGCTGTAAGGCCGCGCCCTGTATAACTTCGGTTAGAGGGTCGTTTTCGCCGGGTTCAGAGGCAAAGGGAGCCTGGGTCGGGTTGGCCTGGAAATTCGGCTGGCCGGGGGCAAAGTTTTGTCTTTTCATCGCTGAAAAAATCCTTTCGGAAATAACGGTTAGTTGTAATCACGAGTAACAGGTTTCAAAAAAGGTCATGCTACTTCCGGTGGGCTGGCCGGGTCCGGGTCCGGTCCTTCTTCCGGCGGCTGGCTGAGAATCCGCGCAAGTAAAGCCTCGTCCGCGCCGGTCAAACCCTGCGCCGGTTTCCGCCCGGCGCGAAGCAGGGGCGCCGTAGCAGGGGCAGGGGAAGGAGCGGGAGAAGGAGAAGGGATAGGTTGGGCCCAGCGGCGCCTCGCATCCTCGTAGCTTTCCTGGGCGGCCAGGTCAAGGGCCAGTTTGCGGGCCAGGCTAGCCCGGCGCTGCCGCACAAAATCGGTGTAGGTCGGCCCTTCTGAAGCGGGGGTGGAAGCGGACGGGGCGCCTTCGCCGTTATCCGGCAAACCCTGCTGCCATTGGGCCTGGACGAGCCTGAAAGCTTCCTCAAGCATGGTCGCGCTATGGTTCTCGATGATCCGGTTGACTACACTGATGACCGGGTCGGGCTGATGCTGGCGGGAAAACCGCGCTTTAAGTTTGTCAAGCATGGCAAATATCTCCTCGAATAAGGGTAAGTAACTTTGTGGGCGCTCTCACCTGTCATACCCAAAGAGTATGACGGGCGTTAGCGGAATGCCTGTGAGTACACGTAAGATGGGGCCGGTTTAGTCCTGGCGCGACCGGCCCTGGCCGTTTTCCTGCATCTGCAATACCAGGTTAGCCCACTCGTTGGCCGGTGGGGTCTGGCTGCTGTGTTCTAACAGGCGCAGCCCGGCCTCGCTAAGGGCGTAGATCGAGATAAAGTTAAGTAGCGGCAGAAAAGCGGCGAAAAGGAACGTGCCTGTACCGATCAGCACGTCCCGGCTGACATTGAAAAAGAGGGTGGTTATCTCCTCAGGCAGGTAGCGCCGGGCCAACAGGCCGCCCGCGGTGTAGTTCCCAAAAAACTCCACCAGGAAAAGCAGTCCCATCCCGGCCAGCACCGCCGCCCGGACTTTCCCCTGCCGGCAAATCGTAGCCAGCCCCACAAAAACGCCGTTTTGCAGGACGGTAACCACCGCCAGCACCCAACCCATCCAGGTCAGGTTGGCCCAGCCGAACGCCTCGACCATGTGGGTCATACTGGCCGCCAGAGAAGCGGTGGTGCCAAGGGCCACGAAAATAAAGAGCCATAGTTCGATCTTTTCTTTAATTTGCATTTGCATAGCTTTACAAGCCTTGCCTTTCTTATGCGTTTTGAACGTCTTGTTTCAAAAACTGCTTTTACTTTTGAAAGTTTAAGCTTTAGCCTCGCGGTCAGTTTTCAGCCGGGCCGGTTGTTTAGCCCTTACATCCGGCATCACCAGCAAGGCATCCGAGGCCAGGGCGTCGGCCAGCAAGTTAAACTCCCGCGGGATAAAAAGAAGTTGGATTTCCCGGCAGCCGCTCGCTTTAAGCTCAGCCAGGGCGTAAGCGGCCCGGTCAAATAAAGGTTTTAACTTCGGGTCGCGCACCGCGAAATACCCTGTCACCTGGCCGACCACCGTCTGGTTATCCAGGTGAAAAATAGTTTTAGACGGCTGGTAGTGCTGGGCGAGTTCGATAGCGTCCAAGAGACCGTTATACTCGGCCTCGCAGTTGGTCATGGCCGGTAACAAGCGGCTCTGCCAGTCTAAGACCTGGCCCTCTTTATTCTTCACCACGACCGCGCTGCTGGCGGCGGGCGGGAAAACCCTGGTTCCCCCGTCGCTGAACAGGTAGAGGGTGGCGGGTTTTCCCGTTCCCGGTCTCCGTTCGTTAGAACCAGCCCGCCGATTTATCCCGGCTAAAAAGCGTTCGACCATAGCGGTTACCTCACCGCGATTTAGAAAAAACCTGGTTGTCATATTTTGACTTTCGCAGAATATGAATCAGATTCGGAACGCGGTAAGCGGTAATCACCAGGTCCTGGTGGCGGCAGAGCAAAACGCTTGTACCGACCAATTTGTTGTAACGGCCGGTCCGGGCCAACTCCCTGGACAGGTTCTTTTCCAGAAGGACGTACCATCTGCCCCCGGCCCGGTGGTAGCAGGTGCCTTTTGCTACCACAAATTCAACGTCTCTCTTGCGCAGGCCCCGTTTAGCCATTTGCTCTAGAGCATGACCAGAAAAGAACAGGTTAATCGGCCGGGAAGTAATTTGAATGGACATTTTTGACTCCTTTTTTCTCCAAATTTTTTGCCTCAGAAATATATACTCCGACCAGATAATTTTTTTAAACTCGCCTAAACTGGCCGGACTTCCCTTTCAACAAAAATTTTGGTGAAACAATTGAGATAAATCGAAAACCTTTTTGTAAAAGCAAAAACCACCGGACGGTTCCTTTACCGGTGGCTCTCCGCGCTGGCTAAAAACCGAATGCCTAGATCGTAAGCAGGTTCAGCAAAATTTTCGGGTTAAGATCAATTTTCAAGTTATTTACGTCACCAAAAGTTTCCGCCATTTCAACCTCCAGCAACTCTTTAAGAATTTCTTTTAACCGGCGATAAGCCTGACTCCGGCTGGAAGAGCTGCCAGTAGGTTGTACAGTCTGCCCGTCAGCAATAGCCATTCCTTCCAGAACATGCTGGCGCGGGGCCAGGGCCATTTTAGCCAAAGCTTCCTGGGCCTTAGACTGTAGCTGGGCAATAAACTCTGATTGTTCGAAAATGTCAGCCGGGTCAGCCCCTACCAGGGCCGGAGGCGTGCCAGAGTCGCCAAACTCCTCATTTTTGGCTTCAAGGCTAACTGGCACTGGGCCACGCCGCTGACGCGCCCGGAGCATATCCATAGCCTTGTTGTGAATGATTGTGGAGACCCAGGTTCTCCAACTTGCTTTTTCCGGATCAAAAGAGGACGCTTTCTTCAGGATTTTGCACAGGCTTTCCTGGGCTATCTCCTCAGGATCGAGCTCGTTGTAGCGCCACGTAATGAACCGGGCGCATTGGTGGGCATAATCCATAACTTCCCCTGCATCAACGGAAAAGAGGGTAGAGTTAAAGTCAGTTGCTTCCACCGGGCAGGTGGTGCCGGTCCGGGCGGTAAGTTTGTTTGCGGTTTGGTTGGTTGTGGTAGCCATAAGCTCTTTGTCCTTTCGGGAAGGCAGTTTTCAGGCATGCCTTAACTAGGCCGGGGCATTGTTGGCGTCCCGGCGGCTTAAAAACGGTTCAAGCTGTAGCGCGTGTTAAAAGTGAGTGGACCAGGGGTGGGTTTTAGCCCACCCCGGCTGAGTTCTGGTTTTAAAAGGTTCAGCTACCATCATTGTTCCAAACTTCCACAGGGTTTAAAATATGGTTTATAAAAGGAAAAAGGGGTTTAAATGGCATTTATCCCTTGTTTTCTGAGAATTTCCGGGTAAAATGGTTTTATCTTCTTGTACGCAGGAAAGAAAGATAGTTTAAATAGATGGAAAAAGTAAAAATAAATAAAAGGGGCCGCCAGGTGACAGCTAAAGACTGGCTGAGAGAGGACGAAAAGGAAACCTATTCCGACCTGCTAGAAAAATTTGTAACAGCTGTTTCAAACAGCCTGGCTTCTAAAAAAATAACCCGTACCCAGTTGGAAAAACAATGTCAGGATTTGAGAGATGAAAAGGGGCTTAGAAGAAGTGAACTGGCAAAGGGGTTTACAAAAGGGGAACTTCTAAAAAAGCTTTCTGGAGATGTACCGATGAACCAGGGCCATTTAAAAGCTATCGCTAGAAGCCTGGTGCAGTTGGGTTGCCTGCCTGATTATGAGGCGGTTAAAACGTTATTAGGTGAAATTAGGTTCTACCTTGAAGAGAGTGAAATTATAAAATTCATTTATTTAACGGATTTTCCTATAAGGGAACAACGGGCCATAACAAACGCCCGGAATGGTCTGGAAGAACTAACCAGGCGATACCGGACCAGTCCCTGGCCGCAGTCGGAGCCACGTACTACTGAATTAGAAGGACTTTTAAAACTAGTTCAAGAAAATTTAAAAGATAAAAAAAGGGGGCAGTATCTAATCTTAGACAGACCGTTGGGATATGGCAAAACCCGGCTTCTATATCGTTTGTTAAATGCACCGAATCATGTGGCGGACCCGAACACAACTAAAAAAGCGTACCATTTCATTACAGCCCAGGCCGGAGCAAGCGAAGACCGCTCAATTTTGATTTCTTTAGTTACACAATTGTTTTATACCGAGCTTTCTAAATATCAAAATAAAGATACCGACCACCTCAAAAAAGCCGTGCGCCAGGAATTGGAAAAAGACCGGGACTATTACCAACCCAAACTCCTTATAATTATTGATGGGTTAGATATTCCGGGTGTAAGCAGTTTAGACCTGGATTTTTTGCCGGTTACGCCCGGCCGGGGAGTAGTTATAGTCCTGGGTACACTCCCCGGTTTTTTCTTGCCTAAAGGATATAACCCTACATACGTCCCTAAAGCGGATTTAACTGATGATGAAATAACCGCTTTTGTTAAATGTTACAGCCCGGTTGCTGCCGACGATTTAATCTTAACCACCCAACAGCGTACCAATCTTAACCGGCTATTTAAAGATGACC
>CADDZM010000326.1 GCA_902812345.1 Chloroflexota bacterium | reverse complement strand
ATTGTAGTTGATGACGGCTCTATCGATAATTCCCGCGAAGTGATTTTAAGCTATGGCACCCGGATTCATCCGCTCTTCAAGATTAATGAAGGACAGGCTTCCGCTCTTAATGTCGGCTTTTGCAGTTGTGAGGGAGAAATTGTTATTTTCCTGGATGCTGATGATAGATTAAGACCCGATCTGGCCCGCCATCTGGTTGAAATTTTCCAAAAATCTCCAGATACGGCAAAAGTGCAGTACCGTCTAGCTGTTATAGATGCCCAGGGTAATCCTACGGGCGTAACAAAGCCAGTCGGTCACTTACCTTTGAGAAGTGGCAATATACAAAAGTATACTTTTACCGCTCCTTTTGACCTTGCCTGGATGCCCACCAGTGCGAATGCTTTTTCAGTCAAGATTTTACGTCAAATCTGGCCGATTCCAACTCATAAATACGGTACTGCCGGGGCCGACTGGTACCTGGTACATCTGACGCCACTATTTGGCCCGGTAGTTTTCCTGGATAGGATCGGCGGAGAATATCGCATCCACGAGGCTAATAATTATGAAAGTAACTTGTTAAATTTGAAACAGATACGCCAGACTATCTGTTATATGGAGTCAACTCTGGCTTGTATTAAGGAAGTCGCTCTCCGCCAAAATTTTGTTCTCCCTTATCCCGATATTTTAGCCGTGTCATATATAGCTAACAAGTTAATTTCCTTTAAACTGGAACCGGCGCTCCATCCGGTCGAAGGCGAAACATTGCGCCAACTCTGGTGTGACGGCCTGAAGGCGACTTTCCGGCGGTTTGATGTATCCATAATTATGAAAGTAATGTTCGTAGGCTGGTTTTCGGTTATGGTGCTGGCCCCACGCTGGCTGGCCTGGCCCATTGCCGAAGTTTTTTTAATTCCAGCCAAACGTAATCGGCTAAATCGGCTTCTGGGAGGCTTACATGCCGCAAGCTAGGAGGGCAGCTAACGTTTTACGGCAGGTAGCCCTTAACAGTAATTTTAGGCTGCACGAGGACGAGAGGACGAGGTGAAGGTATGAAATTACTGATAGTATCCCCCATGCCTCCTCAATTGCACGCTCCTGGAGCTATACCGCTGGTACTACAGGCTCAACTGACCGGCTTGGCAGACAGGGGCCACCAGATCACAATGGTAACTGTCGCAGGACCGGACTCTTCTGAGTTGGCTGCTCTAGAATGCATGCGCGAGAGTGGTATAGAGGTACATGCGATATGCCGTAAACTTCTTTATGGCCGCGAACGCTGGCAGCGGCGTATCCGTTTTGCCCTGTCATGGTTGCGCGGGCGCTATCCCTGGCGAACTATCTGGTTTTCAGAACCGGCTATTCAAAGGCTACTTGATAGTTTGCTGGCTAAAGAAACTTTCGATCTTGTTACAGTTGAAGATAACGCTATGGGTATTTACCGCTACAATACCGCTGCTCCGGTAATTTTTACTGAGTATGAAGTACGTAAACCGCGCCGGGTGGCGTGGCAGGGCTGGTCCAAGGGCCATCCGCTCCACTGGATTTATAGCGAATTAGATTGGCTTCGCTGGCCTGCTTACCAGCGGATGGTCTGGCGGCGATTTCAACATATTCAGGTTTTCACCGCTCGGGATGCTGAACTCATGCGCGGCCTTGCGCCCGAAGTAGCCGGCTGGCTTAGTATCAATCCTTTTGGGGTAGTCTTACCCCCGGTGGCTGATTATACCCTGGAGGAAGACGATCATATCGTTTTTGTGGGTAATTTTACTCACCCGCCCAATGTAGAAGCTGCCTTATGGCTCGGACGTGAGATTATGCCGCGGTTACGACAATTGCGTCCCGCCGTAAGGTTAAGCCTGGTTGGAATATACCCACCACCCCAGGTGCGTTCCCTGGGCGAGGAATATGATTATATTGAAGTTACAGGGGCGGTGCCCCAAGTTGAGCCTTATTTAGAGGGTGCCGCCCTGGTGGTGGGGCCCGTAAAAACCGGCGGCGGTCAGCGTATGAAAGTATTGCATAGTATGGCAATGGGCAAAGCTGTAGTGACTACTTCCCGTGGAGTCCAGGGACTTGTTATGGGGGAGGAGCAGCCTCCTCTGAGAGTAGCCGATACCACTCAGGGACTTGTCCGCGAAATTGCCGAGTTGCTCGCTGACCCAGCCTGTCGGCAGAGTTTAGGTCGCCAGGCCCGCGAATTTGTCGAGAAGCATTACAGCCCAGAGGCGTATGCCCTCCGCCTCGAGGAAATTTACTTGAAAGTTATAGCTGAAAGGTAACGATTTGAAACTGGCTGCCATCCCAATATTAATGTATCACCAGGTTACTCCGGCTCCGCTTGGGATTTTCCGCAAATACAGTGTACTACCTGATAAATTTGCTGCACAGATGCGCTGGTTAAGCCTGGCAGGCTATCGCAGTTTGACTATGGAGGACCTGTTACGCTTTCGGCAAGACCAGGGTCAGGGGCATCGCCCTTTACCCGGACGCTCGGTGATTATTACTTTTGATGATGGTTACGAGGATTGCCTGAAATATGCTGTCCCGGTCTTAGAAAAATATCATTTCACCGCTATATTTTATATACCCACCGCCTTGGTCGGCCAATCTAGCCTGTGGCTGAAGAAGGAGAAAGGAATAGATTTGCCAATTTTCGATTGGTCGGCGGCGCAGGACTTATTGTCAGTTGGATTTGAAATTGGCTCGCACTCTGTAAGCCACAAAAAATTAGCCTTTCTCTCAATCGAAGAGTGCCGTCAGGAACTTACGGAATCAAAGCAGGTCCTGGAAGAAAAACTCGGCTGTCCGGTACATCACCTGGCTTATCCTTATGGCTCCTTCAATAATCAAGTGAAAGAAATAGCGGCGGAGGCCGGTTATAAATCAGCTTGCACAGTAGAGATTGGGTTATCACCCCTGGATGAAGATCTTCTAGCTCTTCACCGGGTGCCGGTACTGGGGCAGGACTACCTTTTTGACTTTATATGCAGGCTAACGCGGGCCAGACCACTTGGGGAATTACTACAAGGGAAAATGGCAAGTATGTTCCAGCAGTTACAACGTTGATTAAAAGGAAAGAATACAAAGAGTGAGTGAACTAACCTTTATTAGTGTGATAATTCCTACTTATCAACGCTGTAGTATGGTTGAGCAGGCTTTAAAAGTGCTTTGTAACCAAACGTATTCACCTGATAGGTTTGAAGTAATCGTATCTGTTGATGGTTCGCGGGACGGCACCAGAGAGATGGTCGAAGCTTTTAAGGCGCCTTATTCCTTGCGCTGCTTGTACCAGTTTAATCGCGGTCGGGCGGCAGCCTGTAATTCCGGTATAGCTGCTGCGATCGGTGACTTAGTAATTCTGCTTGATGATGATATGAAACCGGCCCCTGATTTTCTATCGGCCCATTTCCAGGCTCACCTGGATAATCCTCGGTTGGGAGTAATGGGAGCAGTGCCCATATATTATGGTCAAAACTCGAGGCCCGTTATCAAATATATTGGGAATAAATTCAACCGACATCTCGAAAACCTGGCCCGGCCAGACTATAATTTTTCACTTAGAAGTTTTTATAGTGGTAATTTTTCAATACCCAAAAATGTTTTGCTGGAAGTAGGTAGTTATGACGAAGACTTTAAAGTGTACGGTAATGAAGATTTAGATCTATTCTTAAGGTTAAAAAAGGCCGGAGTTCAATTCAAATTTAGCCCCCAGGCACTGGCTTACCAGAGCTATACCAAAGATTTTAGGAGTCTCGCCCGCGATAATATAAGTAAAGGCCAAACCGCTGTACTATTAGCTACCAAGCACCCTGAAACATTCAAGGACCTTAAACTTAGCGCTTATTATCAGGTGTCCTATAGATGGCGGTTTTTGCGTGGTTGGCTCCTGGGTCTCAGTAGCTTATTTACAAAGCTACCGGATTTGATAATCAAACTGATAAACCTATTCGAAAAAAGGCCGGGATTAAACATGGATCCCTATTATAGTCTAGCACTAGACTATTTTTACTGGTTAGGGGTTAGAAAGGCCCTGGACCAGCCCGTTCGCGGCTCCAGAGCTTTAAAGCTAAAAATTAGTAAGAGTGGGAAACCCAATAGTTTAACTCAGACAATCGTATATTATACCGATAGTACCGGCTTTGGGGGGGCTGAACAGGCTTTGCTGCATTTGCTGGCCGGTCTTAATCCCAACTGCTGGAAACCGGTACTATTTTATCACCACTCCCCCGGTATAGCTCCTTTATTGGAAGGTGCCAAAGCCCTGGGGGTAGAGCTTAAAGCCGTACCAGCTTTACCTTTGGGTAAAGAAGGGGCTTTGCATATACCACAGTTTTACCGGGCCATTCATGCCGAGAGGCCAACCATTTTTCATGCCTACCTAACCTGGCCCCTCGCCTGTAAATTTGGTTTAATGGCGGCTATTCTAGCCAGGGTTCCGGCCATTATTGCAACCTATCAACTTTATGTTGAGGCACCATATTCCCGTTTTGCACGCTTGCAGCAGCGCTTGCTGTCTCTCGGTATAGATCGTTTGATAGTGGTTTCGGTTGAAGTTGAGCGTCGTTTAACCCAGGTTTTTCACTTCCCCCCTCGGAAGTTTTCTCTTGTCTATAATTCCAGTTCGGACCAATCTTTTGTCCGCCCGCCCGACCTGCTCTTACGGACGGCCCTAACTGGAGGGACCGCTCGCCAGATTGTGCTGGTAGTAGCTCGTCTGGATGAGCAAAAGGGTCATACTTATTTACTACAGGCCGCAACCAGGATTGATGAAGCGATTTTTGTCTTAGCTGGGGATGGCCCCTTGCGTTCAAAGCTAGAATTACAAGCTCAGGAGCTGAATATTAGTGACCGCGTAGTTTTTCTAGGCTACCGGGATGATATTGCTGAACTACTAGCAAGCTGCGACCTTTTTGTTTTACCTTCGCTTTATGAAGGGCTACCGCTCTCAATTTTAGAGGCTATGGCGGTCGGTAAACCGGTTATTGCCACCGCTATTGGTGGTACTGATGAAGTAGTAATAGATGGAGAGACGGGCATTCTGGTCCCACCAGCCAACCCGGCGATGTTAGCTGAGGCAATTAAAACCCTCCTGGCTGACCCGAGGCTTGCTCAACAGTTAGGTCAGGCTGGAGCAGACCGCGTTCACCAAACCTTCACATCAGAAATCATGGTAAAGCATATAACTCAAATTTATAGGGAATTGTTAGGCATAGCAGCAGATGAGGATGTGAATGAGGCTGGGGAGTGTTATGGCAAGCGATAAAGAGTTGCCCGAAAAGACTCGCAATAAACTGCTTCGGCGGGTGGATTGGCGCTTCTTGTCGCTAAATCCCTGGCCTCTTACCAGCGTCTGTTATGCCGGTGGCCTCTTAAAGGAGGCGGTTGAGTTGGTTTCAGGCAGGACACTTGCACCTGGGGAGGCATCCTCCGGCACCTGTGATTTAGCAGTGGCTATTAATCCTGATAAAGCTACCCTGGGATCGGCCTGGAATGCGCTCCGTCCCGGCGGTTCATGCTATACAGAATGGTATTCTCCCCTGGTTGGCGGGCCTAAGGGGATACGCCGTAATTTAGTAACGGCCGGTTTTGAGGAAGTAAGTTGTTATTGGCCCTGGCCCTGGCCTTCCCGCGCCTCCTCCCAATTCTGGCTGCCTATTGAAGCGCCAAATGCTTTACGCTACTTCCTGGCTAATCGCCCGAAACCTGCGTCGCCAGGGAGATATTTGCTCCGGTTAATGCTTTGGACGATCTGGCAGTTAAGCCGGTGGGCTAATCTGGCTCTGCCGCTCTGTGTACTGGCTCGTAAGATGGAGTCTAAAATTGAGATTGCTGCTCCCACCGGCCTTAATAACGAGCAGACAGCTTATGGCGAAAGTAGTAAAGACTTTAAATCATACCTGGCAGCCACACTCAAGTCCGGGCGGTTAGGCCCGGAAGATACTTCTATCGCTCCCTCTACAGCCAGGTCTTTCTCTTGTCTGCTTCTGACCGGTGGTCGGCGCAGCATCAACAAAGTAGTTGGATTAGTCTTCACAGACGAGGAAGAGCAGCCGCGGCTGGTAATTAAAATGCCGCGAGTACCGGAGGCTGTAAGCGCTTTACGTCGCGAGGCTGCGGCCCTACAGGCGGTACAATTACAAAGGCTAGAGGGTATTAGTGGGATACCTCAGGTGATTTTTTGTAAAGAGTATGCCGGTTTATTACTGCTTGGCGAAACCGCTTTAACCGGCCTGCCTCTATTTACCCAACTGACGGCAGCTAACTACCGGGAGCTGGCCCTAAAAGCTACTGATTGGTTGGCCGGCCTCGCTGGAAAGCAACCCTCTCGACCATTAGAGAGTTGGTGGAATCGCCTGGTCGCACCGGTCCTGGTAGACTTTGAGGCTGGCTTTGGTTCTGTTATTGATCAAGCCAGGCTTGCTGAAACCATGCAAATTCTTTCTACTTTAGGACCACTGCCACTAGTATGTGAGCAACGAGATTTTTCACCCTGGAATATTATGATCGCCCCTGATGGCAACCTGGTAGTTCTTGATTGGGAGTCGGCTGAAATAGAAGGTTTGCCAGCCATGGATTTGATCTATTTCCAAACATATTTGAGCTTCTTTCTGGATGGGGCGATGGAATCAGGCCGCTACCGTGAATCATACCGGGCTTTGCTTGACCCGGTTACCCGGACTGGAAGGGTTTTTAAGTAGTGCCTGAATCTCTACTCAGCTCGGACTGGCCTTGTGCCGGTTGCTCTGCGCCCCTTACGCCTGCTAAC
>CADDZM010000325.1 GCA_902812345.1 Chloroflexota bacterium | reverse complement strand
ACGGGTCATCGGGTCATCGTCAACAATCAGGATTTTCATCGGTACTCCTTAACTTTTTTGCAATTGGCCTGATTGATGCTTTCATCGGGTTAAGGAAAGCAAATAAATGCTTCCCAAATGAAATCAACCTTACGTAGATAACAATTTATTAATGGTCAGTTTAAATGCAGGTTATATCTCTGTAATGAAGTCACCATTACAGGTTTATTACAAAGGCGCCAGGGTGGATGATTATAAGAACTGCGCTAAGTTTAATGGAAGTAAATTAATAACCCTTAAGTGCTAGAGGTAAACTCGTTAAACCGCTTATATTAGTATTATTAAGTTACAAAAGGTGCCTTTAAGAAAGAATAGTTCCAGAAAAAAAAGCGGAATAAGTAGGAAATATTCTAGCTTTAACTATGCGCTTGCGTTTCCGGCTTCGTTGTCTTAAACTTGTTAATAAATTAGCAAAGACTGTTTGTTGACCCGAGCTAGCATTACAGCATAGTAAACTGCTAGTGGTAAAAGTATTAACCCCTAAATTCATTATAAGGTCGTTTTAAAGATATGTCAATATTTTAATGTCATAAAAAATACTTATTGTAATCATCCAATAAATCAAGTTTTAAGACATTGGGATGCTCGCATTGATGCCAGCAAACTATTCCACAAACCAGGTAATAATTGGAACCCTCCGCCCCTGCGGACCGGCGCCATCAGCCAAGACACCTGGTATGAAACGTGAGATTACGGCCCGGTTACGCCGGGGCCAGGTACAGCACGGACCACCTGAACCGATCGGCCAAGTCCCTATCCCTACCGGCCAGGCTACCCTTTAGCCCGTTTACCCGGACCCGCCATGACCGCCCTTGCTGTAACAGCTTTAGCCACTACAACTACCGCGTCCAGCCAGACGCAGGGAACCTCTCCAACTACAAAGCCTTAATATACTGAGCTGATACCAGAGGTGGATAGCTTTGTATAGCAGACTTCTTTGTTCAGTTCGGTCACGGCTTTAATGCTTGGCCCGACTTATATGCCAGCTATGAATAATGTCGAACTAACATCACGTACCAGTTGTAGCAAATTTAAGGCCACCAATAAGGAAAAACAGGAGAAATATGAGGCCGGGCGGTAATTCAAGCCTCGGTTAAATTCATTTGGGTTAAATTCATTTTATGATATGAAACGGCCCGCAAGCCACAAGGCGATTATACTTTTAAAAAGTTAAACAACTCGGACCAGTTAAGCCAGCGCGCATCCTCTCCGGTGAAGTCGCGTTTTAGCAAAGACTTGAGCTTGAGAAAAGAGCCCTTAGTCAGCACAGCGATGCCTACCAGCCCCTTGAGAAGCAGGGAGGAAAGACGGCCGTAGTGCTTACGGAAGAGCAACACCTTACTTTTTTGAAGCTGCCAGGCCATTTTCTTTTTATTTTTGCTCGTGCTTTGCCCTCCGAGGTGGACGACTGTAACCTCCGCCAGGTAATAGGTCTGCCAGCCTCGCTTGCGCAAGCTCAGGCTCAGGTCGTTCTCCTCGCCATACATGAAAAATTGTTCATCGAGCCAGCCTATCTCTCGGAGCGCCTCGGTCCGGGCAAACATAAAGGCGCCCTGAATGACGGCTACCGGTTTACTTTGCTGGCTGGCCTCCGGGCCGTAGCTCGGATAATAGGGGGTAAGCAGCCGCCGTCCCAGCCCGGTTACGATTAAGAACTCCCGGCCCAGGCTTTCGTATTCGGCATAGGAACCCTGGAAGGTGCCGTCGGGATTCAACACCCGGATGCCGCACAAACCTACTCTGGGATGGGCTTCCATAAAATCGAGAATCTGTTTCAGGCTGCCCGGCTGGATAATGGTATCGCTGTTTAGCAGCAGGCTGTAACGACCCCTGGCCAGCTTTAGCCCCTGGTTATTGGCCGGGCCAAATCCCCGGTTATCCTGGTTAGCGATTAACACTACCTGGGGATAGTTTTCGCGCAAAGCGGCCTGGCTGCCGTCAGTGGAGCCGTTGTCCACCACAATGGTTTCGACCGTGTAAGATTGGGGCAGATTGGCATAAACCGAGGCAATTGTTTGTAAAAGCAGCTCGCGGGTGTTCCAGTTAATGATAATTATGGATAGGTCTATACTCATGGCAAGTCCAGGTTTTCAGCTTTGATGAGCGGATAAAAACAACATTTTTAGCGGATTCCGGTGCCGCTTCGGAACCCGAGCGCGATACCGCCTTTCCCGGCCCGGTCCGAGTTATTCTGAACTGCCCGGCAAGCCTTGCCGGGCGGTTAGAAATCCGGCCTGGAAGGCAGGCCAAGTATAACTTAGGCCCAGGTTATTTACAATAATCCAAATTCGTAAATCAATCCAAATTCGTAAAAGCCCGGGCGGTAAGCGGCCGGAGAAAGCGGTCAGCCTGCAGGCTTAACCCGGCCGGTAGGTCGGGGTCAGGCGCCGGGCAACCGCCCGCTGGCAAGGAAGTTTTTATAAATCTGGTAGGAGGCTAAATCCTCGTAATATTCGCCTTCAGGCATGGGCACACAGCGAGAGTTACCCGCCACGGCCGCCGCGTTCAGCACGAAAGAAGGGTCGTCACCGTCAGCCAGCGACCAGGCCGCCAACCGTTCGGTAAAAGCGTTGTTCCAGGCCGCTACACCCCAGACCTCTTTGTCGGTTCCGCCGGCGGGAAGAGGAGCGGTGCCTACGCTTACCAGCTTAAGACCGTCGCGCCGGGTTAAAAAAACCCTTGTTATATCGTGATTGATAAAGCTGCCAAGCACCACTTCTACCGAAGGTTCGAGCTGTTCCAGGCAGTAGTTAAAAGGATTCTCTGGCAGGACAAAGGTATCGGGAAACCCAAAAAGAACCTGGCGCTGGCGCAGCAGCGGCACGCAGGCCTGTAAATTAGCCAGCAGCGAAGGGCCGGGAGCCGCCACGTAAGCAATCAAAGCGCCGTTTGAGAGGTGGTGGCCGAAATAGCCCATTATAAGATTAGCCTTTTCCGGCCTGACCGGTATTACCAGCATTTCAACCCCGGCGGTTATCATGCGGTCTATAATATAGTCCGCGATAACCCGGGGCCGCCCGGCCCGGTCCACCCCGGCGGGAAGCAGCTCTTTAGGGCACGGATAGGGCCGCCAGCGCTCGGCAAAACCTCCCATCGGAACCAATCCAACCAGCATTACGCACCTCTTTCGTTAGGATTATTATTAAAAAAAATGTATACTTTGTTGCAGCAATAAAAACGTTAAAAGCAGCCGGTACCGCCGGGTTATCGGAAAGCCTGAAATCTAACCGGATTAACAAAAAAAACCGAACCAGATCAAAAGGGACGAGTTAAGATGAAGGTAATTATACCATTGGCCGGGTTTGGCAAGCGCCTGCGGCCTCACACCTACAGCCAGCCCAAGCCGCTAATAAACGTAGCCGGGAAAGCGGTTTTAGGCCATATCCTCAACGAACTGGCCTTGCTGGAGGTGGAAGAAATTGTCTTTATTGTTAGCGACCGCAGTACTGCGGTCGCCGAGTATATGCAAACCTTTTACCCGCACTACCGAACCCGCTTTGTAGAACAAACTACCATGCTCGGCCAGTCGCACGCCATCTACCTGACCCGGGACGCGGTCGGCGGGGGAGAAATCTTAATTATTTTCTCCGATACGATATTTAAAACTAACCTGGCTTCGCTGGCAACGGTCCAGGCGGACGGCGCGCTGCACCTCCGGGAAGTGGCTGACCCGGCCCGTTTTGGCGTAGCCATCGTCAATGAGGCCGGATTCGTTACCCGGCTGGTAGAAAAACCGACCGAGCCGGTCTCCAACCTGGCCGTGGTAGGGGTCTATTACTTCAAGGAAGCCTCGCGCCTTTTTCAGGCGATAGAAAAACAGATCGCGCTCGATTTGCGCCTGGCCGGGGAATTCTTTCTGGCCGATGCGATTACCCTGCTGCTTGAGGAAGGCACCCGGTTTCAGGCCCGGAACCTGGAGCTGTGGGAGGATTGCGGCACTATTCCCGCTCTGCTCGAAACCAACCGCCGCTTGCTTACCCTGACCGAAAATGCCGCCAGCCAACTGCCGGACCCGCAGGGCGGTTACCTGCTGATACCGCCCTGCTATATTGCCCCGGATGCAAAAATCGAACGGAGCGTTATTGGTCCTTATGCCAGTATCGGCCCGGGTGTCCAAATCAGCGACTCTATCGTCCGCGACACGATCATTCAGGAGAAAGCCCGGCTGGAAGCCTCGCTAATCACCGGCTCGGTAATCGGCCGCAACGCCACCATCACCAACGGATTTCAACGCCTTAACGTGGGCGACGACAGCCAGCTCGAAGCAGAAGGGCCGGCCAATCCTAAAAATTTAACGGGTGACCGCCGAATTTAATTATATCGGGATAACCTGACCAAATTTGGCTATAGCCAGACCGGGCCTGACCATTTACACTGGCCTTAAACCGGGTTTAGAATTTAAATGCCTTTGCAGGATTTAGCAGGAGTAGCCGTTATAAATGCTATAATAAGCGTGCCTGAACCGTTCCAATTCAGTCTAACTCGAAAATTATCATTTTTGAAAGCGCACTTTGAAAAGTCTTTGTCTTTCAAAGCAACATGTCACTGAGACCGACAACCAACCATCTTTCTTGCCGTATTCCCGGTCAAACCCTTGTTTCACCTGATTTAAGGCAGTTATATTCAAACTTTTGCCTGTTCTGTTATAACTCTGGGATTTAAATTCAATTTGATTTCGCTACTCCGGTCTATTCTCACAGGAAAAAGAAAGTCTTAATCTTAAAAAGATAGTCTTAAAAGCGCGACCTTCGCTTTGAACCTGGCAAGCCTTCGGGATACGAGTAAATTAAACTCGATATAATTGTTTCAAGCGAAAGCCCTAAAAAGAAAAAAAAGAAGGGAAGGAAGGGAAGGAGAAAAACAGCGTTAATTAATCGGCCCTGTTCATTCCTTGCCCGGTTAAAACAAACCCTGAGTTTGGACGGGGAATAAGCATTCTTTTAGATATCTAGAGAGCCTTTCATAATAGCTGTTCTTGTAGATTTTGAGTTCAAATTTGGTTTTGATTAGCCTCGATATAGATTCAATGAGTCTAGCCCTGAGAGGCTTTGGAAAGATATCGCAGGCATCTTTTATACCATTTGGACTTATTTAGGAGCCTTAAAACGCCTCATAAAAAGCACTTTTACCAATTATGAAAGGCTCTCATATCTAATAAAAACCGAATCTGGGTAACCATATCCGGTAGAAATCGGCTCAGCCCGGTTGGGGCTGACGCTACCACTTCAACCAAAAGAAAGAAAGAAAGGTCACTATCTTGCTTATAGCGCGCGCTCCTGTCCGGGTTAGCTTTGCCGGGGGCGGTACGGATGTACCGGCTTATTACGAACAGTACGGCGGTCTGGTACTCAGTACCAGTATAGATAAATATTTCTATGTTATTGTCAACCAGGTAGGCCGGGGAGCTACCCAGATTATCTCAGCCGACTATAAGACTTTACTATCGGTCAGCCATCCTACCATGCAAGGCCGGCGCCGGTCGGATGTCTTTACCGAAGCTTTTACCCAGACAAACCCAAATATTGAGGTCGACTTATCCAGCGACCTGGTCCTACCCCAGGCTATCCTCTCTCACTTTGGCCTGGGGTACGGTCAGAGCATCTTCTTATCATCCGAAATACCACCGGGAACCGGCCTTGGCTCTAGCAGTGCTGCCGCGGTCTGCCTGATTAAAGCCTTTTCCACCTACCGGGGTAAAGAAATAAATAAACACGAGAATGCCGAATTGGCCTGCCATATCGAAATTGAAAAGCTCGGTATGCCGATCGGCAAGCAGGACCAGTATGCCTCGGCTTACGGCGGCATCAACCAGCTTGAATTTTGCCAGGACGGCTCCGTTAATGTTACCCCGGTTAAACTCGGCCGCAATATGGTAGATGGGCTGGAAGACTGGCTCATGCTCTTTTATACCGGCGTCTCCCGCCACAGCACTTCTATCCTTGAAAAGCAAAAAGCCTCCATGCAGGATGCCGACAAAAAGGTGCTGGAAAACCTGCACTCGCTAAAAGACCTGGTACGAGCCACCAAAGATTGCCTGGAAAATGGTAATTTAACTACTTTTGGGGAAATCCTCGACGAAGGCTGGCAGCGTAAAAAACAACTAGCCAATAACATAAGCAACGATACCATTAACGATACCTACCAGGCAGCCAAGGACGCCGGTATTATCGGCGGAAAAATCACCGGCGCGGGGGGCGGCGGGTTCCTTCTGGTATGCTGCCCGCCCGACCGCAAAGCCGCCGTCATTGAGGCCATGGCAAAGCGAAAGCTCAAGCAGATGTTCTTCCGGTTGGAAAACCGGGGCGCTCACATTATCCTGGATAGCTTTAATCAACTCACATTAGCTTAGTACGACCGCTCACAAGTTCGTAGCAGGTTATTGAGGCAAGTTTTGGCTTAAAATTGCTTACGGCTTAGTCAAAAGTCCATTTCAATCCCACTGCATTTTTATGAGCAGTTGTACTTAAATTAGCCCGGCCCGGCTGCCTGACCACGCCGGTGGCGGCTCTGGGCTGGCCGCCGAACGGCTTTTAATGCTTAGGAAAGGTCCCACGGCTTTTTATTGCCCTAGCAATTATTAATAATGGCTCTACCTTATTTGCAAAAGATATGATAAAATTTTAATCTGGAATGTGGAACATTTCACAACCTATTTATTGCCAGACAATATAATTTAGGCTGGCCGGTAATTTATCACTCTATGGGAATAC
>CADDZM010000324.1 GCA_902812345.1 Chloroflexota bacterium | reverse complement strand
GGCCCAACCGCCCCGCCGCAGCCAGCCCGAAGCGCCCCGACCGATTGTGTCCCCACGACCGGCGGCCAATCCCCGGCGTCCGGCGCAACCGGCCCTGGAAAGTCCGACCGAAGAAACGCCGGAGGAACCCGAGTCCGCGCCACCACCGGAACAACCCCGGCGCAGCGGTTCCCGCCGGGCGGCGGTCCGCGCCGAAGCCAAAGCCAAAGGGCTGCGGGTTATCAAAGGCGGCAAGGACAGCAGCGGCTCTTCCGGGGACGGAGAAGAATTTTAACCGGCCAGACCACACCCCATTAAACTACCATGTTATAAAAATAAAACTTTTGTTCAATTTGCCCTTAAAAACGCTTGACTCTACCACAATGTCAGGTTTTATACTGGTGTCAGAAAGCTTTCTGGTGCGACTGTACAGCGTGAAAGGTATGTATGTTTAAGATTGGCGATTTTTCAAAACTCTGCCGGGTATCGGTAAGGATGTTGCGTTATTACGACGAGATGGGCCTGCTAAAGCCTGCGCGAGTCGATAATTTTACCGGCTATCGTTACTATTCCGCCCACCAGTTAAGCCGCCTGAACCGGATTCTAGCCCTGCGCGACCTCGGCCTTTCGCTCGACCAGATTGCCCAGATTCTAAAGGAGGGACTGACCTCCGACCAGATTCGAGGCATGTTGAAGTTGAAGAAAGCCGAACTGCGCCGGGAAATCGCGGACGGCCAGCAACGCCTGGAACGGATTGAAACCTGGCTGGAAAGAGAGGAACTTATGATTTCAAATTACAATGTTGTTATCAAGAAGGTTGAGCCGGTCCTTGTGGCAGAGACCAGGGGGGTCGCGCCGGATATGGAGCAAATCCCCAGCACCCTGAACACCTTGTTCGACCGGGTAGCGGCTTACCTGGTCGAGCAGGGCTATGCGACCGCCCCACTGACTTCCGCCGATAATTTTTTGCCCGCCATCACAATCTACTACGATATGGAGTACAATCACCAGAATGTCCAGCTTGGCGCTTGCTTGCCCCTGACTAAACCGATACCATCCGGTGAAAACATCGAGGTTAAAGAGTTACCGGCCCTGGACATGGTGGCCTCGGTCATTCATAACGGCAGTTTTAGCGGTCTGGGCGAGGCCTACAAAGCGTTGATGGAATGGATTGAAGCCAACCAGTACCAGGTTTGCGGCCCTAACCGCGAACTTAATTTGGCCTACGAGCGTAACGGCGACCCCTCGAAGTACGTTACCGAAATCCAGTTCCCGGTCAGCAAAGCATAACTGTTTTTCTATAAAAGTTTACCCGGCTATATCCGGTAATGTGATTGGTAGCCGGGTATTTTTGGGCCCGGAGTAACAAAAAGTGGCGGGTAATCACAAAATTTAGACTCTCATGCTATCATAGACCACAACATACCTTATAGAAAAAGCAGGAGAAATCTTATGGAATACCGCAAACTGGGCAGTTCGGACCTGGAAGTATCGGCTTTCGCCCTGGGGTCGTGGATGACCTACGAGTTCATGGACCAGGACGACGCGCTGAATGTCTTTAAAAGCGGCCTGGACCAGGGCCTAAATTTTCTGGACGACGCCCGCTACGACGACCGGACCGGCCATGCCCCGCTGAAGTCCGGCTATTCCGAGGTGCTTTTCGGGCAACTTTTACGCAAGAGCGGCGCGAACCGAAATGATTTGGTTATCGGCAACAAACTGTGGCTGGAATTTTATCCCGGTCAGAGCCTGGAAGAAGAAATTGACGGTTCACTGGGGCGCATGCAGATGGAATATCTTGACCTGGCCTACTGCGCCACCCCGCCCACCGGCGTCCCCCTGGCTGACCTGCTGCGCCAGCTTGACGCTTTGATAAAAACCGGCAAACTGCGCTACTGGGGCGTGCTTAACTGGCCCGCCGAGCAACTGGCCCAGGCCTACGAGTTGGCGGCCCGCGAAGGACTCAGCGCCCCGGTAGCATCCCAACCGGCCTATAGTCTGCTCACTAAATCCCCGGTGGAAGACCCCCAGACCGCCCGGGTCTACCGGGAAGGGGGCATCGGCATTGTGGCCTCGTTTACGTTGTACGGCGGCCTGTTAACCGGCAAGTACAACCGGGATGCCAGGGTTCTTAACACCCGCTTCAAGCCGGAAGACATCGAGAATATGCGAGAAAAAGGCTTGCTGGAAAAAGTTGACCGGGTGATTGAAATCGCCCAATCCCTCGGCTGCACCCCCGCCCAACTGGCGATGGCTTATGTCCTGAAGAACCCCCAGGTTGCCAGCATTTTGTTTGGAGCGAAAAAACCGGCCCAAATCGAGGATAACCTGAAAGCCCTGGAAGTTGCCGCCCGCCTTGACGATACAATTATGGCAAACCTGCGCGAACTTTAGCCGGGCCAATCCGAAAAATAATTAAACGTGGAAACAAAACCTGAATTTTAAGAGAAAAGGAGAAATTTTCCTCTATGGCTACCTTCCTGGCAAAGACCGACCCCGAAACTTACTCCCTGGACGATTTGGCCCGCGAAGGACGCACTACCTGGGACGGCGTGCGCAACGCTACGGCCTTACAGGCTATCCGGGCCATGCATCCCGGCGATGAAGTGCTGATATACCACAGCCAGGGCCAGGCGGCCGTTGTCGGGACTGCCCAGGTTGTTTCCGAGCCGCGGCCCGACCCCAACGACCCGAAATTATGGGTGGTAGACTTTGAGTTCAGGGAAAGGCTGGCCCGGCCCGTAACGCTCCGAGAAATTAAGGGAACCGGCCAGTTTAACGACTTTAACCTGGTGCGGATGAGTCGCCTTTCGACCATGGCCGCACCCGAAAACTTCGTCCAGTGGGTAAAAGCGCAGCAGGTTAAATAGCGGGTTCGGGTAAAGCAACCAGGGGTGGCGTCAGAGGCAAAGTAACGGTAAAAGTAGAGCCGCAGCCGGGAGCGCTACTGACCGCCACCGTGCCGTTTTGCAACTCGACGCTGTGCTTTACGATGCTCAAGCCCAGGCCCGTCCCGGCCAGGGTGCCGACATTGCCGCCCCGGTGAAATACCTCAAAAAGATGTTCGCGGTCTTTGGGCAGGATACCGATGCCCTGGTCGCTTACCCGGATTTCGACCTGTCCTTCCGGCTGGAAAGTTAATTCGAGCTGAATAAGGCCGCCGTCGGGAGAATATTTTATGGCGTTTGAGAGCAAGTTGACCAGGATACGTTTAAACAAAATGGGGTCTACCTGCCCTTCGATGGGTGTGCCATTTACCGCAAACTCGACCCGGTGCCGGGCTGTCAATTCGAATTTCACCTCGTCGAGCGCCTCGCGGCTTTCGGCGACAAGGTCAAGAGCTACCGGGTTATACTGGAGTTTTCCCGCATCGGCCCGGCCAATAATCAAAATGTCATCCAGCAAATTGCTCATATATTTGACCGAGGTCTGAATGCGCTGCAAGATTTCCAGTTTTTTCTCCTCGCTATAGCGGTGGCTGTAGTGTTCCAGGAGTTCGGCGGAAGTCATAATTGAAGTCAAAGGCGTGCGGAACTCGTGGGAAGTGGCCGAAACGAACCGGGATTTTAGTTCGCCCAACTCTTTCTCTTTAGCCAGGGCTTTTTGCATTTCGTCTTCAACCTGCTTGCGCTCGGTAATATCGTTTACAACCAGGATAACTCTTTCAAGCGCGCCGTCCTTCATAATCGGCATGCCGGTAATAGAAGCGTAAAATTCCTGGCCGTCCTTGCGGACCAGGTTAACTTCAACCAGGCTGGTAATACCATGCTGGCGGTTAGCCACGATAGAGGGTATTTGCTTTTTGGTAGATGCCGAGATAAAAACATCGGTGGAACGGCCTAAAAGCTCGGCAGTCTCATACCCGAGCATCTTGGCCATAACCGGGTTCAAGAACAGGACAACCCGGTGAGCATCCTCGACAATAAGACCCTGGCCCATATTATTCATCACCTGCAAGCCAAAGTCACGCTCTTGCTGCAAGGCATCTTCCACCCGCTTGCGCTCGATAGCCGTGGCCGCGATACTGGCTACCCCTTGCAGAAAAGTAGCCTCGCTGGGAGTGAAGCGGCCCGGGCTGGTTGAGTGGGCCAGCAGCACGCCATAGACGGCGCTTTCCCGCTCAAAAACCGGCACCGCCAGGCTGCTTTTGATATTGTTGGCAAGGATAAATGAGGTCGGCTTAAATTCGGTCTGAGCGGGCCAGTTTGAGATAATCAAGGCTCTTTTCTCGGCAACCACGCGCCCTGATAACAAACCGCGCGTGGTCGGGTCAGGAATCTCAAAATTAGTCGAGTCGGGTAGGTTGGTGGCCCACTTGAAAATCTGGCGGTTGCCATCCGACCTTAGTTCCAGGATAACGCTAAATTCTATATCCAAGACCCGGCATGTCAGCCCCACAATATCCTCGAATAAATCGTTCAGCGAAGTAACGGTCAGGGCCACCTGGCTGAACTGGGCTAACTCGGCCTGCCGCCGGGCCTGGGTTGTCAATTCATTCGCCACGGTTTCGTAGCGCTGCACCATAAGGGCCAGGCGGGTAATTACCAGCAAAAACAGGAAGGCCGAACTTATGACGAGCAGCGGAATGTTAACGGCGACCTTCAAAACTTCCTGGGCGATAAACAGGCCCGGCCCGAAAATGGAAGCCACGCCCAGCAGGATAAACCGCAAGCGGCCTGGACGGTCCTGGCTGGCCGGGCTTATTTCACCAAGCGAAGCCCTGGATGGATGGAGGACGGTAACACCCCAGAAGATAAAAGCCAGCATCCACCCCGCCGTAACAGGATGGCCGGAGTAGTAAGTGCCGGAAAGCAGGGCAAAACCGTAAAAAATATCTGAAATAAAGGTGATAAAGAGGCTAAGCGCCAGGAAGTAATAGGCCGGGGTCCGTTTGCCGGGCAACAGCAAAAAGATTACGCCAATTGAAAGCAGCAGCAAGTCGAAGATTGGCAGGGAAACTGAAACAAATACCTGGACCAGGGTTAAGCTGCTATTTTGTAAATACGGCGTTACAAAGAAATTCCAGACCAGGATAGTGGCGCTGCAAGTGACCAGGGCGGCATCAACCAGGGTGCCTAAACTCCACCTTTTGAAGCGGCCCTGGGCTAAAAGCCAGACCCCGGCCACAATAAAAGGGTAATAAAACTCAAATAAAATATCGGAAAGCGAAGGGTAGGGTACCCCGGTGCTGCCGGAAAAGAAGTTATAAAGAGCCCAGATGTATTCCCCGGCGGCCCAGCAGCCTAAACCGGCGGCAGTCAAATACCAGCCCAGGCGCTGCACCCGCGATAGTTTCTTCCTGGCCCATATCACAGCCCCGATTGGAAGCAAATTAAAAGTAGCAAAGTAAAAATTAAGGATTCCAGGTGAGGTAGCGGGAATAAAAAAATAACCGCTCATTGCCGTCAGGCCGAACAGCATGAATACCTGCCATCCTTGCACGTTGGCCCAGGCGAACGGGAGCAGAGGCAACCCTGCTTTAGTTTTGGGCCATTTGAAACTCATAAATAGAGACTCCTTGCCGGTGCAAACCGGGAGGCTTGAAGGCTTTTGACCTTTTAACAAATACCGAGCGGCTGGATAGAAAGTTATACTTGAACAGTTTGAGGTTCTAAGCCATGCAATCCGCTGTTATCTTTATAATGATTATGCCATCCTAACATTACAATCCAGCTTAAAGTTTGTGAGCTTTTTTATTACTTAATATATGTTTCTGAATTTGAGCAAAATATTCCATACTAAACCGCTTTAATGTAGGGTTTTTAAATTGACAAGTTTATGCCAAATAGTTTAATTTAAGGCAATCATTCCTGACGAAAGGATTTTCCTGATGCAAAGCCCTTCCGAACTAACAGTTTCGGCCCCGTCTTCTTCTCCTGCCAGGCTCTGCTTTTTTAAATCGGCGGCCTTGCAGCACCTGGTGGCAGAACATCTTTCGGAACTCGCTCGCCCCGCTGGTCAGCATTCTAGGCGGCTTGATTCCTTTTATTTTCGGCGCGCAGATACTAATAGAAAGAAGCGGCGGCTGGTTTGGCCTGGGCAGCCTGTTTTTACAGTCCGCTAGTGGCCGCGATTACACGACCCTGATGGGCATCTTTACCATCCTGGCAGCGGCCTGCGTACTGTGTAGTTTCCTGGCCGACATCGGCTACGGCCTGATAGACCCGCGAGTGCGCGAGAATATCAAATAGGCAAATACCTTAACGGCTAAAGGGGATATGTAGTGATAAGAGGTTTTCAAGCCGCGAGAGCTTTTCGCTTTCCAGGGGGAAAGGCAAGAACAGTTCTTTTGAACCGGGCGAAAGCGGGTTGGGCCACGGCGGCTTAGTACCCTCTTTTGGCCGGGTATGCAGCAAGTAGCCCTGGCCTATCTTTTGATAACTTTCAATTTCAGACCACTCTCGCCGGGTCGTGTAAAAGCCCTGCTGTATCGAAAGGCCTTTTTCGCCCAGTGCAAAGCGGCGCGGCAGCAGGTACGGCAGCAGCGTTACAACCAGGGCCAGGCCAAGCGCGACCGCCGCCGTAATCGGCAGACTCACCACCAGGACCGCGCCCGCCAGCAATAGTACTACCACCAGCAACAGTAACCGGACCAGGCGGCGCGGGTCTTCTTTGAGGTTCCAGCGTTCCCATTCCAGGCTTTCGCCGCCCGTTTGCCTGACCTGTGAAAGTTCTCCGGCGGGAGGTGAGCAGGGCGCATTCTCCTCGCCGGGCCGGTGATTTTTAGCTGAAACAGGGTCGTCAGGCAGGCTCATAGCAAAGTGGCCGTATCCATAATATCG
>CADDZM010000323.1 GCA_902812345.1 Chloroflexota bacterium | reverse complement strand
GGTTTAGCCAACAGTCGAAGCTGAAGCTTGAGACGCCAGGTGGAAGCGTTAATTTAAGGCTGTCTAAAAGCCTAAATTGTTGTTTAGTTATTTTTCAGAGGAAGGGAAAGGAAAGAAAATTATAGAGGATTATGAGGAAGACGGCTTTTAGCGAAGCCCAGGGTATATCACTTTGTAATCAAAAGTGATTTCAGCTTCAGATCCGGACTCGAAAAAGCGCTGGGACTCATTGTCAAGCGTTGCCTAATTAGTAATTGGGCATACCGAATATCTTTGCTTATAGCTGGCCCAATCCCGCTGGCACCAACCAACCGCCCTTCTTCAGTAAAATGAAAATAAAGTTGGTTTTCTTCCAGCCCAACACGTTCTATACAAACTGCCCCCAAATCCGGCATCCCTGCCATTTGCAAGGTCATTTCGTATTGGTCCGACCAGAACCAGGGCACTTCCTGGTAAGCCTCACAAATTCCGAGCATGCTCCGGGCTACATGTAGACCTTGTTCCTGGGCATTACTCCAGGCTTCAAGCCGAATTCGGCGTCCCCCAAATATTGGATGTGGGAACGAGCAGCAATCCCCAGCCGCGAAAATATCCGGGTCGCTGGTAGCGAGGTGGTGGTCTACTCGAATTCCGTTGTCTATGGCAAGCCCGCACGCGCTGGCAAGCGCAATTTCTGGTACGGCGCCAATCCCCACAATGAAAGCAGCACAATTGAAAATATCACCATCAGCCATAATTATATTATGTCCTGTCGGCGAGCTTTCAATACGATTAATTCCTACCCCAATTTTAAATTTTACCCCTGCCGCACGATGCCGTGCTTCCAGCACAGTTGCCAACTCTGCCGGAACTCCTCGCATCAAAATTCTGGGGGCCGCCTCGATAAGGGTAACTGTGCAACCAAGTTCTCTAGCGCTGGCGGCCACCTCAAGGCCGATAAACCCGCCCCCGACTACCACAACATGCTGCCCTGGCACCAAGCGGGCACGAATTTGCAGCGCGTCCAAAAACGTTCGCAGGTATAACGCGCCGGAAGTATCCGAACCTTCTAAATTAAGCTGGCGCGGGTTTGCCCCCAGCGCGAGCAGGAGCCTCTCATAATGAAGCTCACGCCCATCTGACAGTTGAACCATATGAGTAGGTCGGTTAATCCTGGTGACAGTAGACTTACCAATCAGCTCAAGCTGGTACTCTTTTAAAAGTTCCTCATTAAGGATGAATGTTGGCGAAGGTTTATCACTTCCTTTTAAAACTGCTTTTGATAAAGGTGGGCGCTCATAGGGCAGGAGTTCTTCTTTGCCTATTAAAGTTATAGTACCCAACCAGCCCTGATTTCTGAGTTCGATAGCAGCCTGAGTACCGGCGTGCCCGGCCCCTATGATCACCATTCCAACTGAAGTTGCCTGGTTTTTCACTTTAGTCTACCTTGACTAAAATCTTACCCGCCTTTATTTGCACCGGGTAGGTCTGGATATTTATACAGGGTGGGATTTTTTTAACCTGGCCGGTGGTGAAATCAAACCGGCCATTATGTTTCGGACACTCAATAATATGCCCCATAACCAGGCCCCCCGACAGATGAACCTTCTCATGGGTGCAAAGCCCCTCCGTCACATAATATTTATCATCGCTTGTACGGTACACCGCAAAGGTACGCTCTCCGTAATCAAACCGAATAACGTCTTCTTCCTCGATATCGCCGATTTCTCCGGCCTCCACCCAGCCTTGCGGTTGACTCATCTCAGGTTTCCCTCTCAGACTTCTAAACTAAGCCTCAATGTTTTGGGTTTCCACTGCTTGCTCTATCCCATATTTATAAGGCCGGGCTGTTTCAGGTAAGGGCCGGTAGATCGTATAACCGGGATCGGTTTTTTGTTTCTTTAAGGCCATATACACTTCTCTGGTCGCTTCCCACAAACTGCCTGACGGTTTTGGACAATCTGCCTTCATTTCCTCGTGTAAAGCGGCCAGGGCGTGGTAGGGTACCATTGGGAACATATGATGTTCGATGTGATAGTTCATGTTCCAGTACAAAAAGCGGATTATTCGGTTCGTATAAAACGTTCGAGAATTCAGGCGGTGGTCCAGCACATTCTCATACAGGCCAAGATGCTGGGTTAATCCAACAACCATCACCAAAAAATGCCCATAAAAGGAGGGGAGAACAATGAACATGGCCGGCAAAATGCTACCGGTAAGCAGGCAAGCCGCCGCCACTGCCCCGAAAATAAGCATATACACCCGCGACTCCCAGAACGTTTTGCGGAACTGGGATGGGGGAATATACTCTTTTTCTTCCTTGTCTATAACACCGAAACAATGCCAGAATATTCTTTTTAGTTCACGGAACCCGACATGCAACCGAAAATAATCCATAAGAATAATGCGGTAAATGGGCGGTCGGGGCGCGATAATTTCAGGGTCCAAACCAACAATAATGGTATCGGTATGATGGCGAGCATGGCTCCAGCGCCAGGGTGTGGCCGGCCGCAAACTTAAAAATGAAGCGAATTGATACACAACTTCGTTCATCCAGGGAGTTTTGAAGGCGGTACCGTGGCCGCATTCGTGCCACCTCGAGTCACCGGGTGACGAATATAAGGTTCCATAAACTAGAAAAGCTGATATAGCCCACCAGGCGCCCCACGAAAAGTAGGCCACCACTCCAGAACCACCGAGCAAGCCAAGCCAGATGGAAGTATCGCGAATGGCCGGGCCATCTTTTCTTTTCATCAACTCCTTCAGCCGTTTTCGGGGGATAGGGCTCTCATACCATTGAGCCTCCGCTAAACCCTGGCTTCGGGCATGTTCGTTCTCTGGTCCGGTGAGGCTGTAATCTTTTCTTTGCTGAACTTTAGCTGTCATTTTAACTCCTTAACTTTATTACCAATACGGAACTAAAATATGACTTAACAAACTAGCCCGGTAAACAGCTTACAGTTTATTTGACTTTCGCTCAAAATTCTAGATAGTCAGGGTCTAACGAAACTACCAACTCTCAATAATTGGTTGAGCAAGATTTAACTTATTTCACCCGGCGCCATACTGAAGTATAAAAACCTCATTCCTCATTATGGCGCTAAATAAAAACGGAAGCTAATACCGCTAGAGTAAAGGGTTTAAAACTCGGATTAAGCTGCTCCCTTGATTATCCCATGCGGATCGATCACAAATTTTACAGCGGCCCCTCGATCAAAGTCCTTATAGCCCTGCGGCGCCTGGTCAAGCGAAATTATCTGGACATTAACTGCTTTAGCAATTTGAACCTTATCGTAGAGGATACAGTTCATAAGCTGGCGATGATAGCGCATTACGGGACACTGCCCGGTGTAGAAACTATGCGACTTGGCCCAGCCTAACCCGATCCGGATACCCAACTGACCAATCCTGGCCTTCTCATCGCCGGCCCCAGGGTCGCCCGTGACATACAGTCCCGGTATCCCGATGGCCCCACCGGCACGGGTTAATTCCATCATATCGTTCAAAACTGTGGCGGGTTGTTCCTGGTTAGCTTCTTTGCCGTGTCCATGCGCTTCAAACCCCACGCAATCAACCGCGCAATCCACTTCGGGAACTCCGATGATCGCCGCAATTTGCTCGGCAAGCGGGGTGGGTTGGCGCAAATCAATTGTTTCACAACCAAAGCTGCGGGCCTGGGCCAGTCGTTCGGGAATCAAATCACCCACAATAACGCAAGCCGCCCCCAGAAGCTGGCAGGAAGCCGCGCAAGCCAGCCCCACCGGCCCGGCCCCTGCCACATAGACAATCGAGCCAGGGCCAACCCCGGCCGTAACCGCGCCGTGATAACCGGTCGGGAAAATGTCGGAAAGCAGGGTCAAATCTTTTATCTTCTCCATAGCCTGGTCTCTGTCGGGAAACTTGAGCAAATTGAAATCGGCATAGGGACACATCACATATTCCGCCTGCCCGCCTACCCAACCACCCATATCAACGTAGCCGAAAGCCGCGCCGGGCCGGGCCGGATTAACGTTTAAACAAATGCCGGTCTGGCCGGCTTTGCAATTCCGGCAGCGCCCGCAGGCTATATTGAAGGGGACGGACACAATATCGCCTACTTTGAGGAACTCTACATCCCGCCCGGCTTCAATTATCTCGCCGGTTATTTCGTGGCCTAAAATCAGGCCGGACGGGGCCGTGGTCCGGCCCCGGACCATGTGCTGGTCGCTACCACAAATATTGGTGGTGATTATCTTTAAAATCACCCCGTGTTCACACTTGCGATTCCCGATGGAAAGTTCAGGATAGTCAATGCTTTTTACTTCCACCATCCCCGGCTTTACGTAAGCCACTCCTCGATTATTTGCCATGAAAGTCTCCTTTCAATCTAAATCAGGTTCAATTTTGCAACCTAAACTGTTAGTGCCAGACTCTGGCGGGCTTGTTCGAAACATTCCTGGGCGAGCTGGTTGTAGAGTAAGGCTTGCTGCCAGCGGTCGCCTTCTTCCACGATTTGCCCGGCGGCATTTTTAATTGTCCGGGCGTAGAAAATCTCAGGCTTGAGCAATTCAGGCGTGAAGCAAAAGTAATCGCCGGGTTGAGCGCTTTTCAAAAAACCGGCAAAACTCCGGGTCCACATCTCTTTGAAGTGGGCCAGGTAAGGCAAATCCTGCCTACCGTCGCCTATATCAACCTGGATAGAACCGGGATTACCGATCCGCCCGTGGATAAAGCGCACTCGTTCAAACACCGGGGCCAGAAAATCAGCCTTCTTCTCAAACCCGCCATAAACCATCTCCTGGCCGGTATACCAGTGGGAGAAATCCCCGTTGAAGCGTATTTCCGGGAACTTGTTAACAAGCTGGACGGTTCGCCATATATCCTGAGTAATGGTCGCCCGGTGAGTTTCGATATAAAGTGGAATGTCGTGTTTTTGGGAAGCCTCCAGGACGGCTTCCACTAAACGCCATGCCTGGTCATCCGGCTCCATTCCCCACCCGACGTGGAGGGTAACACAAACCAGGTCTTGCTCTTTAGCCTTGATTGCAACCGGTTCAACTTCCTCGACCTGGTTAACCCGGCCCGCACCGGCCACCCGCAGGCCCAACTCCCGGCACAATTCCGGGCTGGCAAATTGAACCCCTTGAAACCCGGCTGCTTTGGCCGCCTTTAGCAGGTCAAGTTCACCGCCCTGGGGACCGGAAGTATAGGCGGGTAAATTGTACAGGTTTCCGGAATTGATAAAACACTGAAGATAGGGCCGGGCAGCGGTTTTATCGTTGGTATTTTTTATCAAAACTAATTATCTCCTCCTCATTAAGAACTGATTAATCATCTCGCTCGTAGTTATGTACCTGTACGTCCTCGTGAAAGGAACAAGGAACCGGATTTAATTGTTTTCTAAAATCCCCTGCTAGTAATTGGCCCCGAACAAACTGGTATAGGAAGGCTGGTTCACATAGCGTTCCATTTCCAGTTCAAGGACGATTTCGGTCGCCGGGGAAAGTTCCACCGCCAGGTATTTGTCGCCGATTTCCACTTCCAACTGCTCGGTTTCAAGCGGCGGCGCGGCGTGGGTGTAGACCCCCCCCGGATACTCGCTGGTACGGCTGGCATAGCTGGCTGAGCGGAAACTGTGTTCGCCGAAAGCCCCGGCCTGCAAGACCACTTCCCGGCCCTCAAACGGGTTGAGGTTGACCAGGTGAACCGTCGCGCCGGTCGGGCCGATTTTAGTGACCAGGGCCGCCACGTCTTGCGGCAGGCCGGGCCGCTGCCCTTGCACATCGAAATAGCGCACCACTGTATGCAAAAGCCCACCATTATAAAGAACCTGGGGCGCGCCCGTGGTCAACTGGACCAGGGCTTCGACAATGATCGGGTTGTGCTGCTGCCAGTGGTGGATGTAGACCTGGGTCAAGTCCTCTTTATCAATGCGGATGAGTTCAAGGCGGCGGCTGACCTGCCCGAGCGTACCGCTAAGAATCGCTTCGGGGTAGGCCGGGTTGTCCCCGGCTAAAAAGCGCAGCCAGGGTTCTTCGTGGCCGGAGTCGGACTTATTGCGGAAGGGCGTTACCTTATTCCAGTCGTAGTTGCTGGTCTGGCGCAGGTATTCGAGCCGCTCCCAATCCTCTTTAGCCTGGGTCATGTACCAGATGTTTATCGGAAATTCCGGCGATGGTGGTTGGTAATCGAACCAGCCGTTTTCGTTAAAGCGATTCGGCACCAGCAGCGTTTCGCGCTTTTCGCCCATCGCGTTAAGCTGGCCGACTTTCTCTTTGCCCAGGCTCGACTCTTCTTCGTCCACGTTTAAGACCTTACCCAGCTTGAGAACCTTATCAAGCTGGCCCCGCGCCAGGTCGAGATAGCTCTGGTTCTGGGTCATCAGGTAAGCGTTGGCCCCCGCGACCAGGGCGGCTGCCTCAATATTGTGCAGGCCGTGCGGCCAGGCCCAACCGTAGAGGCCGCCGTACCACTTGCCGTCCATGTATTCGCCGACCTGGCCGGAAAGGCCCACGTTATCCGGCAACAGGCCGCCGTTCTGGTTGGCCCGTTCGATCCATGCTTCAAAATATTCGATTACCCAGTTGCGGTATTTCTCGTCGCCGGTCATCAGGTAGGCGTTGGTAATGAGGCTGGTAACGGGCAGGTTAGCCGCCACGTCGCCTTTGCCCATGCGTTCCTGCATCACCGCGCCCATGCGGCGGGCCACTTCGGGGTCTTTCAAATCGTCGTAGGTGGTCGCGCCCGGCACGTCCTGGTAGGGCAGGCCGTAACGGCGCATGTTCGGGGTCCAGTTGTAGACCGGTTCCTTGTCGAAATAGCC
>CADDZM010000322.1 GCA_902812345.1 Chloroflexota bacterium | reverse complement strand
TGGGATGTTAATAACAGCGCCTACACCAACGATGCTAATTGCACTGCATCCCTGCACCAGTGTAACTCCATTACAGCTGCGGTTGGCGCTGCCAGCTCCGGTGATACTATTAACGTTGCAGCCGGGTCAGGTGGTTATACCGGGTTCACTGTAAATACCCCTAACCTGACTATTCTAGGCCCGAACGCTATTTATAATCCTGTTACGGAGTCTCGGTCCTCTGAAGCTCAGATTATTACAGGTGTGATCATCGCGCCGAACGCCAGTGGCGTTACCTTACAGGGCTTTGAATTTAACAGGTCAGACTCCAAACTTGAGGTTGAAGCCAGTAATTTTACCCTGAAAAATAATATCTTTAGCGGTCTTCTTTCAAAAGCTATTACCGTCACTGGCCCAATTTCAAACCTGGCTGTTGAGGCTAATCGTATTCCGGTGATTGGTGTTGGCATTGAAGTGAAACAGGTTACTAACGGTCATATTACGGGCAACAGGATAGGTAACACGGCTACCTATATTGACAACGGTATTTTACTGGATGCCGTAAGCAGTTTTCAAGTTTCTGAAAACAATCTTACTTTTATTACTAACCAGGCTATCGAATTAGTTGATACTAGCGGTTTAAGTTTGAATGTTACCATCTCAGACAATTTCATCTTGCGGGCCAATAATAGCGCCGTGGCGGACCAGGGCGCCATTCGATTTTATGGGGATAACCCTGATTCGCCCAGTCCCCTGACCATTACCAATAATATTATTCAAACCAGCTGGAATGGTATAGTCGTTGCCACGGGTGGAAACGTTAACAGCAAGACCTTAATCGGTAATAACTGCTTTAGCGGCACTATTTTCACCTACGGCGACCTTTATCATGGCGGGTCAGGTTCGCTGACTGCCATAAATAATTACTCCGGCGGAATTCCCCCAACTACAGGCGGGACAAGCCCGGTGGTAGTAACACCGTATTTGCTGGATAATGCCGTCACTGTTGTAAATAATCCCAGTATAGAAGGCAGCACTGCCGGTCAAAGTGTGGCCCTTGCCCGGGTAAAGAATTCAAACGGTGAGAATGTAGCTAACCACATTGTCAGCTACCACTTTCTTACAAATCCCGGTTCTAACCCGCTGGACGGCCTGCTAACCTCAGATAGCAACGGTTTCCTGACCATGACCTTAACTCAGGCTGTTTCAGAAGGAAATTACGACCTGATATTAAACCCGACCAATAATGTTACCTTTCCAATAAACCGGCAAGGCTGTCAAAGCCCGCTAACACTCACGTTAAAAGTAATAAAGCCCTGTACCGTTAATTCTGAGGGAGGCGCGGGTTATACTGGCATCGAATCTGCTTTGAGCAGCGCCTGCTCTACCATCAGAGTAACCGGCGGCGGCCCTTACCGGACTTCTCTTGTGATAGACCACCCTGTAATTCTTAAAGGCCCCAATGCCGAGATAAACCCGGCCACTCAGACCCGCAACCCCGAAGTAAATATTTACCTGACAGACGGCTTTAGCGACCCCACCGATATCCTCAATAGAGGCGCCCTTATAAGGCTGACCTCCAGTAATGTTGTAGTAGACGGCTTTACCCTGGACGGTAATAACCCTTCCACGGGCGGTGGTGTTTTAATGAATGGCCAAGATGTTAATGCCGCTTATGGTTTAACCAATCACAATTCCTCCGGTACGCCAGTAGCCTTGAACAATATAATTGTCCAGAACAATATCTTCAAGAATTTCAACGTGGGGGCGGTCCGGTGGGACGGTATCAGCGGGGCGGTTTCAAATAATTATTTCCGCTATAACCAAATTGATAACGTTTTTCCCGCCAGTGAGGACGGCTACGGGGTTTTCCTGGGCGATAATTTTTATGCCGAAGTAGCCGGAAACGAAATGTCGAGGGTGCGACAGGGAATAAAAATTAAAGGCTTTAACGCGGACATCACCGATCTTACCGGCAGTATTCGTGATAATATCATTGATTCTTTCCAGTCGGGCATCTGGTACGATAGTTCCGGTGGCTTTACTATTTCCGGTAATATTCTGAAAAGTACTTTACCGGACAATACCAATATCGGCATATGGTTGACTAACATCCAGGCCAGTTCAAGTGTAATCATTTCGAACAATGTTATCGCTGACTGTGATGTGGGAATTAAAGCCTGGGGTACGAGTTCCGTAAAGGTTAGCGGCGGCTCGATAACCGGTGCAAATTATGGGGTTTACTTGCATAATTACCAGCCCGGCGCTGCGGCCCCAGCACCTGATGTTAACAGTAATCTTACCCTGGACGGCATTACAATCTCGGATTCAAAAGGGGCCGCTGTTTATGTGATAGACAATACCGCAAACGCTTCCAATGATTTAACGCTTTCTCTGCAAGGCGGCAGCCAGCTTAAAAATGGAGCGGCCGGGATAACTGTTTTGGGGCAGGATACCACTTTAACGGTTAACGACACCGCTTTTAGCGGCCAGAGCGGCGACTATATCACTTTAGAAAACACTGGCGGCGATGGTGTTCCCGGAAAAGAAATTAACGCTCGCGCCGCCACCTTTGAAGGTGTCGCGGGCCTGGATTTAACAGATGCCCAGTACACGGCAGTCCAGGCCAGGCTAACTGACAAAAATGATACGCCGGCTTTGGGGTTAATCGTACTCTATAATCCGGTTCTGTCCGTCTCCAATTTGGCCTTTACTTATAGCGACAAAGTGGGTGGGTCCAACCCTCTGGCACAAAGTCTTATTATAAGCAACCCGGTTGCCTCCTCTGCCTCTCTGGAATGGAGCCTGACGGCGCCGGATTACGGGTCAGGTCCAACCGGTTGGCTGAATTGCGGGCCTGCCGGTGGCACTCTCGCGGCGGGTGAAAACTCCCTGACCTTTTGCCAGGTTACTACCGGAAGTTTAGCAGGCGGGGCTTATACCGCTATTTTCCAGGTTACTTCCGTTACCCCCGGTGTCAAAAACGGTTCACAGACGGTTACCGTTACCTTTAATGTAGTGGCTCCGCCGGTAATCCTATCTCACCCGGCCAGCCAGAGTATTCCCAGTGGACAAACGGTAAATTTAACCGTAAGCGCCACCAGCCTGGCGCCCCTCAGCTACCAGTGGTATGAAGGCGCCGGCGAAAACGATAGTACAGCGGTTGGTACAGATTCGCCTGAATTTACCAGCCAGCCTCTTACCAGCCCTACCAGTTTCTGGGTGAAAGTAACAAACTTCGCCGGTTCGACCGGTAGTAACCCGGCGAATATAAGTATTTGCGCCGATTTTTTGGTAGATAAAGAGCTTGATACCGGGCTGGCTGACGAGTGCGGCACTATCTCTTACGCTCTCAAAAGGGCCAGCCTGGCTACCCAGCCGGTTACGGTGGCTTTTGCCGCCGGTGTGACCGGTGTTACGCTTAACGGCCCTTTAGCCCCTGTTGCCAACCCTAATCAGGTCCGCATAACGATTGATGGAGGCTGTAACAACGAGAATTTACCGGTTGTCCGGCTAATTGCAGGCACTAATAGCAGTCCCAACGGTTTGAACCTGAGCGGCCACACTACCGTTAAATGCCTTATTGTAAGCGGCTTCAGCGGATTTGCTATCAATATGCAGGGAGATAATAACGAGCTTCAATCCAGTTGGCTCGGTACAACGGACGGCCTGAGCGGGAGCGGGACCGGGGGTGGCGTAACCATCAACGGCAATAACAACAGCCTGGGCCAGTCCGGTTTCCCCACCAGCGGCACCCGGATTTTTGGTAACAATAGCTCCGGGCTACAGGTTACAGGCGGGCAAGGTAACACGGCTTATTACACTAAAATCAGCCTGGTTAAAATCCCAAATTTAACTTTACCTGCTAATGCCAGGGCAGTTTATGTGGCTACCGGCGGGCAATTAAAGTTTGGGCCAGGCAATAAAATCGAGGTTACCACGGCAAGTTAAAAGTATTTTGTAGCACTAAAAATTCCCCGTTAACGGGGAATTTTACTTTGCGCGCTTTCATCCTGCGTCTATTGGCCTGTCCTGGCCGGTTTTACTTGAACTGGCTGCTTGCCCGGTTGGGGGTTGCGGCTTCCATCAGGTGATAGCTTGGAGAAACCAGTTGCAAGCTGTGCCGCTCTACGATGACCGGGTTAGTGCATTCCAGGAGGACGCCGCCGTAGAAGCGTTCGCCGTGCCGTAATTCTCCTTCACCACCGGCCAACTCTTCGTTCAAATCCAATGTTAGCTGGGAGAGCGGGGCGCATTCGAAAGTACGCAGATTCGGCACCCGCCCGCCGGAGTCGCGGAAGAGTGACAACGTAACCTGGGTCGGTTGGTCCTGCACGTTGAAAACTACCAGCCGGCAGCTGTTAATTGACCGTACGTCAATCTGGGGGAAATACCAGTCTTTAGCCGGGGCCGCGCTGGCTTTCGTGTTAGTTGAGGGTGAGTTGTTGCTGCCCGGTAAATACTCGACAAATTCCACCGCTACCGGTTGCGACGACTGCACCTTGAGCAGGCTGGTGCCGCTAATCGCCCCTTCTTCAAGCTTTAAAAGCAGGCTCGCGTGAGGGTCTATGCCGTGTTTACCCATTGCTACTTCCCGCAAACCGCCGATTGACTGGTCGAACAGGCCACTTGTTTTCTTAAAGCCCGAAAGCTCGAAATTAGTTTTTTCGGGGTTGGGATTTATCAGGGAAAGATAATATTCCGGGGCCGGCTCGGCGTTGGAGCGCCCCGCCTTCTGGATGGGTGGCAGGCTGATTTGCCACAGGTTGCTAAGCTGGCTGATACCGCTACTTACCTGCAGATGCCGGTTGTTGCTTTCCGAGAAAAGCGGCTGTTTATCTCCCAGCAGCACTTCCTCGATACTGATATTATTATTGCCCGGGCTGGCTGGTTTAGCAGTCTTGCCGGTCGCTTTCGCGGTTTCAGCCTCGTCTTTAGCGGCCTTTTCAGAGGTCTGCACCAGTTTTGAAGTGAAATAGCTGGGGCCGACCGAGGCAATCATATATTCGTCCAGGATGTCGCCCGGTTTACCCTGGGCCACCAGTTGGCCTTTATTGAGGTAAATTACCTCGTCGCAAAACCGCGAGATTTCCCCGGCGGCGTGCGACACGAAAAGCATGGCCTTGCTTTGCGCCTTGAGGTCTTCGATGGCCCGGTGGCACTTGCGCCCGAAAGCGGCATCGCCAACGGCCAGCACTTCGTCGATAATCAGGATATCCGGGCTGACCGTAATGGCGACGGCAAAGCCGAGCCGCATGTACATACCGCTGCTGAAGTGCTTAACCGGGGTATCAATAAATTTGCCAAGCTCGCTGAACTCGACGATGCGTTCGTAGCGTTCGTCCATCTGGCTGCGGTCGAAGCCGTAAAAGGCCCCGTTGAGATAAATATTGTCGCGGGCGCTCAAATCGGCATGAAAGCCGGTGCCGAGTTCCAGCATAGCGGAAACCCGTCCGTTAACCCGGACGGTGCCGCTGGTAGGCTCGACAATGCGGGTTGCCAGCTTGAGCAGGGTTGATTTACCGGCCCCGTTAGCCCCGATGATGCCCAGCGTCTTGCCTTTTTCCAGCTTAAAGCTGATGTCTTTTAAGGCCCAGAAATCTTCGTAACTGTTATTCTTTTTTAAGAGATTGACTACCCGGTCCTGTAAAGTTAGCTTGGCCTCGTGATGCAGGCGGTAACGCCGCGAGACATTCTCAAACTCAATGGCGTACTCTTGAGGCGGCTCGGCCGCCGGGAAAGCTCTGGCAATCTTTTTAGCGGGGCCGGCATTTTCAAAAGGCTTATCTTCTTCTGCCCGTGATTCGACTTCTTCGGTTCGCACTCGCATGACTAAAGCATCTCCCCGATTTGTTTGCGCTTGAACATAAAGAAAGCATACCCGATTACAAACATCACTACCCCGGTTATGACGGTGCGCAGGGTAAAGTCCAGGCCAGGATCATAATTGAAGAATAGCAGGGTACGGTAGGTCTGAATGTAAGAAGCGACCGGGTTGAGCCAGTAAACGATAGCGGCCTGGTCCTTATAAATCTGGTCCATGCTATAGATTACCGGCGACAAAAAGAACCAGGCCTGGATTATCACTTCCATAATAACGACCAGGTCGCGGAAGTAGAGGGCCGTTATAGAAAGTACCAGGGCAAGACCGATTAAAAAGAGGATATGTGACAAAAAGATAACCGGCAGGATAAAGACATACCGGCCCGGCACCAGGCCGCTCAGCAGGAGGACCACTGACAAAGGAATGAGCGCCAGCAGGTAGTTGACGAACTGGGCCAGCACGGCGGAAATAGGCAGAACTTCCCGTGGGAAATACACTTTCTTGGCAATGGAAGCGTTATTCAACAGCGAGTTCATGCCGGTTATAACCGACCCGGCCGTGAAATTCCAGGCCAGGATGCCGATCAGGATAAAAGGGGCATAGTTATGGGCAATTTTACATTGCTGGGCGGCCTGGATAGAGACAGAACTGGCTCCCACGGGCGGGGTCTGGCTGCAATTGGGGTCAACCGAGGGCGGCAATAACACAATGAAGACAATGTAAAACACGCACATCATCAGCAGCGGGTTGATAAGGGACCATAAAAATCCCAGGACCGAACCCTTGTAGCGCAGTTTTACATCATTGACAGTTAATAGTTTTACCAGTTCGCGATAGCTGAAAAGGTCGTTAATCTGGTGCCGGACGGAGGTGCGGCTGGTGTCAAAGCTGCCCAATTTTGCGGGTTGGGCAGGGCTTACTCTGGCTATGGGACTTCTCCTTCTAAATCTTATAATAGTTTTCGGCAGCTTTTTGAGCT
>CADDZM010000321.1 GCA_902812345.1 Chloroflexota bacterium | reverse complement strand
CCCTGATTACCATGATTTTAATGGTTCTTACGGCCTGGCTGACCGGGCGGCCACCAGAGATGATCTGGGCCATCGCTTTTTCCAGCCTTTCTTTTCTGGTATGGTGTTTTCTGGGTCCCTTCCAGTCGGTTTTGACCGGCTACGAGCGGTCGGATCTGGTTTCCCGCGGCGGGGTAACTAACCAGCTAGTTTTTGTGGCGTTGGGCGCCCTGGCCCTGCTCGCTGGCACCGGCTATATTGGTCTGCTGGCTGCGAGCATGGTGGGCTTAATGGTAATGACTTATCTGCTATGGCGCAGCCTTAAAAAGCTTAATATCAGACTGGTGCGGCCTGAGCCAAAACAATGGAAAACCATGCTGCTGGCCTGCCTCCCTTTTGGATTTATAACTTTTGCCCAGGGTGTCTCTTACAAGTTTGACAGCGTGCTACTGAATGTCTTTCGAGGCGATGCCGAAACCGGTTACTACACTGTAGCCTATAACCTGATTTTCTCGGTTGTGCTTATCTCTAACATGTTTAACGTTTCAATGTATCCTTCTCTCACCAGACACAGCTCCAATGCCCCGGAAGAGCTCCCGGCTATTTATGAACGGGCGCTGCGCTATTTGATGGTTATTGCCTTGCCCATTACCATTGGCACCTGGGTACTGGCCGATCAAATAGTTAAATTCCTGTATGGTCCGGCCAATTTACCGGCGGCCCAGGCCCTCCAGATTTTAATCTGGGTAGTACCACTGATGTTCACCTCAGAATTTCTCAGCTATCTGGTTATTATCGGTGGCCGGGAAAAACGGGTCGCCAGGGTACTTTTGGTGGGTGTTAGTATCAACGTAGCCCTAAATATAATTCTTGTGCCAATTTTTGGGCTGTTTGGTGCCTCTATAATGACGGTTATTACCGAGGCGGTTATGGTTATCCAATACCTCTTTTTGTTGTGGCCGGTCCTGCGCTCTCTTAACTGGGGACATATGCTTATTCGCCCCTTACTTACCGCTATTTTAATGGGTGCTTTAATTTTAGGGCTGCGCAGCCTGCCGTTGCTCGCCAATGTAGCCCTGGGTATCCTGATATATGCCGGGCTGGCCCTTGCCCTGGGAGTAATCGGCCGGGATGAGTTACGATTTATGCGCAATTTGCGACACCGCGCTTAAAATAACTTACCGGTCTGCTCACCAACGCTTTTTAAACCCCTTATACTTTTCTTCTATCTGTTCACCCGGCCATAGGTTTTTAGTCACAGGCTAAGCAACTTGATGGCCGGGTGAATGCGTGAATTTTTTTTCATCTGCTCAGCCTTTCAGTACACTTGATTTTTAGAGCCTTTCAGTATACTTTAAGAAAGGAACAAGAAGAAAGGTATAAGCTAACAAAACCGGCTGGCCCGCTTGAACTGAAAGTAGAGCCCACCAGGTTGTAACATCAAAGATATATCTTTTTATACTCGATCAGGTAATCTTTTTATCTTATCGGCTTACCCTGCCAGACCAAAGCAAGGTAATCGCGCAGCCAGACAGCTAGCTAAACAGTTAAATTATAACGGCTTTAACCTTTTACTTGCCGGTCGTTTGCTTATATTAAGTCTCACTTATTACGTTGTGCATTAACCTTGCTCTATTCCAGGCTCACTCATCCCAAAAACGGTTCAATAGTTTTTAAAACCGCTGTAGGCTTAACCACAACTGCTATACTTGCCAGGAACTGAAATATGATTGAGATTTGAGGAGAAGCGACCGACTCGAAAATTAAATTTCCCGGCTGTTAAACGTTTTACTTCGAGTTTCACCCCAGCTTAGTTTTAGCCCGGTTTAGCTCCAGGCCAGTTGAAGCTAAACCCGCCCAGGGCAAGATTTAATTTACGATCTTAATTGGGCATATTAATCAGCGTGAAGAGGTAAAAAAATTGAAAGTTGCACTTTTGGCAGGCGGGCTGGGTACTCGTCTGGCCGAAGAGACCGAGATAAAACCAAAGCCTATGGTCGAAATCGGCGGATATCCGATCCTGTGGCATATTATGATGCATTATTCGCAATATAATTTTAATGAATTTGTAATAGCTCTGGGCTATAAAGGAGAAGTAATTAAAAAATATATGGTCGATTACTCGGCTTTGAACAGTAATCTGACCATTAATACCCGCACCGGCCAGATAAACCGCCACAACAGTTATAATCCAGATTGGACCATCCATCTGGTCGATACCGGTGCCGAAACCATGACAGGCGGCCGAGTTAAAAGACTGGCTCCTCATCTGTCAGAAGGAACTTTCATGTTAACATATGGCGATGGGGTTTCGAACATTGATCTGCACAAACTGCTGGCTTTCCACCGCTCCCACGGCAAACTGGTAACCTTGACGGCGGTACATCCTACCGCTCGTTTCGGCCAGTTGGATATCGTTGGAGACCGGGTAGAGAAGTTTACCGAGAAGCCGCAGGCTCTGGAAGGCTGGATTAACGGTGGTTTTTTTGTCATGGAGCCGGGGGTATTTGATTACATCGATGACGACATGACTTTTCTGGAACGAGAGCCACTGGAACGGCTATCTGAGGATGGACAACTAATGGCCTATCAGCACGAAGACTTCTGGCAGTGTATGGATACTTTGCGCGATAAACTTTTACTGGAAAAGCTCTGGATGACCGGCGAAGCTCCCTGGAAAGTCTGGAAGTGAGCCTGAACCAGCCCTGAAACGGCCCGACAGCATTAACCGGTAAAAGATGACATAGCCCTTTAGCTAAAGCCAGGGTTTTATGGCACCTCTGGTGACAACTCCCACGCATACGTTTCATGGTTTTACACCAAATCTCATTTGTCTTTGTTGAATGCGTTTTAGAGTTGTAGAGCAGATACTTGTGACTACTCCGTCAGCTAAAGCAGACGGCTTCTACCGATTGGTTACGGAGAGTCGCTAGTCCACGACTCAATATTACTCTAGCGGCAGCAACGTCACGGGGCATAGAACAACCACAAGGGCAATTATGCCACCTGACACTGAGTTCTTTCTTAACAATGTTGCCGCAATCAGGGCAGGTCTGGGAAGTCCGGCGAGGGTCAACTTTAACCACTAGACTACCAGCGTTTTCAGCTTTGTATTCTAACATGTGGATAAAGAGTGACCAGGCGGCATCATTTACAGACTTGGCAAGCATACCTGCCGCCAAACCTCTAATGTTTAAGTCCTCTACAGCTACAAGGCTGTAGGTAGAAACGAAAGTACGACTAAGTTTATGAGCGAAGTCTTGACGCTGATTCCGAATATGGCGGTGAGCTTTGGCAACCCTAACCCTGGCCTTACGCCTGAGCGGGTTGTTACGAGCAAGAGCCGAGAGTTTACGCTGAGCTTTAGCCAGCCGTTTTTCGGACTTCCTGAAGTAACGAGGGTTAGCGACTTGCTGCCCGTTGGAAAGATTAGCGAAATATTCAAGTCCTACATCACAACCGACTACTGGCCCATCGTGGCGTTCTACGGCTTCAAACTCGTACTGGCAACTCAAAACCACATACCAGTTATTGCCGTCCCGCTCGACAGTAACAGTTTTGGTTTTACCTTGCAAATTACGGTGCTGCTTAAACCGAACGTTGCCAATACCCTGCAGGTAGACGAGGCCACTGGCTTTAAGTTTGCAACCGTCACCGTAACTAGGCCAGGTAACGCTGTTATAGCGGTTTTTACCTTTGTAACGGGGAAAACCAGGCTTATCACCGCGTTTGATACGTTCAAAGAAAGCCTTGAAACCTTTTTCGAGGCGGCGGAGTACGTCCTGGGTTGCACTAAAATTGACGGCGCAAAGGTCGGGGCGAAACGTTCTTATTTCTTTAAGCTGGTTAGCCTGGTCAAAGTAATTGATAGACTTACCTACCATGCGGTAGGCCTCGCGTCTTTCAGTAAGGGCGGCATTGTAAAGTTCACGGCAAGCTTCAAACTGACGTTCAAGCAGGGTTTCTTGCAAATGCGTCGGGTACAGTCTGAATTTGAAAGCCTTGCGTGCCGTAGTCAATTACTTGCCCTTCTGGTTCTCAATATACTTTTTAACCGTTTCTTCCGAAACAAAACCGACGCTACCCGCGAAGTAACTTCTACTCCAAAGGGTAGGCAGCTTGCTTTTAAGCTCTGGAAATTCCTCTCGGAGCTTAAAAGAGGTAAAACCCTTGAACTGATTAACGAGGTGTGCTGGGCTTTCGGTAGGGTCAACACTCACAAAGATGTGAACGTGGTCAGGCAATATTTCAAAAGCCTCAATCTCAATTTCAAGGTCTTTTGCTTTCTCTTGCAAAAGCTCTTTAAGTCTGAGAGCAATCGGTTCAGTGAGTACCGAACGGCGGTACTTTGGACACCAAACCAGGTGGTACTTCAAGCTATAAATCGCACCGGCATTACGCCTGTATCGTGTTTCATTCATAGCTCACTTGTACTACGAAGTTATTTTATTGTCAACTGTATATTATAGGTTGAAGGAATACCTCGCTAACGCGAGTAAGGAGTGCGTTTCCTCTGTCACCTCAAGGGGACAGTCCCCATGCACACGTATGATGGGTGACCAGCAACCTGTCCTGGGTACTTAAGTCATCCATAGTATAATTTTCTAAAAGATTCTGATTGATATACCTGACTCACAATACAAAATGAAACTGGCAAATCCATCGGTAAAACTCCGTATCTGTTACCTATTATGGGGCGGTTCAAATGCGGATTGAGAGTCAGGCAACCAGCAAAATTTTAAGCTTAGCCCTCCTGGTGCAATGAGCCCATATTACGCATAGCTACCTCCATGGTCTTCTGATACTCAACCTGTGGACTGAATTCAACTACTTCCCCGGCTTCTTCTATAATTGGGAGGTGGCCCGGCGCCATATAATAAACATCCCCGGCTTTCAGCACTTCTTCATGGTCGGCGTAGCGTACCCTCATGCGGCCCCGAATGACATAGCCCCAATGGGGACACTGGCAGCGATCATGGGGTAAACCTCTATACAAAGGAGTCGGATCAAACCCAACCGGGCCGCTTTCAAGCGCGACATTCATCCCTCCCCACTCGACCTGACGGCTGATAGCCAGGCCGTTCTCAAAGGCCACCGGCAAATCCTCGCTGTTACCTCGCATTTTATCCTCCTGTTTTGGTACTGATAGATGTAAACTTATAGTGTGTTACAAAGTTTTTGAACTTTTTTAGGCCAATTTGGGTCTAAATAGGGTCAGTATTAATGCACCCTGTAAAATGTCCCCCTGTTGATAAGGAGGGTGAGAGTTAGTAACTCGGGTTAAAGGTAACCTAAAATAACCGGCTTTACATCGGGAGAAATCCCTGTTTTACCTGGTGGCCAGATTAAATAAAAAGGTTCGGCAATAGGGAGAAATCCCTAAAACGATAAAGAGGTTTAGAAGGGCAGGGGCTGATAGTTGTAGGGATAAGCGGGCACCTTTTAACAGGAAAAAGACGGGGTACAGGTTGGTAAGATGGCTTGACGATTTACCCACCGGCAGTAACGTTCAGAGAATCAAAAACCTCAAACCAGGCCGTGCGTAAGGCAAAGGCCGTTGCCCCGGCCCGATTAGCAGTGCCGGTTTTGCTCAGGATACTGCTGACATGATTGCCTACCGTTTTGATACTCAAAAAAAGCTCGGTGGCAATTTCCCGATTACTTTTCCCGGCGGCTACCAGGCGTAACACTTCAAGCTCCCGTTCACTGAGGTTAACCGGGAAACCAGACGAAGAAGCTAAGGATGAAGATGGGGTAACAGGTTGTGTCTGGTCTTGGAGAAGGTGATTTTGGGCGCGCTTAACATCTTTTGATGAGGGCGGAGTTGGGACAAGTGTATAAAGCCGCCCTTGCAGTTTTGCCGCTTCGCCGGCCATACCAAGTTGGTTGGCAAGGGTTTGCGCTTCCTGTAATAGGGCCACCGCCGTTTGGTTTTTAGTAGCCTCTGGTTCTACATTTAAAAGCACTAGCTCGGCTTTCATCGCCAGGCCAAAAACAATTTCAATCTTAAAATCTTCCTGGCAAGCCCAGGCCAGGGCCGCCTCAATATGGCGACCGGCCTCCTCAGGTTGTCCCAGCAGAATTTCAAGCTGGCCCAGTAACCTGTCTATCAGAAAATTGATACAAAGACCACTGGCCGGTAACAGGCGCTGGTGATAGCGAGCGGCTCTTGCCGGGTCATTAAGCATAATGGCACAAATCGCCAGCATAGAAAGGGCATCCAGGGAGGCCATATCTCCAGGCGGAGAGGTTTCAATCAGGCTCTCAACCTCGCCGATGCATTCCAGGGCTTCCTGGTGTTTGCCTTGGGCAAGCTGGAAAACTGCCAGCGGTGCCAGATACCACTGGAGAGTGTGTGGCCCCATTTCGCGGAAGGTCTGGAGGGCTTCTTGCATTAAAGCTTCGGCCTGGGCATAATTCCCCTTCAGGTAAGCAATTCCAGCCTTTAATTGTCTCAAAAATGCCAGCGGTTCATGTCCGGCAAACTGGCGGTTTATTTTTTCAGCCTGGGCTAACCACTCATCCGCTTCGGCTGATTTACCGCTTAGAAAACATGACATTCCGAGCAAACTATAAACGTGGCGCAGATGGTAGGGTTCGCTGGATTGAGTGACTGCTCCGTCCCGTAAACGAGACGGCTTCTACGGTCTTACACCGAAACTCATCAGCCCATGAGTTATCAAAGTCGTAGACAACCATCGTCCTGTAGGTAGTGAACGCTGACAGAACTCAAGCGGTTGGCACTTAGTCGAGAATACGCTGGTGCTTTTAATCAGGCGAACGATTTAGCCTGAAACCCACAAACATC
>CADDZM010000320.1 GCA_902812345.1 Chloroflexota bacterium | reverse complement strand
AAGTAAGCTTATTTATAGAAATTTTATTGCTTTCAGTAAAGAGTTAAGATTTTTAATTATATTTTAAAAATTATTGACATATTTTAATTCTGTGCTAAAATATTTTTGGCAAAAGAGAAAATACTATTTAATATTTTGTAATGCAGGAACAGGTCGGCAGCCAGAAACAGGTGGTGGTTACCAGCTTTTATTGAATTTTGCCCGGTTATAGGCTGAAGCCAGACCGGCAAACCATTTTTAATGAGGTGACTGAATGGCAATCATTGAGACAAAAGGGCTTTCCAAGTCCTTCAAGACCCGGCGCGGGCTGGTCGAAGCCGTCAAGAGCGTGGATATGACGGTAGACGAAGGGGAAATCTTCGGTTTTTTAGGCCCAAACGGGGCCGGTAAGACTACCACTATGCGCATGCTTTCTACCCTGATGCAGCCGACCGGCGGGCAAGCTACGGTCGCCGGACACGACTTGCTGCAAGAACCGGCCAGAGTGCGCGAGAATATCGGCTACGTCAGCCAGGCGGGCGGCGTGGACATCTCTATGAGCGGGCGCGAAAACCTGGTATTACAGGCCCGGCTTTACCGGGTTAACCAGGCTACGGCTAAAGAGCGCGCCCAGGAACTTATCGTGGCCCTGCAAATGGAAGACTTCGCCGACCGTTCCGCCAAGACTTATTCCGGCGGGCAGAAACGCCGCCTGGATATTGGCCTCGGGATGGCCCACCGCCCGCCGCTCCTCTTTCTGGACGAACCTACCACCGGCCTTGACCCCCAAAGCCGGGCGCACCTGTGGGAGGAAGTTCGCAAGTTGCGCAACGAAGGTACGACCATCTTTCTAACCACCCACTATCTGGACGAAGCCGATGCCCTTTGCGACCGGTTGTGCATTATTGATAACGGCGTAATTGTGACCGAGGGCACCCCGGATACCCTCAAACACCAGGTGGCCGGGGACGTGGTAACGCTTGGCCTTGAAACCCACAACGGCGCTCTTATGCAGGCCCAGGCTTTACTCGGCAAGCAGAGTTTCGTGCGGGAAATCCAGGTGGACAAAGATGTGCTGCGGCTTTACGTGGAGCGCGGCGAAACGGCGCTGCCCCAGATTTTGCGGGTTCTGGATGGTGCGGGTATCGCCCTGCAAACCATCGCCCTGGCCCGGCCCAGCCTGGATGATGTCTTCTTGCGCCAGACCGGCCGCTCTTTAAGAGAGCAAGCGGCGTAAGTTTAAGGAAAAGAGGAACTTTTTATGAGACTTTTAACCGATACCTGGCTGCTCTTTAAGAACTATCTAATGAGCACCCTGCGCCAGCCGGTCTGGATTTTAATCAGTCTTTTTACCCCGATATGCTACCTGCTGCTGTTCGCGCCGCTGCTGGATAAAATGATCGCCCCGGGTGGCCCAAACACAAATGCCCTGACCAGTTTCACGCCCGGCGTGGTAGTGATGCTGGGAATGTTCGGGTCGCTTTTCGTGGGTTTTAGCATCATCAGCGATTTGCGGGCCGGGATTGTCGAACGGTTACGGGTGACGCCGGTTAGCCGCCTGGCTCCACTGCTGGGCCGGGCTTTACGGGACGCCTGTTTGCTGCTGGTCCAGTGCCTGCTGCTTATAGTTTTAGCCTACATCCTGGGCCTGAAAGCCGATTTCTGGGGCGTCGTTTTGAGCCTGGTACTGGTCATTCCGATGGGGATTGCCCTCGCTTCGTTGTCTTACGCCGTCGGCCTGATGCTGAAAAGCGAGGACGCTTTCGCGCCCCTGCTTAACTTCTTTACAACACCTTTGCTGCTGCTGTCAGGGGTCTTGCTGCCACTAACTTTAGCGCCGGACTGGTTGCAGGGTGCGGCTAAAATCAGCCCGTTTTATTACATCGTGAACGCTACCCGCGCCCTTTTCCTGGGTAACTTCAACGATAGCGCAGTCTGGATTGGTTTTGGCCTGGTGATTGTGCTGGCCGTATTATGCGTCTACTGGGCGGCCAGCATCTTCCGCCGGGCGACTGCATAAACCCATTTCGCAAATAAAACAAAAGGGCCGGGGGAAGTAAAAACTTTCCCCGGCCTTTTTTTGGATTTAAATTAAAGTTACGCCTGCCTGGAAGGGGCAACCTGGGCGGGCCGCAGGTGGTCGTCAATATCGTGATTATGCGAACGCATATAGATAACGCTGCCCAGGGAGATAAAGGCCAGGATAATAGAATAAATCATCAGGCCGGTGAAACCGTTCCAATCCACGAACAGGCCGCCGATAAAGACGCCGACCAGTTGGCCGATACCCAGCAATACCGAGTAGAGGCCCATCACCGCGCCGCGCTTGCCGGGGAGGGTTTCCGCGATAGCCGCCAGGTGGGTCAGGGCCGCCGGGGTAAACCCGCTCGTAATCACAACGGTAACAATCACGATTGGCAGGTAAATCAAGATTTGACTTTTGGCGCCATCCGAAAGGGTAGCCGGGTTATCACCCAGGCCGTTGACCAGCAACAGGACAATACAACTGACAAACAGACCGGCCAGGGCTATCATCATTACGGTTGTGCGCCGCATTTTGGGGACAATTGCGGTCCACAGACCCATACCCACGATAAAGACCACGCCGTAAAGACCCACGATATAGGAAGCCTCGCCCGGCAGGAAGCCGCCGTGCAACAGCTGGTGGGGGAAGCGGGCATCGGCGTTAATTTCGCCGGGCGCGAGGGCGCAATAGTTCTGGGCGAAAGCCGTGACTGCCGGTTTGATAGCGTCGGTTACTTTATCTACGGCCACGTGGCAGACATTGGTCGGGTAGGCCAGGATAATCAGGCTCAAGGTCAGCCAGGCTCCAATCAAGGCGTTGATAGCCAGCCAGGCCGGGACAAAGGTGAAAATGCGCTTGTTGGTCAGGATTTGCTTGTATTCGCTGATGGAGCCGTGCGAATCGGCGGTATGCTCGCGGGTCAGGCTTTCTTTCATCCACAAAGCAATCACCATGTAGCACAGAGCATAAAGGGCCACCGCGACAAAGAAACCGGCCCGTCCCACCAGGCTCCAGACCAGGCCACCGAAAGGAATCGCCAGGGCAATCCCGGCGATAGTCATAACCTGGTAAGCGGTCAGGACACGCACCCGCAGCTTTTCGTTACCGACCGTTGTATCGGTCAGGTAGCCGAGGTTGGAAGGCGCATTCAGGGCAGCGGCGGTGCCTTCCAGCAAACGGCCAACCATTACCAGCAGCAGGATTGCGACCAGTTCCAGGGTAAAGTTCGCGGCATTGAGGTGCGGGGTGGGGAACAGGAAGGAGGTTCCAGCCAGCACCAGGGAAGCAGCGGCGCCCGCAACCGGCGCATAAAGCATGTAAGGCTTGCGGCCTTTCCGGTCACTCAACATCCCGACCAACGGGGCAAGTAAAAGTTCGCTTATATAAAAACATTCTATGACCAGGACAACCAGGGCCGCCGATTCCGATTCTTTGCCGACCCAAAAACTTAAAATAACGAAGCTGGTACGCGAAGCCGCCCGGACCAGTAATGTCGAGAATATACTGGCAATGATTGAAACCATCCCGACCTGGACCGCCGGGGATGGGGCATCTTTTGGTGAGGTCTTGCCGACGCCTTGCGCAAGCACCTCATTTTGAATCTCATCTTCAACGCTCATGTGTTACCTTTCAAAATGGATTTGCATCAACGCAGCTCTTTTTGCGTGGGTTCGCCTGATGCAACTTCTACCCTTTTACCTCTATCCGCGCTCTAAATTAAGCCAATTGTGGCTTATATTATATGATTAGTAGATATTTTAGCTTATTTAAAATAATTTACAAGTGACCCCTATCACTTGTCTATCCAGTACTTTTAACTTAGAATAATAATGCTTTAAGGCTGTGGGATGTTATTAATAACGGCAAAGGGTGCTAGGTTTATATGATTATCGAAACCAGCGTATTAAACAACCGGTACCGGCTCGACAAAAAGGTCGGGCAGGGCGGTTTTGCCCAGGTCTTCCTGGCAACCGATTTGTTGTTGGAACGCCGGGTTGCCCTTAAAGTCCTTAACTTGGAATTGACTGAAGACGGCGATTTTCAGGAACGTTTTACCCGTGAGGCCAGGGCCATTGCCACCCTGGACCACCCCAATATCCTGCCCATTTTCGACTACGGCCAGGCTGAAAACACGGCCTACCTGGTGACGCCTTTCGTCGATGGCGGCACTCTTTACGATAAGATGCGGGCCGAGAAAAATATTGCGCCTTCGCTAGCCCTGCGCTACCTGGAACAGGTGGCGGCGGCCCTCGATTACGCGCACCGCCGCAATATCGTCCACCGCGATATTAAACCGCATAATATGCTGCTGCGGGCCGAAGACAATCATCTTTTCCTGGCCGATTTCGGCATCGCAAAAGTCCTCAGTTCAGCCAGTTCCCAGAGCCGCACCAGCGCTATCGGAACGATTTCGTACATGTCGCCGGAACAGTTAGCCGGGAACGTTGGCAAGGCTACAGATATATACTCATTAGGCTGTGTTTTGTTTCAAATGCTGGTGGGACAGGTGCCATTCACCGGGCCAACCGAGCAAGTTATTATGGGCCACATCAACGGCGAGATTCCTTCGGTGGTAGAGCGCAGTCACGGGCGGCTTTCCCCGGCCATGCAACAGGTCTTTAACCGGGCGCTGGCGAAACGCCCGGAAAACCGCTACCAGACCGCTACCGAGATGGCCCTGGCCTTTGAAGCGGCCCTCAATGGCGACAGCAACGCCCTGACCAGCCCTTTGCCGGAAGATTATTCCGGCCCGAACGGCCCCACCGCTTATGCGCCGACCGAAGTAAAGATTCCGCCGGTTAATTTGGCCGGTTACAACCAGGCTCCGGCGCACCCCGGAAACACGCCGACCGGCCAGAATTACGGACAACCGCCCTATAACCCGCCTACTAACGGGTACGGCAACCCGCCAATCTCTAACACGCCGCCCAACGCCTATAACGGGCAGCCCGCCTCAAGCCCGCCTTATCCCTACTCCAACAACCGACCTACCCCGGTTATTCCGCCCGCCTACGATTACGAGGCCGACGGTGGCGCGGGAAACGGCAATATACCCAATTACGGCTGGAACAACGGCCCGGTGCCGCCCAAACCACCGCAAAAAAGGACCAACTGGCTTTTAATCGGCATCGGCGGCTTTATAATTTTAGCTCTGCTGGGGGTTATCGCTTTCCTGCTGATAAACAGCATTTCGCCCAAACCGGCGCCGACCCAGGTGGCCGGGGTAGCTACCGCAACCGCGACACTCCCAGTTACATCCCCGGTCGCCACCACCCCGGCAGCAACTACAGGCACCCCAACCACCGTCGCGGCCCTGGGTACGGTCACGCCCGGTGTCTCAACTACGGCGGTACCCGCAACTACCGCGCCCGTTAGCACTACTCCGGCGGTTACGACTCCCGCGCCAACTACGGCAGCGCTCACCACGGCAGCGCCTTCGACCCCGCCGCCTACCACCGCCAACCCGCCGACTACCGCCGCCGCGACTACGATTCCGCCAACCCGCCTACCGCCGACTACCGCCGCTCCGGCCTATAAAATAAATAAGACTGCCATTGCTAATGCTTTGCAAAGTTTGCCAGGTTCGACCTCGGTCTACATTATTTACCCGGACGGCACCACTACTTCTGACGATGGGGACCGCGCTCAACCCTCGGCCAGCGTTATCAAACTCTGGATTGCCGCGACCATCTACCAGGAAGCGAAGGCCGGACGGCTGAACCTGGAAGAACAATACACCGTCCAGAAAAGCGACATCGCCAGCGGCACCGGCATCCTGGTAAATAACGTGGGCAAGACCTACACCTACCGCCAGATAATCAGCACGATGTTAACCTATAGCGACAACAGCGCGGCTAATATTGTCATCCGTAAACTCGGCGGGTTTAACAAAGTCAACGCCTACGCCCAGAGTAACGGCTACAACGCCACCAAATTGCAACGCTTGCTCGGCGATACGGGCAACCCGAACAATAACTTCACCTCGGGCCGCGACGCCGCCACTATGATGTATCTTTTGAGCGAAGGTAAAGTGATAGATGGCAACAGTTCGCTCGAAATTTTGCAGGCTTTGTTCGACCGCAAGAATTACAGCGCCGACCAGAATTTCTTCAGCCCTAAACTTTCAGCCGGCTACCAGAAAGATAATTTCCTGCATATCAGCGGCACCGGGACCAAAGTGCGCAACGAGGTCGGCCTGATACCTATCCTGAATTCGCCAAACATGATTATCGCCATCCTCGATATGAATATGCCGGACGAGGGAGCAGCCGAAAACGCGATTGCGACGGCGGTCGGGGTTATCAGCGGGGCGGTATCACGTTAGAGGTAAGAGGGTCGGGCCTGGGAACCGTTAATTTTATACAACAAAAAGAGGGAGTTAGAAAACTAACCCCTCTTTTAGAATCTTACCCGGTTGAGAACTTACGCTTCGGTCGAAGCGAACGCCTTGTTCAGCTTTTTGACGAGGCGGGACTTGCGGCGGGCGGCCTGGTTCTTGTGAATAATGCCCTTTTGAGCGGCTTTGTCCAGATTGCTGATAGCAGTCCGAACCACTTCTTGCGAAGTTTCTTCGTCACCGAGTGCAATGGTGCCAACGGCGCTTTTCACATAAGTTTTCAACGAGCTGCGCACCGGGCGGTTGCGAAGCGTTTTACGGGCGTCCTGTCGAATGGACTTGATGGCAGACTTAACATTAGCCAACCGGGATAACCTCCTGAACTCATAACAAACAAAAATCTCGGTAAATTACACGGATAGTTATTATACCAGTTGAGTATAGAAAAGGCAACTTGAAACTAAAAACGACTTTCGCTTTGAACCTGAGAAACCTTTGGGATACGAGGAAAAC
>CADDZM010000319.1 GCA_902812345.1 Chloroflexota bacterium | reverse complement strand
TCATCTTGCAGGCGACAAAGTCACCCTTGTAACCCGTATAGCGTTCCGAGTAGAAATCGTTGATAAATTTAATCCGCTGGCGGGCCGCGCTGTGGTTGCGTTCGTCTACATAGGCCGGGTCAAATCCGACGCCGCTATTATCACCCAGCTCGCACATCAAGGTTAAAAACTCGCCTTTGCCACAGCCGATTTCGATAACGGTTTTGTTGTGTAAATCATATTTTTCGATTAGCCGGTTAGCCAGGCGGGTGTGAAACGAATTAAAGGTAGGTGAGTAACCCTGGGTCTCCTCATAACTTTCCGAGTATTCGTTTAGATTCGGGTCGTAAGCGGTATTTGAAATAAAGCCGCATAACTTACAAAGACCCATGCGGATCTGCCCCTTGGGATAGCCGAGGGCTTTCTCACGGGTATTCATCAGCAGTACACTATGAACCGGAATGTTGTCCAGCTCGTAAAAGATAGTCATTGGGGAAGCCTGGCAACTGGGGCAAATAATTTCCAAGATATTTCCTATCTGTTCTTTCTACTAGAAGTGTTGTAAGCGCTACAGCATTTTTAAGAGCTATTGAACCGTATTATATGGCAAAACGGGCTATTTATTTTGCTTCAATAGCGGCTTATAGTGTTATAAATGTCCTGTTTGTAACTGACTAACTAACTGACCGGTTACCTGTGTATCTGGCTGGCTACCGGCTACTGCTCAACTTTTTGTTATCAAATACGCCGTAAGACCCCATAGCTTTAGCTACAGGGTACAGTCAGCACCGGGTTAAGATACGACCAACCGGCCGCTTCAGGCTGCTCCGGGCTTTCGCAAACCTGCTAAGCACGGGCCGGGCGGTTTGATTAGTGAGGCTGGAAAACCAGCACCCCATCGCTGACCGGGCCGGTGTCGTAGGTAGAAACTATCTCTTCCGGCAAGCGGCTGAAATCGGTGCAGCGCATAAAGTCGCGCAGCGAGGTACCGGTGCATTCCGAGTCAATATTGGTCGCGCCCTGGTGATTTACAACATCGTCCAGATTGACCGTCCGGAAGTCCATACTGTAACGGCTAAGACCTGAGGTATTGGGTACGGTCGAATGCAGTTGAGCGGCTGAGAACAAAATAATGCCCCCGGCCGGGCAGACTACCCGCACCTGCGGATCAAGTTCTACTTCTTGTTCTGGCTTGGGCTGCACCCGTTCGTCCTTGTGGATCTGCTGGGCCGCGTTTTTCCGACCGTTGCTATTCCACTCGTAATAGTTAAAGTTGCGGGAGCCGTTGCGGACCGGCTCGTTAAAGTAGCGCGGATGAAAAGCCATCGAGCTTTCAGAGGAAAAGTCATAAATCGGCAGCCACCAGTTCAACTGGCTCATCGGTGCCGAGTACCAGGTATCGCGGTGCGGATGAAAAGCGTAACCGACCCCGGAGGTGAGATAGCCGTTGCTGGTCGTCAGGCGGAGCCGGGGCACATCCAGGTAAGTTTTTTCTGCCTCACACTTTAGATCGAGTAGAACATCGCGAATAAGCTCTTTGGTGCGAGGATGGTGAATAAATTTGGGTTTGAGGGGCGCGCCTATCGCGACATATTCTTCAACCGACATATGAAACTGGGCGGTGAGCGGGTCGAGTGGCGCAAAAGCCTCCTCAATCATCTGGCGGGCGTGTTCGGCCAGCGCCTGGATGCTTGGCCGGGGGGAGAAAACTACAATCTGCCCGCTGTAAATCTGCTTGCGCCGTTCTTCGTCACTAAATTTCGGGTCGAAATAAACTGTATTTAGCATATGGTTACTTCCTTTGGTTTCTTTTGGCTATTCTTGTGTCTACCGGTTTGTTTGCTGTTTGCCTGTCCGCCTGATTGATGGTTTCTTTTTGCTGGCTGGTCTGTCTGCACCTAATATAAGCTCTGATAGCTATCCATCAGGTCTTTTTGTTTCTCTCCCTCTTTCTCTCTCTTTCTCTCTCTCTCTCTCTCTACTATGCCTCTACGATAGCCCTTTTTAGTAAATCCCCGGCTCGGGAATAGGTATAATAAAATGGCCTCCTTGCTCCTGATAGGCTTTTTGTTGGGCCATTATTTCCTGAGCAAAGTTCCAGGCCAGGATCAAAACGTAGTCCGGCCGGTCCTCCACAAGGCGTGTGGGCGGTAGAATCGGCAAGTGGTTGCCCCCCATAAACCGGCCGTGTTTGATGGCATTGAGGTCCACCACGTAGTCAAGAAAGCGCCGGTCAATACCGCAGTAGCTGAGCAGGGTCGTCGCTTTAGCGGCGGCACCATACCCGACAATAGTTTTACCCTGAGCCTTTAACTCCTCAAGGATTTGCATTAGCCCGCGCCGGATTTCCTCCACGCGCCGGGCGAAGGCCAGGTAATATTCAGGCCTGTCGATACCCAGGCTGCTTTCGCGCTTTATTAAATCGGTGACACTTGCCGACTGGTTTTCTCGCGGCTCAACAAACAACCGGAGCGACCCGCCGTGGATAGTGGTCAGTTCAACCCGGTTCAGGTACAACTGATGGCGGCGGAAGAGCCGGTCCAGGGCTGATACTGAAAAGTAGCACAGATGCTGGTGGTAAATCGTATCAAACTCGCACTTCTCGATCAAATCGAGCAGATAGGGAGCCTCAATAACTGCTACTCCGTCTTCTTTAAGCAAAGTGGCGATGCCCTGCACGAAACCGTTGAGGTCGGGCACGTGGGCCAGCACATTATTGGCTAGAAAGACATCAGCCTGTCGGCCCTGACTTTTCAGCCCGGCAGCCAGCTCCTGGGTGAAGAAAGTGCATTCGGTGGGTATTCCGAGTTCGTTAGCGCGCTCGGCCGGACCTTGAGCCGGGTCGATACCCAGCACTGGAATGCCTTTCTCGACAAAATTCTTTAGCATATAGCCGTCGTTGCTGGCGGCCTCAATAACCAGGCTGTTAGGCCCCAGCTGGCGCGTTTCGATCAGGTTGTGGGCACTGGCGGCAAAGTGACGCATCAGGCTGGGCGAGACCGAGGAATAGTAGGGATAATCCTCGCGAAAAAGGGTGTCAGGCGAGACACTTACGGTTATCTGGACCAGGCTGCAATTTGGGCAGAAGGCCAGTATCAGGGGAGCCATCAAATCCGGTTTGTCCAAATTTTCCTGGCTGACCAGCCGGTCGGCGAGCGGGGTCTGGCCCAAATCGAGTACCACCTGGAGGTCATTCAGAGCGCATGAGCGGCAAGGTGGTAAGCCGGTTGAAGTATCAGTAGCTTTTTCAGTAGCAGTAGTAGTAGTTGTAGCTGTTGTATTTTCCATGGTGACTTTCTTGTAATGAACGGTTACTCGGTTTCTCGTCCTTTATTTGCCAGGTATTTACCAGACCGGCTCCGAGCCGGTCTGGCCTCTAAAATTGGATGGTTTTGCCAGTTAAACGTTGCCTGGCATAGCGTGTTGAGTACACTCTGGGGTGCTCTCAGGGACCGGGGCCTGGCTTTTACTCCTGGCCCGTTACCCTGTATTGTATATATTATAGTCTGGCCTGGCTTTACCTTTATCCTAGCTTTATCCTGGCTGCCCTTAGCCTTACCGCTTACTCCCAGGTTTTCCAGGGTGGATTTCCTTCGTCCCAAAGGGTCTGGAGCAGTTTCTTATCCCGCAAGGTATCCATACACTGCCAGAAGTCGTCGTGGAAATAGGCCATCAGTTGCCCTTCGTGGGCCAGCCGTTCGAGTGGTTCGCGTTCGAAGTGCGTCATATCGTCATCAATATAGTTAAAGATTTCTGGCTCAAGAACGAAAAAGGCTCCGTTGATCCAGCCTTCACGAGTTTGTGGTTTTTCAGAAAACTCAACGATCCGGTTACCATCCAAATCGAGGTGACCAAACCGGGCGGGGGGCCGGACGGCTGTCATGGTAGCTAGCTTGCCGTGACTGCGGTGGAACTCCAACAGTTCGTGGAGATTGACATTCGAGACACCGTCACCCCAGGTGAGCATAAAGGTTTCGTTGCCTATATAGGGGGCCAGCCGTTTGATCCGGCCGCCGGTCTGGGTTTTGATACCGGTATCGATCAGACGCACGGTCCAGTCCAGCTTCATAGCCGTATCCATCTCAATTCGGCCGGTGCCAAGGTTGACCGTTAAATCGCTATTAAGCGAGCAATATTCAACCATATATTTTTTGATGATTTCACCTTTGTAACCCAGAGCAATGGTGAACTCGTTAAAGCCATAATGAGAATAATGCATCATAATATGCCACAGGATCGGATTGCCGCCGATTTCGACCATTGGTTTTGGTTTAATCTCGGTTTCTTCGGCCAACCGGCTGCCCACGCCACCGGCTAGAATTGCAACTTTCATAGTATCCCCCGCATTTTTGAAGTTAATAACAATGGGTCAGGTTTATAGAAATTGGCTGCTTATGGTTTGTCTGTTTGTTGTATATGGCATACGCCACTTAATGGTTTAAACCCGCCTGACAACCGGCAAAAGGCCAGGCTTGTTAAATATTGCTCTTAAGAGGGTTAAGTCCTGCCTATATGGATTAATCGCTACTTTACGGCTCTAATCTTTTCGCCCGGTCAACTTACGCGATTATTGAGAGCTTGATAGGTAATGGCGCTCAGTTAACGTTGCTCTTATCTTAATACTTTAAGCCTTCAAGCCTTGCTGGCGCTACCCCGCTCTGGATGTGTATTAATTAAACCGGATTGCTAACTTTAACCCCAAATCTATTGTCAAAGTCGGCCTTGCCTGACCAAATCTTGTAATAAGCCTGTTCAACTGGCTTAAAGACACCTTTTTGCCGTGGATACAGTTAGTCACTTATTAAGTGAAATTTACTATAAGAACATGAAAAAAGCTATAATAATAAACGTTCGCACATTACAGATTGTTCAGAGCCTTTTAAGTCTCCTCACTCTGGACCCGCTCAACCCTCTTTTCTTGGGAAAGTCGGGATTATGCCACAGGCTTCCTGATAATATTTTCAGCTCCGGTTCGGTTTGGTTCAGTTCAGTGAGAAATTTGAGATCTAACACTTTGAGAGTAACCGCTCCCGCCGACAGGCAGACTGGCGGGTTAGCTTGAATTAAATAGCCCGGTATAAGGAAATAAAAAAGGAATTTGAAAAAATTGTTTATAATTCTCTAAAGATTTGAGTTATAGGGCTTTAGAAAAACCATTATACACTATTTTCACAAAACATCTTAAGACAGTTCTATAAAAACTGGAGGAGCTGGAGCGAACCGGCCTAACGCCCAACAAGTTTAAAGTTGGCCGGAGGTGGTTTGGTCGGAACCTGAAGAGCGGTAGCAGCCAGGGCTGTTACTCCTTATATTTAGCGGTCCAGCTCCGGCTCCATGTCACATCCTGAACCCGGTCCTGTTTCAGCTCTGGCTCCAGCTCGCAACCTGAACCTGTTTCAGGTTAAGAACCGGCTCAGGTTCAGAGCCAGGTCCAGGTTGCCTGCAACAAAGGAAAAATTGTCAAAGGCAACCTGGCTGGCTTGAACCGGTTACTGGAGTAATTTAGGAGTTGACGTAATTAAGCCAGCGCAGCGAGGTGTCGATCTGGCCGTTATTTAGCAGTTGCTTGATATGGTCAATACGCCGGTAGCGCGGGCCTTCAAAGTCTTCGAGCTTGAGGCCGATCTGGCGGTAGGCTTCCAGGAGTTCCTTGGCACCGCGTCGGGCGGTCCACTGCGGCTGGAAGTTTGGCAAAACTTTTTGGATCTTGGCAAAACTTACCCTATAAGAGCGTTTGTCCGGTTCGTTACCGGGAGCGTATTTGACTTCTGAATTTGGCACTACTTCGCCTACAATATCGGCGATTTCGCGAATTTTAAAGTTCTCGCTATCGATACCCACGTTAAGAGCTTCATTGTGGACGGTCTCACGGGGTACTTCCAGGGCTGCCAGAAAGGCTCGTGAGATATCTTCAATATGCACAATCGGGCGCCAGGAGGTACCGGCGCTTTTTAGATAAACCTGACCGGTGGTAAAAGCCCAGGCTACCAGATTGTTGAGGACCAAATTGAACCGCAGAAAAGGCGAAACCCCGAACGCAGTGGCATTGCGCAGATAGGTCGGGCTAAAATTGTCGTCAGCCAGTAGCGCAATATCTCGTTCGGCCAGCACTTTGGATTCGGCGTAAGGTGTGACCGGATTAAACCCCGCCTCTTCATCCAGCGGTGCCTCGCCAGCCGCTCCATAGGTGCTGCAGGACGAGGAGAATAAAAAGCGTGAGACGCCGGCGTCTTTAGCCTTTTGGGCTAAACTTACCGAGCCCAGGTGGTTAATATCGTAGGTAACACTCGGATTTAGGTCGCCCAGGGGATCGTTGGAGAGGCCAGCCAGGTGAATGATCGCGTCAAAACCGACTAAATCGGCCACCTTTACATCGCGGACATCTTTTTTAAGAGTAGGAACGGGCGCCGGCGTCTGGCCGAAGACGCACTGCTCGAATAATTCACTATCCAGGCCAACTACGTCATGCCCGGCCTTTTGCAGTAGCGGCGTCATGACAGCCCCAATATAGCCGGCGTGTCCTGTGACTAAAATACGCATTTGTTGCTCCACTTGAACTTCGTTTTGACTAAATTACTAAAACAAACATGAACCTAATTACATACTAGCATACTATTTTGAATTTCTTTATCCTTAACATTACGATATTACGACGGTAATATTTAATTTTCTTAATAAACACCCTTTAGCGCATTTTGTCAAATTTTTCTTTAAATACCCCAAAAGCTTTCAGGGGCTAGCTGCCAGGAACTTATCTTCCCGGGATGACTTTTTTGCTTTTGTGATACTTTCTAGCGCGAGGGTTCCCGCTCGTTGTCCCCTGTTTTTAAGATTTTGCCGAGTTTTAAGGGTTTGGTGTATTTTGCCCTGGGCTGTTCGCTGCTTTTTTGTGAGGGCTTCCACCCATCACCCATCT
>CADDZM010000318.1 GCA_902812345.1 Chloroflexota bacterium | reverse complement strand
GCTTTCAGGGGCGGGAGCGGCGGAACCTGGCTGGGGTCGGGCACGAGCGACCGGCGCAGCGGGTAGCTGGCCTGACCTGAAACTGTTAGCGGGCGGTAAATCACCGCGCGGCGATTGCGGTTTGAAGTTTGGCACATAGCTGCTAAAATCCTGACTGGCTACCGGGCCGGGGCCGGGGACCGGGCGCGCTGCCGGAATGTTAATGTCGGCGGGCAAAGCCGCCGGGGCTTTTCCGGCCAGCGAACTTTCTTCCAAAAGCGTCAGGACATTGCCAACCCGCAGGCGGTCGCCAGGGCGAAGCAGCTTTGAGGAGTAAGGTTGGAGGCGCTGTTCGTTTATGAAAGTCCCGTTTGAACTGCCCAAATCGCGGACCAAAAAGCCGTCCGGCCTGGATTCCAGTTCGGCGTGCCGCCGCGAAACGCTTGGGTCCACCAGGTGAATATCGCTGCCAAGCTGGCGGCCGATAACCCAAATATAGCGGTCGGGATCGGAATCGAAATCAAATTGTTGAGTCTGTTTCGTCCCCGGTAGAACGTTGGGAATTTCAAGGACAACTAACCGCATACAGCCAATCCTTCCTGATTAGCTCACTCTGCTTGATTACGGCCCGGTCTCAGGCGGGCCTGGGCCAGTTCAGTCAAAACATTATACTAAAAATAGCTGCCCCGGCAAGCGTTTATTAACTATTAAATTTAATATAAGATTAGATTTAGGAAAAATTCGGACTATCCAGCCCGGAAAAGTGAATTTTTAGCAAGTTATCCACTTTTTGAGGCTTTAGAGGGGACCGGTTTAAGCTAAGGTCTTTTATGGCCGGGCGCGTTATAATTTGCCTCCCCGGTAAATGCCTGAGTTGTTTGTCCAGGCAGCTCACCTTGTTTGAGTGTTCTAACCTTGCACCTGCCTGAAGCGCTCCCATGTTTAGCCGGGCTGCTGTTTGTGCGAAGGCGATACGACCTTCAGGCCGGAGCGGTGTTTGTAGACCATCCGGCTTAACTGTTCCAGCTTGGAGACTTCGACCTGGCTCAGCCCGGCAGCTTTTACCAGCCGGTTGAAAAGACCCGGCCCGGCGGCAATTGGGTCGCTTTGTACCCGGTCGAAACCTTCCAGGACCGCAAAGTCCTCCCTGGTCAGGTTATAGGCCGGGGCTTTGCCGGAAGTGGGGGCAATTAGCCGCGAGGCCAGCGGCTGGCAGGCCGTTAAAAGGGCAATCGCCTGGTCGTCAGTCATTTTCGATACCTCCTGGCTTATCTGTAGCGGAAGGTTATGCGACCACGGGTGAGGTCGTAGGGTGATAGTTCAATAACAACCCGGTCGCCGGGTAGAATTTTTATAAAGTTCTTGCGCATTTTGCCGCTGATATGGCCTAACACGTTATGGCCGTTTTCAAGCTCCACCTGGAACATCGCGTTCGGTAACGCTTCTTTAATGATGCCCTCCACGGCAATTGCATCCTTGCTGGGCTCTTTAAGAATAGGCCCGGTCTGTGGGGTCTGGTTGCCGCCGGGGCGATTTTGTCTGGATCGGTTGCCCTGACCGGGCCGGTTATTGTTTCTATTTTGGGGCAAATTGTTTCTCCTGATATGTTACAATTATAATTGAATAGACTGCAAATTAACGCGAAACGGTTGGTCGGGTCTATTCAAGTGGTCTTTAAGGGCAGGGTTTTTGGCTGCAATTAGACATACCGGGCAAACGCCTGGCAATGTGCGAATAGCTTTCGACCAGCAGTAAAAACCTGAAAGAATGGCCGAAAACTCAAAAGAGGCGCTAGGGCGGCATATCCTGTTGAGGACGCGGGTAGCAATGCTCTAGAGCGTAATAAGCAAAGGTTTACAGGTCCTTCTAACTCACCTTGCTCGTAAATTATACCACATTCAGGCTATTTTTGCCTAACCTCGGAGCCTCACCGCTCTTAATAATCTGAACAGGGGTTTTAATTTTGAAAGTGATGTATTATAATAACGAGGAATTATATTTTTAGGCCGCCGACTTTTTATTTTTAACAACCTCCTGACCGGGTGGCCTGACCGGCAAATTGCGGGGAGCCATTTGTGTCCGAAAAGCTTGAAGATAACCAGCCTGTTACACCTTTGAAAAATGGATACCCCGCCCGGGGCGCTCATTTAACTCCTGAGAACGATTTGGAAGCCGGCTTACCCTCAAACCAATCACACCCGGCTGCCGATGCCGGGTCGGGTTCGCCTCTTGCAACCGCTACCGCTCAACTCCTGACCGGAGATGCGGCTGCGGTTGCGGAAGAAGTCGCTCCGGTTGAACCGGAAGCGCCCGCCGCCCCGCCCGTCCACGTTAAAAGTTTTTGGCGGGAAGTGCTGGAAACCGTCCTTCTTACGGTTATGATTTTCTTCCTGGTAAAAGGATTAGTCGCTAATTTTCGGATCCTGGGGACCAGCATGGAGCCAAATTTTCACACCGATCAGCTTGTGCTGGTGAACAAAGCGGCCTATTTCCACGTTGATGTAAATAGCTGGTTGAAACTTATTCCGGGTGTCCATCCCGACAGTCAAAATATTACCTGGCTCTTTGGCGGTCCCAAACGCGGTGATGTAGTTATTTTCGAACCGCCTGACGTGGTAAACGAGGATTATATCAAACGCGTTATTGGCCTCCCTGGCGATAAGGTTGAGGTTAAAAACGGCAAAGTTTACATCAATGGTACGGCTCTGGACGAACCTTATATCAGGGAAGCCCCCTTTAGTCCTTACAACGCGACCGTAGTGCCGCCCGGTCATCTCTTTGTGATGGGCGATAACCGCAATGCCAGCCGTGACTCGCGTTCTTTCGGAATGCTGCCGATTGACCTGATTGTCGGTAAAGCTTTAATGGTTTACTGGCCGACCGGACCGCAATGGGGTGTGGTGCCGGATGTTAAATACGGGTCTTGATTTCTGTTCTTATTTCTCTCAAATTATTAAAATTTCTTTCGGGTACAAGGCGCTTTTATATTTGCACTCAGGCCCGGAGGTGGTATACTTAGCTGTAGGTACAGCGGGACGCTTCGGTTCCAGCTTTTAGGAGAACCAACATGATTGAAGCAAAAATTCATAGTATTCGAATGAGTCTGGTGACTCAACACCGGGTAGTAATTCTTAAAGAAGTCAATGCTGAACGCTACCTGCCTATCTGGATCGGCGCCTATGAAGCAGATGCCATTGCGGTTGAGTTACAGGATGTCAGCATTTCGCGGCCACTCACCCACGATTTGCTAAAAGCCGTCATAGGAGAACTTGGCGCGACTGTCCAGAGTATCCTGGTCAATGACCTGCACGACGATACTTTCTTCGCCCGCATCATAATGGATGTTAACGGGCGCTATGTGGAAGTTGACAGCCGTCCGAGCGATGCCCTGGCGTTGGCGGTACGGGTGAAGGCTTCAATTTTTGTAGATGAAGCCGTAATGGATAAAGCCGGCGTCTTGCTCGATAGCGAAGGCAACACCACGCCGACCACTAAACCTGGCCCCGGCGGCGAGAAGCCCGAACGCAGCAAAGCCGAGGATGAAAAGCTGGCGGTCTTCCGGGATTTTATCAATAGCCTTGATATGGACGACCTCGGCAAGCCAAACCCTAACGACGAATAAAATTTTAGGAATTAAAAAGCCGTCCATTTTAGAGGGGATGGCTTTTTTTTGATCCAACTTCAGTCAGGCCACTACTTTCTTATAGAATTTAGCGGTGAGGGATTTCGGGGCTTTTTCTGTGCCAGGATAGTAAATGCGATAGACAGAGAAATTAATAAAAGGAAGACTTCAATTAGAATTGCTCCTCCCATCAAACAAACCGGAAATATATAATAATATAGGCCACTTCGAATAATGGTGGTTTTAGTATGGAGGTTTGTATCAAGCAGGACTATTTCATCAGAGCCGCGGGGCGCTTCTGAAAAAGCCAGGTAGAACATTCCCTGGCCCGGCCCGGTAAGCAGGTCGACCGCCGGATATGAATGGTCCAGCTCGAACTTCCCCAGATACTGCCCGGTTGGGCTAAATTTTACAAGGTAAAAATTGTAATCATAACTATTCCAGAACCCGGCCACAACATTAAGATTACCCTCGCTATCAACCGCCATAAGGTTCAGTTCCGAAATCTCATCTCTCGCGGCGGCATTTTTGTTCAGTTGCGTGGTAATATTGGCCTGACCGATTAGCCCGACGTATTTTCCCTGGCTGTCAAACTTCTGAAGGCGCAGGCTATTGTCACTGGTTCGCGCTTTAGCATCGTCCGCGTAAAGATTGCCCTGGCTGTCAACCGCAATATGAAAGGTTTCTTCGAATTGCCCCTCTCCTGAACCTTTAGAACCAATCTGGGCCAAAAGATGCCCCTGGCTGTCGAATTTCAAGACCCGGTAATTTAAGAAATCCGGTATATAGACGTTGTTTGAGCCGTCAATGGCAATCTCGTTACCCTGTGAAAAATTATCAAACTTGCCTGGAAGGTTAAATAAGACCTGGCCGTTTTTATCTAATTTTTGGTATTGCCAACCTGCACCCTTGCCATTATTTATGCTGGCATAAAAGTTACCTTCGTGATCCATTACCAGTTTACTGATACTCCGCTTGCTAAATAACTCGGTTGTACATTCCCAGGAACCCCACAAACTGGTGACCTGGCCCTGGGCATTGAATTTGCGGACACATCCATTGGTCGCGACCAGAAAATTAGACTGCTCGTCCAGCGCTACGCTCTTAACAAAGGAGATGGACATATTGTCCAACCGGCGGGTTTCCATGAAGCCAACTAGAAAAACAGCCAGGCCAATGCCTGCGCAAACCAGGATTATAAGCTGTTTACCGGGGATCTTTTTGACGGCTCGCAAATTTTGGCCTCAATAATAAAACAATTCTAATAGTTTGTCTGGCTTTAACCGGTCAGCCCGGTAAATAAAAACCAGCCTGGAGGCTATTATAACGATACCAGGCCGGTTGAAATATGACGCTCTTAACTTATTATTGTTGAGGAAATTAACCCGCCCACATCCAGAAGACGAACAAAATGGCCCAGATAGCCTGGACAAAGGCGCTAACCTTTATCAGATAGCGGGGCGCAATCGCTCCGGCCAGCATAAAGACCGGAAAGACCGCCAGCACGTAACGGTTCAGGCTCATCCAGAAAAAGCCGTCCACACCCTGCCGGGTCAGGAAGACCAGCATGGTCAGGACACTGTAAATGAGGTAAGCCACTGGCAGCTTTTTCTGGGCCCAGATAATAATCAGGCAGACAAAGACCACCAATAGAATCAGGTCCATGGCGTTGTAAATCAGGTTGTGGGCGTTGTTCGGGTCGAAGAAGCCGACCAGCCCACCGAAAAAGGTTTCCCAGGGTAAGGCGAACTTGACGTGCCAGACCACCGCCAGGTGATTGTTAAAGTTGAAATCTCCCAGGACAAAGTAGACATAAGTCAGGTAAAGACCCAGGCTAACGGGCGGCAGGGCCGCCAGGGCGATACCTTGCCGGTCAATCTTGCGCCAATTGAACTGGCGATGCTGCATGTAGATGTAATAGAGCGGCGCGACCAGGATAATTCCCTGAAGGCGGGTGAGGGAGGCCAATATGGTTAAGATTATGACCGGCCACCAGCGTTTTTCTTCGGCGTAGTAAAAGGCTGCAAGGGTCAGGGCCAGGTAAAGCGAATCGGTATAGGCGCTCAGCAGGAAGAAAGCCGTCGGGAAGGTTGCCAGGAAAAGGCTGGCCCGGCGGGCTACATTAATTGTAAAGAGGCGGCTGGCCAGCTTGTAAAAGTAAATGAGGCAAAAGATGTAGGCCAGGTTCGAGATAAGCATGGCCGCCAGCATGTATTGTTCCAGCAGTATCCGGCCCAGCACCGCGACCCCTAAAGGATAAAGCGGCGGGTAGTTAGTAGTGCCGTCACCGATGGCATAGCCCCACTGGGCGATATGCAGATACCAGTTGGTATCCCAACGCTGCCAGGGTGCCAGCAGGAAGAAGGCCGGCCCCCAGTGGCGTGGGTCCACGTCACGCAGGAGGCTGGCTCCAAGCGGCGGCACTTGCGGCACGAACGGCGCGAAAAAGGCACCGAGGGCAAACAGCAGCAGCCGGTGCGTGAAGAAGACGGTCAGGGCAAAGGCGACCGCCGGGTCGGCAGTCAACCTTTTCCAGAGCGTTTCCAGCCAGTTCTGCCAGCTCCAATCAGGCGCAACGATAACTTCCCCGGCGTCCGCGGCAGAGTGGCCGTAGGAAACAAAACTGCCGGGGTGGACAGGCCGGTTGGTTTTGAGTGCGTTTGAATATTTAGGTGAGGTGTAACCTTTAGTAGTAGTGTATGAATTTGCTGGATGGATGCTGGCTGTTGCCGGTTTACCCTTCTGGTTATTTTGCGTGTCCCGTTCAACCATTAAATCTTGCCTCTTGCCTTTTAATAACCCCGCAACCTGTCAAAAGGGAGTTATTTTCGGCTTCTTTGGTTCTAAAGCTGTTTCCTAACAAAATTCAGGCCAGCGAGGCGTCTTTGCCTGTTCGGAGTAGCTAGTCCTTTAGACTCCCAGGTTCTACCCAAATTATGTGCATATTTATTTAACTATCCTGATAGCCCCAGGTCAGTGCCATTAATCACTTCGCGGGCTGTATTATACTCTGTCTGCCCATAACCTCAAAGTTTTAGAATAAAGATTCTTCCAAAATATCTTATCACAACTCCTAACCCCTGACTATTAGCCTTTTGGCGTATTAACTTAGCTGTTTGTACTAAACGAAAAAGGTGAGGCTATAAAGCTCTCACCTGTAAAATATCTACAAAAGCATCTACTATTGGATATTGGAGGAAAATTAGCCGTTTTGAGGTGGGGGGTCGTCATCATTACGGCGCAAATTAAGGTGCTTTTCCAGTTCCTGGATAATCAGTTCGGCGCTGGGAAGTTCGCCGCTTTCCTCGTCAAAGCGGCGGCGGCCTTCGCCCCGTTCGGATGGCAGCGAAAA
>CADDZM010000317.1 GCA_902812345.1 Chloroflexota bacterium | reverse complement strand
CGGTAGCCTGAGAACGGCCACCTGGTGTTATCGAAAGCCACCACGCCATTCTTATCGGTCTCGCCTTTTGCGATAATTCCGAAAGGCTGGCCCATCGGCATGCCCCAATCATAGGAAAGCACCTCGGTTGAAACGCCTTCGAGAGGGTGTCCCAGCGAATCTCGGAGCAAGATGGTCAAAATGGTTTGAGATTGAGGCTGTAGAGGCAGTTGAGAATGCGCTTCCATTAGAAGCGAGAAATTCCATCTAGCAGCCAGGACACCTGCTACCCAACTCAGGGCCAACAAAATACCGAGAGGCTTTGGCATAGACATAAGCGGATCCTCTTGACCTTGATAAAGTTTGTTACGGTTTCTACACTTCATCTTTGCAAATAAGGCACCGGGTTGACCCAGGCTCCGTTGACATGAATCTCGTAATGCAGATGTTCGCCCGTAGAATATCCGGTGCTGCCTTCGGTCCCTAAAGGCTGCCCCCATTTGACGGGTTGCCCGGCGGAGACCACCACCCGGCTCAGGTGCGGGTAAATCACCAGGAAAGGGCCGGACTCCACATAGGCCCGGATACCAAAGCCGTCATTGATAAACCCGGCATAAGTGCAGGTGCCGTCAATGGTCGAATAAACGGTCTTATCGCCCATGCTCACCATGTCATAACCCCGGTGAAACCAGGGTTTTGCCCCATTGGTAGAGGTAGCGCAAACCTGGTCGCGGAACTCCGGGAAATCGGTGCAGCCGAAGGGTTGTGTCGCCACGTAACCTGCCCGGAAAGGTGAACCGTGCGGGCCGTACCCGGCGGGCATGGGAGTGTAGCGCGGGTCAGGGGTCGGCCAGCGGTCCACCGGGGTCGGGCAGACCGTCGGTGTCGGCAAATACCCGGTGCCGGAAGTATTGGTCGGCAAGGGCGTTTCCCCTGCTGCCGGAGTATTAACAGGCTGGGGTGGAACGGTAATCATTACCGGCGTGGGCGTTACGAAGCAGGGCGCCGGGATAGGCGTCGGGGTCCAGAAGGCGATTTCACCGGTCGGCGGCACCTTTGAATCGGCCTGCTCGGAAGGCGTGCCGCCGCCCCACAACCAGCCGAGGATGCCGCCCACCGCCGCCAGGATAACTACCACAATCAGGATAACCAGAACCATGCTGCCTATAATCGGAAGGCTGGCACCGCCGAGACTGGCGAGTATGGCTCGCTCGACCTGCTTGTTTTTCTTAGACGACATCTGCCAACTCCCCGGTAAATTCCACCTCTTCGGCCAGGCCGTCCTGGGCTATCCGGCTTTCTTCCGGCCTGGTGTCAAAGGCGCGCAAGTGCTGCGGGTCTATCGAATACTTCACGTGGAGCCAGCGGCGGTCCACCATTTCCAGAGCCTCGCCCGGTTCGGCGGCCAGCAGCGTATTAACCTGCCCGTCGGTCAGTTCATAGTGCGCCTTCAGCCGGTGGATGGCCGTCTTTTGCTGGCGCATGAGGATTACCCGGTCGGCGTTTTCGATACACTGGAGGGCCGCCTGGTAATCGAGCAGCGAGGTAACGTTCTGGACAATCACGGTCATGGATAAACCGAAAGCCCGACCACGCATGAAGAGGTCGCGCATATAGTTGCCGGTTTCTGTGAAATTTTGCACAAGAAGGCCGAATTCGTCACAGCAAAACAACCGTGGCCGACGGACGGCCCGGACCATACCCCAGGTGAAACTGATAGCCTGGAAGATGCGGATAGGCCGCAGCAGTTCCTCGCCCAGGTCGCGCACGTTGAAAGAGATAAAGCGGCGGTCGAGGGCCACGTTCGTAAAGCCGTTAAACATCCGGCCAAAGACCTCCGGGTCGGCGTACTGTTCCATGTTGCTGACCAGATTGGTCGCTCCTTCGGCGGCCAGGAAGGGAAAGAGGTCGGACAATATCGGCATGCCCAGCTTTAACTCGACAAAAGAGTCGCGGATAGCGCTGCCCAGGGCGGTCAGGTCCAGGCTGTCAAAGATACCTTCCTCCTGCACCTGACTACTAAAATCCTCGGCCAGTTTCTGGTACCAGTCCTGTTCGGGATACCAGACCAGGGCGGGCCTCGCGTCGTGAGAATTACACTGTTTTGTCGCCGTTGGTTCGACAAACGGTTCGGAGGTTTCCCCACCCCCGGCGTAATACCAGCGGTTGTCGCCGCCCAGGTTGCACACCGGCCTTTTGTAATTATCCCCGCTGCCCTGCCCGGCAACCAGACCAGTCGAGGGAATTTTGTGTTTCTCCCGCAACCTTTCGTAAACCGCTCGTAGTTGGACCAGCACGCCCGGACGGCGTTGCCCGGTTTCCTGGTCAAGATAGCTTCTGAGATAAGGGCGAAGCGGGGCATAAAGCGGGTTATTAAGGAAAGTCAGTTCAAGCAGTCGCAGCATACTCTCGCCTTCCTCAAAATGGTGGTAAAGCCGTTTAACCGCTCTGGCGATAATGCTGCGCTCCGTCGCCGACAGTTCGGCCCGCGTCATAAGCTCAAAGAGGGCGTTGAGAAAGTTAAGGCGCGGCCCGATTTTTTCCGGCTTGCCGTTAAGGACAAAGCGGTCCATTGGGTTAATGACCACGTTGCCGTCCGGCCCCAGGTCAAGGACGGTACCGCCGACCAACCGGGCAAAGTTTTCAAGCACGCCCTGCGGGTCAATATAGAAAGCTTGCAAGGCCGGGTTCTTGAGCATTTCCCTCAAAATTTCGATAAGCTGGCCGAAGGTCTTACCGCTGCCGGTAGTAGCAATAATGACCGTATGCGGGTTTATAAGCCGCCAGCGGTTAAAAGTGACGAGACTGCCGTCCGACTTGTTGACCCCCAGGATAATGCCGCCGTCCTGGGAAGGGTCCACGATACAGTTCGGCATGAGACAGGCTAAATTCTCGCCGGTCATGTTCGGGTGAAGCGTGCGGTCCGCGATAAACTTCTCCTGGCCCAACAAATCCAGACCGATAGGCAGGGCCGAGAAGAAGGCCCGGCGCTGGTTGCGTAGGGCCGTCGCTACCGGAAAACCCATCTCGGTAAGGCGCTGGGCCACCCGGCGGAGGTCCGCCTGCATCCGCTTGACGCTGTTCGCTCGCACGCTGATACGGATACCGGCGCTGAAAAGGCGAGCGTCACCCCGCGCCAGGACGTTACGCAGGTCGCGGATACTCTCGATTTTGTAGCTGCGGCCCATGTCACCGGCGCTGGAATTGTCGGTAGCGGCCACGGCCCAGAGGATTTGCTGGCGGTTTTTTAGTTTGGTTTCGGCCTGGCGGTTATCGAGCGGCTTAATTTGCAAAGCCATGAACATCTGAATGTCTTTGAACCGGATAATCTCAAAGAGAGAGCCTAACCGCAGGTGTTTGGGAAATTCGGTTACATAAAGGCTGCCAACATAGCTGTTTTGGCCCGTGTTCGTGTCCGTCAGCTTTAGAAAGTTCGGGTGTTCTTCCAGGGCAAAGCCGCCAATCCGCAAGAGGGGGTTAGAAGACCGGCCCGTGACGTTGGTCGTTGAACTGCCCAGGATTCCGCCAAGAGTACGGGTCAGACCTTCCGAGTCGAGAAGGCGGGCCGGCATACGGGCGCTATTAAACTGGTCGGCCAGCGATTGCGCCCGGAAGCGCAGCGTGTCGGCCAGGGCCGCCGGTATGCTTTCATCACCGCCCCGATGGCCTCTTTTAGTTTCGCCCTTTCCTTTTAAATGGGTCTGATTCTGGTCCTGACCTGTGACTTCTTTCAAGCGAGAAACAAAAGTCTGGACCAGACCCTGCGGCTTATCGTCTTCTTCACCAGCATCATTTATGCTGCTTTTCAGGTCAGCCGGGGTAGCGTTAACCGAGAAGTAAAAGTCGCGCTGGGTCAGGGCGTTTTCTTCGTTTAGGGTTTCGACAAAGTTACTCTCCACCCAGTACTGCTGGCGGCGCTGGGGATTTAGCTCGGCGGACCGCTTTCGCTCAAGCTCGGCCAGGTAAGAGCGCATATCTCGCGGCCTGGTCACGCAGTAAAAGGCAAAGGGACCGTTTAGCGAGTTGAACATCTGGGCCAGACGCCGCACGACCGCGTTCTTTTCCTGAAGGCTCATCAGCTTCATATCCAGCCCTTCGAGCCTGGCGACGGCGCTATAGCCGCCATTAGAAAGGGCCAGACAGCCCCGGCCGATGCCTTTTACCGGCAGGATTTCAGGCGTTGTTAAAAGGCCAGCCTTTTCCTCTTTTTCCATTTCGATTTGCATTTGGATTTCATCCAGAGGTTCACCGGGCAAATCAAATTCAGTTTCTTTTTCTTCAAGTTGAAGCATTACTTTTCACCCTGGGGTTGGCTATGGTCTCGATTTAGCACCGCCATAGATACCTGGATAGTCGGGCGGCGACCGGTTACAAGCGCCAGGTTGAGCGGCGGTTGGGTTTTATGTCGCTTTGCCTCCAGCCGGAAGCGCAGCCAGATATACAACCATTCAATGCCGCCCAGACCGTTTATAGGGGCGTGAATAAAAAGAAAAGCGAACATAGCTATACAGGCTGCGACTACCAACCGGATATAGAACTCGAACGGCAACAGGTTAAAGCCCAGGTAAATCAGGCCAAAGAAGAATAGCCACTGGAGAAACTCCCGGATCGAGAGCCTGTTCATCAGCACCGGATCGCGGTTGGTCAGTACCTTCGCGGGCAGGCGGTACTCTAACTCGTTATCGTCCAATTTCTAACGCTCCTTTAAATCAGGTCTTCTTTTGCACTGCCAGTAACAAAGGGTTCGCCGGTACCGCCTGAGATGCTGCTGGCAGCCTGGCCGTAAGGGTTCGGGATAACCCCCAACATCTTTGGCCTCCTGGGCTGTGGCTCAGTTGGTGGTTGAACCGGGGCCGGGAGTGCCGCCGGTTGGCCGGCCGGTTGGATGTTGCCGGTTCGTGGAACAGCAGGCGCCGGTAGCAGGGCCAGGGACACCGGGTAGGAGTAGGAGTAGTTCGACCCTGCTTGCCCTTGCCCTTGCGGTGGCGCAGGTGGTGGAGGCGAACTTACCGGGACCGGTCCGGTCGCGCCTTCCACCGGCGGCTCGTTTGGCGGAGCGGGTACGCTGTAGGTTTTAGTAGCCTTCTGCTCAATAGTAGTATTGGAAACCGAAGTACTCCGGCTGTTATAGGGCGGTGGCGGAAACTGGAAGTAAGGCGCATAGACGCCTAACTCGGTCCCGGTCCACAGGAAAGCGTTTTGCATGTTGAACCCGGCCGTCCGGGCCAGGTGGTATCGCCTGTCCCCGGACTGGTTGGTGGTCGTGACCGTTCTCTGGACCGTAGTCGAACTCAAATTTTCATTTAGGCTGCGCAGAGTGTTGAGTAATTGACGCTGCTGCTGATCAGCCCCGGCGCTGGCGAGGCCCGGTCCACCCGGATTAGAGCCACCGCTACTCCCGTTTATCGAAACGGCCGGGACCGCGCCAATTCCCTCAAAACCGTTATCACTCTGAGGCGAAGCTGCGGTGCTTACGGAATTACCCTTGCCAGCTTTGCCCTTCCCGCCTGAATTATGCGTTTCGCTCTCGGCGCTTCCACCGTCTTTGCCCGGACCCAGGGCCGCCCAGACTGCTCCCTGGGTAAGCGCGCCCATCCCGGCGGCAGCCATCCCGAAAGCCATTCCGCCCACCGACCCGGCAATCTTGAACATCAGGATAGCCCCGATAGCCAGAAACGAAATAATGTAGACCAGTTGCAGGATAAACCCGGCCGGGTCACCATTGGCCGAGGGGATGCCGCTGGTAAAAGCCTTGACCAGGGCGAAGCAAATTGCTACCGGAACAGGTGCAATCAGCATGGCCTGGACAGATGATAACCAGCGGCCAAACCAGGGCCGGAACTCCTCGGTAAGCCCCGCCACGACCGCCAGGGGGCTGATGGCGAACAGAATAAAAATGATGATAGTCCGCAAAAAGAAAACCAGGCCCAGCGCCATGAAGACAATCGCGGCCAGTAAACAAACGACTGTAATAAAGAGTAAGAGGCCGATATTCTTAACGTCGCCGACGCTACCGATGCCCGCTCCGCAAACGCTGGCGTTCTGGCAATTTCCCAGCATGTTCTGCGAAATATCGGCCAGGGAAGCCGCCCCGCCGATGATGGTATCGAACAGGATATTCGAGATGCCAAAAGCCCCCGAAAAAAGTAATCCCAGGAAGTACATGGCAAACCCGCCGATGATTATTTTCGGGAAGAACGAAAGAAACCCTTCGTGAAAGCTCTCAATAAGGCCGCCCAGGAAGTAACTCTTAAAAATCTTGTAGCTCAGAATTAGCGGCAGAAACAGGACCGCGACGGTGTTCACCATCGAGAAGACACCCGCCGCCTGGCAGGTCGGGCTGCCACTGCCACCGCCCCCACAGGAAGCAAAGTCGGTTGAGGCCAGATTTGTAAAGACCTGCCAGAAAACGCTTATCCCAAGCCGGACCGAGTTAATAGAAACGCTGCTGAGAACGCTCCGCACGATGTCGAGTGCCCAGCTAACATACCAGGGGCCGCCGTTGGGGTCGTCCACAATCTTCTGTACCGGGTCGGCGCAGCCTGCGGCGTTCTTGTTAGCACCTACACATGGCGGGTCTTGCCCAGGATAGCTACACGCGGAAAGGAGCAGGGCAAGCCCAAACAGAAGCCCGATTACCAGAACCAGTTTTAACGCCTTCCTCTGGTAAGAGAATTGTTTGCTGCTTGTTATAATTGTATCCAAGACAACCTCCCTTCCCCTCAATTCCACAAATGATAAGGTAGAAAGCTAAAGAACCTGTCTTAAGACTTTGCGCCAAAGGTGCCGGTGAGAAAATCTCCCAGCGGTTGAGCGAAAAGAAAGAGCAGCGCGCCGCCTAAAATGGACCACCCGATAATCCGTATGGCCTTAACCCGCGCAGCATCCATGGCCCACTGGGTAGGAAGCCGCCGAGTTATCCAGGCGAACCTAGACACTTTTGCGTCAACCCCCCGCCGAACCGGACGTAACACTTTCGCGTTATCCGGCTCTCCAGTAACCCATTCCAACTTTGTTATGG
>CADDZM010000316.1 GCA_902812345.1 Chloroflexota bacterium | reverse complement strand
TTGCCCTTGCGGTTGTTCTTTGCCTCGCGATGTAGCTGCCGCTAAAGTGATATTGAGTCGTGGACTAGCGACTCTGCGTAACCAACCGCTAGAAGCCGTCTGCTTTAGCTGACGGAGTAGTCACAAATTCTCCTTTTTCCCTTAGGACGGCCTGTCCTTAAAACTCCGGTTGATTTTGCGGCCTAAAAATAGCAAAAAAGGAATAACTTTGTCAAAAGACCCGTTATTCCTTTTCTTGTGAGTTACCCGGTTTTCCGGCTTTAACGGAAGCGGTAGATTGGTCCGGGTCCGCTCAGCAACGCGAAATAGAGTAAGGCTACTTCCAGGATAACCAGGGTCGGGACCGACCACCACTCCATGGCCCAGTCTTGCAGCCGATAGCTGACGGCCTGGGTGCCGGCCCCAATAGTCTTCTTGACCTGCCAGGGTGAGAGAAAATAGCCCAGGAAAAGCCCGGTGACGAGGCCGCCAATGTGGGCCATCTGATTGACCTGGGGAATACTGAAGGTAATTACAAAGTTAAGCCCGGCCGTTATAAGGAGGCTGCGCAGGTTGGCCTGGCCCCAGGCACCCAGGCGGTCCCGGTTGCGGTAGAAAAAGGCAATAAGCGCGCCCAGCAGGCCGAAGATGCCGCCGCTGGCCCCTACCGAAGGGACCGGGTTTACCAGCAGGGTTAGAATGTTACCGCCGATGCCGGTCAGGAAGAAGATTAAAAGGAAACGCCTTGAACCCATCATTACTTCCACCTGCATACCCAGGGCGTAAAGGGCCAGCCCGTTAAACAGGATATGCAAAATTCCGGCGTGCAGGAACATCGAAGTTACCAGCCGCCACCACTCGCCGGTTGCGACACCCTGTTTGGTGAGCATACCCCACTGCTCCAGCGGGTCCAGGCGGTTGCCCATAATATCCCCGCCGCCCGTAATTATCTGTCCGATGAAAAAGAGCACGATAACACCCAGGATAATCTGGGTCCAGCGCGGCACCTGGCTCATTGTCGCGCCCAGGATAACCCGCCGGGGTTGGTTGGCGGCGGGAGCGGCGTTCGGTGTATAAGAATTGGTATACGAGTAAGAACTACCCGCTATCTTATAGGCCGGTTCGGGTTGCGGCGCGGCTTGCCCGTAAGGGTTACTGCTATAGAGCGAGGACGACTGGTACGGGTTGGACGGCTGAACCTGGCCCCCGTTGGATGCCTGGCCGGTTAGATAAGGGTTCTGGTAAGGGTAGTCCTGGGCTGCTGACGAAGTTGCCCCGGCAGCGCCGGGCATGGGCCAGGACGGAATATAATCTCCAAAGGTGTTGCCCTGCGCCGGGGCCGATCCCTGGGGCGGTTCTTCAGGCCGCAGGTAAGGGTTGGCCGGGCGTGGGTTTTGATTATTATTGGAATTTTCTTCAGAAGAATAATTGCTATTGTTAAATTGATCCACAGCAGGCGCCGATCTAGCTTTTAAGTAGCTTTGTGAGTTATAAATAAAAACGAGCAAGAAATTTGTAATCTCGCCTCTTTATCTACGGCGTACCGGGCTTAATGTTGCAACTCAAATTAAAGATTCGTTGCACGTTAAACGTTGAATGTGAGAAAACAAAGAATTATAAGGGGACACTAACCACGATGCATAGGCCGCCGGTAGGGATATTACTTAATTCGAGGGTGCCGCCCATCCATTCAGCCCGTTCAATCATCCCAATCATGCCAAAGCGGGGGCGGCCATCTTTGCCCCGCCAGGTCTGAGTAATATAGTGCTTTTTATTGTTGGGCAAATTAATGGTTTCTTGCTCTTGCAGATAAGCCAGCAAATCCGGTTCCAGGCCGCTGCCGTTATCCCGAATTTCCATGCGAAACTCGTCGTTGATGTCGATTTTCACCCGGACCTGCTCGGCCTGGCTGTGCCGCTGGGCATTTTCGAGAGCTTCTTCCAGGATTGCCATTATCTCGTAGACCAGGTTCGAGTCCAGGTTATCGTCCGAACCGGAAGTTTCCAGGTAGGTCTGGGAGTTGTAGGCAATCTGCCAGCGTTGCAGGTAGTGGGAAACCAGGTTGAAGAGCGGTTCGTTGTAGCCCTGCCGCAAATCGAGGATAACTTCACGGAGTTGCTGGCCTTCGGTGTGGCAAATATCGCGGATAAAAATCGCCTTGTCATGGGCGGAGCTATTTTCAGGGATAGCCTGGGCGAGCGCCCCGGCGCTGTACTCTACTCCTAGAAGGGTTTTAGCCACGCCGTCATGGAGTTCGCGGGCCAACCGGGTGCGTTCGCGTTCGCTGACCAGCAGTTCAATCCTGGCCCGGCTGGCCTGGAGTTGCTGCAACTTATCGCTAAGAGCGAGGTTGCTCCAGTTGAGCGAGGTTAAAAGGCGCAGAATTAACATGGCGCTGGCTCCAACCAGCAGGAAAATTATAAGGGTCAGGATAATACTGGGGATAGTGAGCGAAGTAAAGGTCCGCCCGGTCGCAAGGTCGTTTGAAAGGTAATAGGAAATTGTGGCTATGAGGCTAATAGCTATTACCCCGCCCCAGCCGTAAATTACCGCTGCCAGGGCAATCGTAATATAGTGCAATTCGGTTATAGGCGCGGCTTCAGTTATCCAATAGTCGGCGAAACCGATTGCAATTTCCAGAACAAAGATTATAACGGCTATAAAAGCTCTGCGAGCTTGCAGCCAGCCGATAATTTTAAACGCTCGTTGCGCGAAGGACAACGCCCGCACCTCTTCAATGAGAGTAAATCGTTACTCCTACATTACCTGGATCTGGGCCTTAAGACCCTTTTGGTACATGTTATACTATTTATTGCACAGGCACAAGTGCCCTGGTTTATACGCGTTCGCAGGCCGGGTTAAATACCAAAATTCTGCTACAAAAGCTTTTTTAATTTTTAAGGTACTTTTATGAGCCAGTTACCTTCCCCTCAGGCGCAAATAACGCAGCCGGAGCTAGTCAATACCCGTATTATTATTATTGACGACAACTTTGTAATGCGCAGTGGTCTGCGCAGCGCCCTAGAACTCGAACCCGGCTTTGAAGTGCTGGCCGAGGGTGAAAACGGCCTGGACGCGGTCAGGCTCTCCCAGGAACTCGCTCCCGATGTTATTGTTATGGACTTCCGAATGCCCCGGTTAGACGGCGTGGGCGCTACCCGCCAGATTATTGCCGGGCGGCCTGACGCTAAAATCGTGATTACAACCTGGAACGAGGAGCCGCAAACCCTGGTCGAGGCTATCATCGCCGGGGCTAAAGGTTATCTTGTCCACGGCCGTTTCAGCCTGCTCGAACTCGTTGCGGCGGTCCGGGCGGTCCGTGACGGGGGCGCTCTTATTACTCCTTCGCTGGCCCCGGTGCTGCTTGACCTGGTTAAAAACCAGACCGCCGCGCCTGCGGCCCCGACCCCGGTTTCATCCAGACTGGAAAGCCCCGGCGAGGTTGCCCCGAAAGATTCAGCCGCTGAAAACCTCTTAACCCGGCGCGAGCGCGATATCCTCGAACTGGTCCAGCAGGGCAAAAGCAACCGGGAAATCGCGGAAACCCTGATAATTGAGGAAAAAACAGTTAAGAATCACATTAATAGTATTTATTCCAAGCTGCACCTGCGCAACCGTTATGAGGCAATTACCCTGCGGACCCGGCGCGGTCACCCCGCTTAAGCCTGAATCTGGGTCCCCCTAACGTGGTTTTTTGGGTCTGAGGGCCGTTTTATTTTAGCCCAACAAATAGTATTCTTAGGGTGCTATTAAGAAATCTTTCCAAATAGTGTTATAAATTACCCAACTACATTTTACTTACTCCTATATCAAGAGCAAGGCTGAGCCGATACAGCTTTGCTCTTTCATCTTCATACCCTTGCCCTCCCCCTATCCTTCCCGCTTCCAGCTCGAACCATTGTTAAAAATATACAACCTTTAAAAGTTTTATCCCCAAAAGGTACTCTGTGATTTTTAGCTCAAATGATGTAAGGTGCTTTGTAACCTTGCTTTGATAAGTTACAAACAGGTATAATTATGAAAAGGTAGATTTGACTTTTTCTATAGACAGCCCCGGCTGGGACGGTAAACTACCAGACCAGTTTATACCTGTGGCCTATAGAGCAGGGTAATTGTTACAGGTAAGAGAAAAAAAGATGTTCAACCGTTTTGATTCGACCCAGGCTTTTCAGGACTTTATCAGCTTAGAATTGCAACACGCGCTTGACAATTTCCATGACCCAAAGGCAGCGGTCTATTTTTACTGCCACGTCAAAACCCCAGATGCTCCCGGGCGCCGGGTGCTGGCCGTAACCGAAGCATACAGCTCGAAGATTGTGGTCTCGGTGGAGGCGGCCTACCAGGTCTTTGCCGGGGATACTCATTACGTCGTGCGTGAGATTGGCGCGGTCGAACGTTCTCAGGCTGCCGAACACCTGCTGCCTCTGCTGCTGGAAGCCTATGAAACGGCGATTACCTGGAAACCGGCCTTCTCCGATATCGAAGAATATCTCTATTTGCCCGCTTAGCCGCCCGCCCAAAATTTCAAACTTACAGCCGGGCCTTTTCGGTTCTTAAATGAAACCTACCCTTTCCGGAAAAATCGAATCAGCCGAAACCGACCCGGACTCCACGCCCGTAGAAACATCTTCCGCACCTACCGACCACCTTCAATCTCCACTAAAAAACTTTCGCTTTAATCGCCTGGCGGCCCTTCTAGCCTGCGTCTGGGTTGCGGTAATCGTGGCGGTCTGGCTCGGTCTGCACCCGCTTTTTGACGTTGAATTTCCGCTCTATCCCGCCGAAATTACCGGGCGGATTGCCGGGGCTATCGGCGGGGCTTTGCTGGATGTGGTCCTGCTGTTTCTCTGCGCCGTTGCTTCGACTGTGTTGGGACACTGGCTGTTGCGGTGGTTCTGGCCTGACCTGAAGAAGTTGGAAGGACTGGTTTTTGCCCTTGCGCTGGGCTCTGGCAGTAACATGCTAATTGTGCTGGGCCTGGGCCTGCTCGGTGGGGTCAACTCGGTCGTTGCGTACCTCCTGATGGCGGTGGAATTGCTCTTGCTCTGGCCGCTTTTAAGGGGAAATCCGCCTTCACTCTCAAACTTCCGGCAAAGCGTTTCCGGCCCGGTAAAGGGCTGGTGGAATGTTTCAAGCCGCTGGGAAAAGGCTCTGGCTTTCTGGATTCTAGGGGCGGCCTTATTAACGCTGCTTGTTTCTCTCGCGCCGCCCCTCGCCTGGGACGCCCTGATGTATCATCTGGAAGGGCCGAAAAAGTATATCGCCGCCGGGCGCATCGAGCCTTTGCCGCGCCTGGGCCAGGCCAGCTTTCCTTTTGGTATGGAGATGCTTTTCACCTGGGGAATGCTCCTGCACGGGGACGGCCTGGCCCAATCTTTTAGCTGGCTCTTCGGCCTTCTGGGGGCCGGGGCGATTTATCTTTTCGCCCGGCGTTTCTTTACAAAGCTGGCAAGACCGGGTCAGGCCGGGCTGCTGGCGGCGGCTCTCTATCTTTCGATTCCGCACGTCTGGCTGCTGATGACCTGGGCTTATACCGACCTGATGCTGAGTTTCTTTTCCCTGCTGGCGCTGTACGCCCTTTTGCTGGCCCTTTCAAAGCCGCAGATGGCCCGCTACGCCGTCCTGGGCGGCCTCATGGCCGGGGTGGCCTGTAGCGGCAAGTATTCAGCCGTCACGGCGGCGTTTGGCGTCCTGGCGGCAGCCCTGGCCTTTGGCGGCCTGTCGAAAACCCGCCCATCCTGGCGCACAATTTTTATTGTAATAGTTGGGTTCGGGGTGAGCGGGACGCTCAGTTTCGCGCCCTGGCTCCTGCGCAACATTTTCTTTAGCGGCAACCCGGTCGCGCCTCTTTTCGGCGGCATTAAAGGCTGGGATCCCGAAGAAGTCGGCTTTTTGAACGGGTCGGGGGGCGGTGTGCCGCTTGATTTAGGGGTAATCCTGGGCCGGCCCTTTGGGATGGTCTTGCTTGGGCGCGACAACGGCCTTTACGACTCGACTATCTCCCCGCTGTTCCTGGCCCTGCTGCCGCTTGGCGTATGGGCGGCTTTTCGGCAAAGAGTGGTCGCGGCGCTCTGGCTGGCGGTCGGCCTGACATACCTGGGCTGGTTGGCCGGGATTGCTCTTAGCGCCGCCGCCGACCATACCCGCCTGCTGCTGCCGGTCTTTCCCTGGCTGGCCCTGATTACGGCTTATGGGTTACTTGATTTTTTAACAACTGGCCGCGATAAACAGGTTAAACTCTTGCGAATGGTGGGGACCCTCATGACAGGCGTGTTCCTGGTGGCCAGCGGCTTTTTGCTGCTCTTGTTCTTTGTAGCGAACGACCCGCTGCCATATCACTTCGGTTTCCAGACCCGCCAGGCCTGGCTGGAAGACCAGCTTGGCAGTTACGAGCGGGCGGCCAATTTCGTCAATTCGCAACTTCCGGCGAATGCTGACCTCTTTATGTTCTTCGAGCCGCGCGCCTATTACTTCGACCGCACCCATTCGGCGGATCACAACGACGGCGGCCAGTTTTTTACTCTCTTGGACCGCTTCCACACGCCCCAGGGTGTTTACGAGGAACTGCGCAGACGCGGCGCGACCCACGCCCTTGTAAACGAGAATTTGTTGAATTTTCTAGTGAATACGCCCACCTACCGGCTGATAGGTGAGGCCAGAGCAGGCCGCCAACTGCTCGACGAACTGCAAAGCCAGGGCTATTTCGAGAAAGTATACCAGGAGAGCGGCCAGTACACTATTTATAAAGTTAAATCCTGAAAGACATTTTTGGATTCCTGCTACCTCTAATTTTAACCTAACTTTTTTAATAAACAACTAATACCAAAAAATCTATTGACACCTCCCGCTTAAAATTTGTATAATTGAATTATAAAAATGAGCTATTTTGACGTTTTTGATAAAAAATTAAAGGGCAAGCTACTTTACAATAGCCTGCCCAAACGAGTAATGTTTCTTTCGACAAAAAAAGAAAGGATATTACTCACATGAACTTTAACATACTTCAAGCGTTTCGCAACAATTT
>CADDZM010000315.1 GCA_902812345.1 Chloroflexota bacterium | reverse complement strand
TGAAAGGCGTGACAAAAGCGCGGAATGATAAATGCCCCCGAATTCCTACACAAGGTCGCACCTGCGGCCAGCAAAAGCCCTGCGGCCAGCAAAAGCCCTGCGGCTAGCAAAAGCCCTGCGGCCAGCAGAAAACTTTAACCTGTCATTTGTCGTATACTTAAATACAGCTATTTGATGGCCCAGTTGTATAACCCATCCGGGTGGCGCGATTTACTGGAAAGAAGAACGACAATGTTGGGAATGTTACGAATACGCTGGCTGATAACCTTGCTGCCGCGCTCAATCAAATACTTTTTAAGCGAGAAGGTGCCTTTTTATTACAAACTTATCCTGCTGTTCCCGATTTTCTGGGAGTTTACCCCGCTGGCCCGTATCACAAATTTGCTGCCTATACTGGGCCTGCTGGACGAATTTACCATCATATTGCTGACCCTGGCGCTCTTTACCTGGCTGGTCGGGCGCTACCAGGTGCGCAAGCACCCTCCGACTATCCCTAAAGTTGAGATAATCGAAGGCGAATATTATGTTAAAGACAAACTTTCAAAGTAACACCTAACTTTTATTTTAGTTCGAAATCAAAAAGAGGGCAGCCACAGGGCTAACCCTCTTTTCTTTTGCTCGACTTCGCTCGGAATGCCAAGCGCCTAACCGGACTTGGTACTATTTGTCGCTTAAGCGGCCAGCGAGAACTCCAGCGGCGCCGGGGCGCTTTCTATTTCCGCCACCAGGTTCAACCGGCGGTAGTATTCGATAGTGGCGGCCCTGCTTCCGATGTTGTGACCGACCTGGCGGCTCAACAGGCGGGCAAGTTGCTTGATTTCCCGGATGCGCTTTTGCATCTCGGCCTGGTCGTGAATGTGATGCCCGCTAAGGCGCGCTACCAACCGGGTGTAGCGTTCGCGCCGGGTGCCCTGTTTCCGCCTGGGAAACTCAAGCGCCATTGTGAACAGGATTGTCGGCAAACTGAAACCGGCTTCCAGCAGTTCACGCCACATCGGGGCAAGCCGAAACGCCAGCACATCCACCCAACCCAGGGTCGGCTCGGCCTGGTTGCGCATGCGGAAAGGCACTTCCGCCGCCCGTAAAGCCCAGCTTTTGAAGAAGTCGTGACCGTGGTCCTGCAACCAGCGTTGGGCCGCTTCTTCCAGGCTCAACTCGCGGCCTTCCACTTCGGAAAGCAGCGCCCTCGATTCATTGAACCGGGCCCACAGGATGCGCGCCAGGTCATTCGTGTAGTATTTCCCGGTAAGCTTATACACTTTCCGGCGGTACAATTTCGGGTCTTCTTCCTCGTTCTCTACATAAGAGAACTTGAAAACATCTTCAAAACCAACGTTGCCGCTCGCTCCGAATTCAATATCGTAAATGCCCAGTCCGACCCGGGCTAAAAATTCCTGATCCTGATAAAGTTCTGTTGCGTTTATATCACCACGCATAATCTTGTTCCTGACTTCCTGATTACATAACCTGCGCCTGGGCTTGAGGGATTTTTATTGCACCCCCCTCGACCGCATCCTTGTCGGTCCTACCCCTGTCCCGGTATCACTCTTAACCGGTTGGACAACAGGCTTTACTAACCCAAATATACTTTAATCGTTGTTCGTACTAGCGGCTCTTTTCCACTTGAACCGCTTACCTCCGATGGTTTACACAAGCATTTTACTATAGTTTTGTTAAAGAATTGTGTCATTTATCACAATATCCATAGGTCTTTGGACCAATATTTCGTCTTAAAAATTAGTATAAATTGCCTAATTCATTGAGATTTATTAACAAATTGTTAAAGTGCAAACTCGAAAACACAAAAAAAGAAGCTCTACCCCCTCTTTCGAGAGGGCAAAGCTTCTTCGCTCTGGTTAGACTACTAGTAGTCCATACCGCCGCCCGGCATCGCGGGGGCAGCGGTTTTCTCTTCCGGCAGGTCGGTGATGAGAGCCTCGGTCGTGAGGATCATACCGGCAATCGAAGCGGCATTTTCCAGCGCGCTGCGGGTAACTTTGACCGGGTCAATGATGCCCGACTCGATGGTGTCAACGTACTTGCCGCTCAACACATCGTAACCGTAGTTCGACTTACCGTCCTTCTGGTAGCTAAGCACCTGCTGGATGATAACGCTGCCGTCCTGGCCGGCGTTAACCGCAATCTGGCGAATCGGTTCGCTCAGGGCGCGGCGCAGAATGTTCACACCGGTAGCAATATCGCCTTCGGCCTTAACCTCGTCGAGGGCGGAAAGGGCCAGCAGCAGGGAAACCCCACCACCCGGCACGATGCCTTCTTCGACAGCGGCGCGGGTTGCGCTCAAGGCATCCTCAACGCGGTGCTTCTTTTCCTTCAGTTCGGTCTCGGTGCTGGCGCCAACCCGGATGACGGCAACGCCACCGGCCAGTTTCGCCAGGCGTTCCTGGAGTTTCTCGCGGTCGAAGTCGCTGGTAGTCTGCTCGATTTGGGCCTTAATCTGGTCCACGCGGGCCTTGATTTCAGCCTCCTGGCCTTCACCGGCAATAATGGTCGTGTCGTCCTTGGTAGCGATGACGCGTTTGGCCCGGCCGAGGTCCTCCAGGGTAGCGCTTTCGAGTTTGCGGCCCAGTTCGTCGCTGATAACCTGGCCGCCGGTCAGGATAGCGATGTCGCGCAGCATGTCTTTGCGGCGGTCGCCGAAACCGGGGGCTTTCACGGCCAGCAGGTTAAAGGTGCCGCGCATTTTGTTCAGCACCAGGGTCGCCAGGGCTTCGCCGTCAACGTCTTCCGAAATAATGACGAAGTTGCGGTTCCCCGCGCTCAAGGCTTTCTCCAGGACCGGCAGGATGTCGGCGATGGCCGAAATCTTCTTGTCGGTGATGAGCAGCATCGGCTCGTCCAGGACGGCTTCCATGCGCTCGGTGTTGGTCACGAAGTAAGCGCTGATATAACCGCGGTCAATCTGCATACCTTCGGTGTACTCGGTTTCGTACTCGCGTCCGCGGCTTTCCTCGACGGTAATAACGCCGTCTTTGCCGACCTTTTCCATCACTTCGGCAATCAGATTGCCGATTTCCGGGTCAGCGGCGGAGATGGTCGCAACCTGGGCAACCTGAGAGCGGTCATTTACCGGAGTCGCCAGGCTCTTTAACTTCTCAACCAGGGACGTCACAGCCAGGTCAATACCGCGCTTTAACAGCATCGGGTTGGCGCCGGCGGCCACGTTGCGCAGACCTTCGTGTACGATGGCCTGGGCCAGCACGGTCGCGGTGGTGGTGCCGTCACCGGCAACGTCATTGGTTTTGGTTGCGGCTTCCTTCAGAAGCTGAGCGCCCATGTTCTCAAAGGGGTCTTTGAGGTCGATTTCTTTAGCAACGGTCACACCGTCGTGAGTGACGGTTGGCGCGCCGAACTTTTTGTCCAGGGCGACATTGCGGCCTTTAGGACCAAGAGTGGTTTTTACCGCATTAGCCAGAATATCCACGCCGCGCTTGAGCGACTGGCGGGCCTCATCGGCGTTTTGCAATTGCTTAGCCATTATCCTTAATCTCCTGTATAATCCAGAACTTCTTTAAAATGCTTCTTAAAACACTTCTTTAAAAGAATTTTGAGAGGGTTAAAAGGTGTGAGGGAGACCCTCGCTCCCGGCAAGTTTCTCAACCTTGCCTGTGGCGTCACTCCAGGAAATTAGCCCTCGATGACCGCCAGAATGTCTTTTTCGCTGAGGATCAAGTATTCTTCCCCCTCAATCTTAAATTCCGTACCCGCGTACTTGGCGTAAAGAACTTTCTGGCCTTCTTTGACTTCCAGCGGCTGACGCACGCCTTTGTCATCTAACTTGCCGCCGCCAACCGCTGTAATGGTGCCTTCCTGGGGCTTTTCTTTAGCGGTGTCGGGAAGAAAAATACCGGTTTTGGTTACTTCTTCCTTTGGGGTCGGCTTAATTACTACGCGGTCGCCCAACGGTTTAAGACTCGCCATTTTGCCTTAACCTCCTTAGATACTTGTCTTTGTGTATTCAACCCGGCAGTGCTATAATTACCGGGCATCAGAGCTTACCTTAAAAATTTATTGCTGGTATTGCGTTATACTACATATTTTTAGCACTCTTAACCTCTGAGTGCTAACAAATGTATGTTACTCCAACCCCGTGTCCCTGTCAAGTCTTTTTAGGCTGCAAATAAAATTCTAACAAATTTCTAGCAAGCTGTTTTAAGCCTACTGGCCTGAGTTTTGCAATAAAATCACACATTTCCCGCTTGAGGTGAAACGCCAGGGCCGGTTCTTCCGTAGGAATACAAGTAGAGCAGGAACTAAAAGATTGTTAAGGAGAAAACATGGACCAGCAAAATTCAAGCAACCACCAGATTTTGGTCGGCGCAGTCGTCGAGGCGACGGACGGTTTCGTGGGTACGGTCGAGGCGGTTGTGACAGACCCGAATACGGGCCAGGTTTCGCAACTGGTCATTCAAAACGAATCTGAATCCAAACAGTTCACTATTTCAGCGGACCTTGTCGCCCGCCAGGTCGGTAGCCGGATTATTCACCTGAATATTCCCCGCGACCAGCTTGTAAACCGTTCCGATGATACCGAGTTCGATTCGGATACCGGCAATTTCGGCACTCCGACCCCACCCGCGCCCCAGTAAGAGCAAGGTTTATTTTAATGGCGGACAGTTCTCTGGTTAAGAAATTGGTGTTGAAACCCGACCAGCGCTTCTTTTTGCTGAACGTACCCGCAGGCTACCGGGCGAACTGCCGCCGGGAGTAACCTTTGAGCAAACGCTTTCCGGCCCGGAAGATAACTACTATTTGATCCAGGCTTTCGTTTCGAGCAAAGCCGGGGTAGACCGCCTGGGAACGACCGTTATGAAAGCGTTAAGGCCAGGTGGTATTTTGTGGATTAATTACCCCAAGAAAAGCTCGTCCATAAATACCGATATAAACCGCGATACCTGGTGGGAAAGTTTGCAGGAAGCCGGTTGGGGCGGCGGCGCAATGATTGCGATTGATGTTACCTGGTCGGCTTTCCGCCTTAAACCGGGCGGTCGAGGCGCAAAATAGGTTCAAGCGGCTGTTCGACAGCCGCTTTTTTGTTGCCTTTTATATTCTCATTTTTTATTAAAAATGGAAAATGTAACACAAAATTAATCAAACTGAGACGAATATTAAGCACATTTATGTAAGAATGTAGATATTAAAAGTGAGGTCAATCACACCCTTTTTATTAAATACCTCATTCTTTTTAAGAAGGTTTGGCACCATAATTGCATAGTAAATAAGTGTAGGAAACCCGCTTGCGGGGAAGGTCGAGTAGTAAAGAAAGTTGTAGTGTAGTGTTATGGAAGCTTTAGTTGGTTTGATGTTGTTACTGGCGTTTCTAGGTACCCTGGATTTTGGCGCCCTGTTTGGTCACAAAGAACCCGCTACACCTGCAGCCGTGATGGAGCCTGAACGGGACAAGGTCGGAATTCTTCGCTAAATCTTCTTCTTATACAGCCGTAATCTTATCGCACTATGAATCTTGGTAGCCCCGGTAAACGCCGGGGCTATTTTCTTGCCTGCTATTTTTTATTTAATTTAAGCGAAATTTAAGCCTTAAACCGCTCATTATGACAGGCGGTAATGGTTTTAGCTAGACCAATTCTGTTATAATTCATATATTGCTCTAATAAACTTCTTATCTTTGGTTTCGTATTAATATTAGGAATTCGTTAGTAATTTTCTAAAAACTAAATAAATTTTGGAGGGGTTTGACCTTTATGGCAAACATTAATAAGTACACAGAAAAAACAAAAGAGGCTTTGCTTAACGCCCAGGAACGGGCCGAGCAGCTCAACCACAGCGAGCTTCATCCCGAACATCTGCTGCTGTCGCTGCTTGACCAGCCGGCGGGCGTGGTGCCTCAAATTATCGGGCGTTTGAACGTAACCCCGGCCCAGGTGAAAGCACAGCTTAACACTGCCCTGAACAGCCTGCCCAGGTTGCAGAATTCAGGCGGACAAATTTACGCTTCGGCCCGGACTCGCCGGGTGTTGGATCTGGCCCAGCGCGAGGCCGAAAACTTTAAGGATGAATACATTTCGACCGAGCATCTTTTGCTGGCGCTGCTGGACGAGCAGATTGACCGGATGGGCGGCGTTATGCCTTCCCCGACTGCCGGGAAAATCCTGCGCGATCTCGGCGTAACCCGTGACGCAGTATTAAATGTGCTGACCGCTATCCGGGGCAGCCAGCGCGTGACCGACCAGAACCCGGAAGAAAAATACCAGTCGCTTGAAAAATACGGTCGCGACCTGACCGAACTGGCCCGCAAAGGCAAGCTCGACCCGGTGATTGGCCGTGACGTGGAAATCCGCCGCACTATCCAGGTGCTTTCACGCCGTTCCAAGAATAACCCGGTGTTGATTGGCGAACCGGGCGTAGGAAAGACTGCTATCGTGGAAGGGTTGGCCTTGCGAATTATCCGGGGCGACGTGCCGGAAGGCTTGAAAAATAAAAAGATTATCGCGCTCGATCTCGGCTCGATGGTGGCCGGGGCCAAGTTCCGGGGCGAATTCGAGGAACGCTTAAAGGCGGTCCTCAAAGAAGTGTCGCAGTCGGAAGGGCAGATAATTCTTTTCATTGACGAACTGCATACCGTGGTTGGGGCCGGGGCGGCCGAAGGCGCGATGGACGCCAGCAACATGCTTAAACCAATGCTGGCGCGTGGTGAACTGCATTGTATCGGGGCCACGACCCTGGACGAATATCGCAAGCATATCGAAAAGGATGCCGCCCTGGAGCGCCGTTTCCAGCCTGTCCTGGTCGAGGAGCCGAATGTCGAGGATACCATTTCGATTTTGCGCGGCCTGCGCGAACGCTACGAGGTTCACCACAAGGTCCGCATCAAGGACTCGGCGCTGGTGGCGGCGGCGACGCTCTCCAACCGCTACATCACCGACCGCTTCCTGCCCGACAAGGCGATTGACCTGGTGGACGAAGCCGCTTCTAAACTGAGGATGGAAATTGACAGCCTGCCCGTTGAACTTGACGAGGTAGAGCGG
>CADDZM010000314.1 GCA_902812345.1 Chloroflexota bacterium | reverse complement strand
CAAGCTGGGCCACCCGCTCTAGCAATTGAGCTTTGAGAGCGGCATTTTCAGCTTTGAGTTGTTCGTTTTTTTCTTCTAAACTCATTGTTTTAATTTAACAGCTTTGTCAAGTACCTGTGTAGTTACATCCTCCTTTCCAAAAGCAAGCCATAAACTGCCCTTTTAGATGTGAAAAATAAAAGGGCAGTTTTATTTTATAAAAATCAGGCCAATTTTTCGAGCTGGCCTTCAAGCAGGCTTACGGCCTCCTGCAAAAGTTCGCTATCGAAACCGAAACGGGTTCCGGCGGCCTGGAAAAGCTCCGGCAAAGTAACCGTTTTACCCAGTTTGAGCGCGCCGTGATAAAGCTGGACGGCCCGGGACTGGTCCTTGAGGGCGTTGGCGAAAATCTGAACCGCGCCAAGTTGGGCCAACCCGTATTCCACGTAATAGAAGGGGTAGCGGAAGATGTGCAACTTGCGGTGCCAGCCGGTCACGCGGGCATCTGCCAGGCCGTTCCAATCCTCCGCGCCCATAAACCGCGCCCACAACTCGCCCCATTTTTGGTCGCAGTTAGCCGGGTCAACCGCCTGGTCCACATTCGTATAGGCCCAATGCTGGAAGGCATCCACCACGGCCATATACGGCCAGAACAGGATGATTTTTTCGAACAAATCGGTTTTAGCCCGGTTAGCCTCAGCCGGGGTATAGTAGCCGCCTTCGCTTTCGGCCAGGTAAGGCGTCGCCAGCAGTTCCATTGACATTGAAGCGACCTCGGCGAACTCCGAGCCGGTATAGCGCATCTGGGCGTACGGCAGCTTTAACGTCTCGAAACCGTGGAAAGCGTGTCCCGACTCGTGGTGAATTGTGACCACGTCCGACCCGATACCGACCGCATTCATAAAGACGAACGGGCGGCGTTTCTCGCCTACCGGCACCTGGGTACAGTAAGCGCCCGGCCCTTTGTGCTTGCGGTTCGGTAAATCCAGGAGCTTTTCCCGGCGCATGGTCGAGAAATAGTCCCCAAAAAGCGGGTCCACCCGGCTAAAAACGTGCTGGGCTTTCCCGGCCAGTTCCTCGGTATCCTGGAAAGGCCGCAGCGGCGGCAGACCGGACGGCTCGACTTCTAAATCCCAGGGCCGGACCCTATCCAGGCCAAGCCGCTGGCGGCGGCGTTCCAGGACGCGGGCCGCTGCCGGGACCACCACTTTTTCGATAGCGGCGTGGAAAGTTTCACAATCCTGGGGGGTATAGTCGAAGCGGTTGAGCATCTTCCAGCGCAAGGCGCGGTAATCCGGCTCACCGGCGTTCTCGGCCATACGCTGGCGCAGGCGCAGCAATTCGCTATAAAGATTGTTGAGAGCCTCGCGGTCGGCCAGTTGGCGCTCGGACCCGGCCCGCCAGGAGGCTTCTCGGCGGGCGCGGTCTTCGCTTTGCAATTCCGAGCGCAACTGCTGCAAGGTCTGTTCGCGGCCCTCAAATTCAACCGTCTGCGCCCCGGTAATCCGGTTGAACTCCATTATTAACTTTTGTTCTTGAATTGAGAGTTCGAGATTAGCTTCACGGAAGATTTCCGCCTGGACGCGCATCTGGCGCAAGGCTACAGCCATCCCCGCCGGTTGGAGGCCGCTTGCCAGGAGCTTTTCGGTCAGACGCTGCTCGGCCTGCTTGATGGGCGGGTCGAGGGTCTGGCGCAGGGTATTTAACTCGTTCTGGATAGCCATGTCGGCGGTGTTCTGGGTGTGGGCCAGGTTGAGGAGGGAAAACTTGCCGCCCACCAGTTCCTGCAAGGCGGTCCAGGCTTTCAGCCATTCGTCAATATTGGCGGCGGTTAGCTCTTTTTCCTCAAGTTCTCGGTAGAAGGGTTCCAGTTCCTCCCACTTCCATTCTTTTACTTCTTCAACGGTTTGAGGCAAATTAGCCAGCATAATAAAAAATCCTTCCGTTAAAATTTTGGCCGGGGACGGCCTCTAATAGATAGTGAGCAGTCATTCCAAATATCAATTCTTTTGTTAGAGTTTAACTTTGGGGCGTTAGAGTTGTCAATTCAAAAATTAAGAAAACGCCCGGCCTGTAAAGCGCTTTGTAAAATAAAAGTGGCGCATCCGGGAGAGGATACGCCGCCAGTCTCAAAAAAGTACCGGCTATTAGCTATTCGAAGAAACCGCCAATGAATGCCGTAAGGTCGGCCACGCGGCAGCTATAGCCCCATTCGTTGTCGTACCAGCTAACCACCTGGACCAGGTTGCCCCCGATGACCTGGGTGCTGAGGGCATCCACGATGCTGCTGCGGGGGTCGCCCCGGTAGTCGCTCGAAACGAGCGGCTGCTCTTCGTAACCAAGAATGTCTTCCAGGTCGCCTTCACTGGCTTCTTTGAGGGCCGCGTTCACTTCCTCGATAGTGGTGTCGCGCTCGACAACCGCCTTGAAGTCAATAATAGAAACGGTGCTGGTCGGCACGCGCAAGGCGAACCCGTCGAATTTGCCTTTGAGTTCGGGGATAACCAGGGCAACCGCTTTGGCCGCGCCGGTAGTGGTCGGGATAATGTTAATCGCCGCCGCCCGCGCCCGCCGCAAATCCTTATGCGGCTGGTCTAAAATCACCTGGTCATTGGTGTAGCTGTGGACCGTCGTGACCAGACCCTTGACGATTCCGAACTTTTCCAGGATGACTTTCGCCACCGGGGCCAGACAGTTCGTGGTGCAACTGGCGTTGGAAATAATATTGTGCTTCTGGGGGTCGTACTGGTCGTGGTTCACGCCCATAACAATGGTCAGGTCTTCGCCTTTGGCGGGAGCGCTGATGATAACCTTTTTGGCCCCGGCTTTGATATGAGCCCCGGCCTGAGCGGCGTCGGTGAAGCGACCGGTGGACTCGATAACCAGGTCTACGCCCAGCTTGCCCCAGGGCAAGTTGGCGGGGTCTTTTTCGGCCAGCACTTTCAAGTTCTGCCCGTCAATTTTAAGGGCATCGCTTTCAATTTCTACGTCTCCTTCAAAGAAACCGTAGTTGCTATCGTACTGGAGCAGGTAGCCAAGGGTTTTGGTATCGGTAAGGTCGTTTACAGCCACTACTTCTACTTCATCGGAGTATTCCTCAACCAGAGCGCGGTAGGTCTGCCGGCCAATTCGTCCAAAACCATTGATACCGATTTTTATAGCCATTACTTTCTTTCTCCTTTATGTTTCACGGTTGAACGCCTAACCGTCTGGAGCATTTCCTCGTTTCGCAAATCTATTAAGTGCGCCGCAATTATAGCACGGGCCCAGGTTGTGTACAAACCATTCCAGGCATTTTTACCAAAAGTTAAGGTGAAATTTACCCTAAAATAAAAATGCCCCCAAACGGGCCATTTTTATTTTTAGGTGATTAGCCGGGCTGACCGGCATAGAGCCAGGGCTGTTCGGCCTGTCGCTTGCTCTCATAATCCTCGATTAAATCATCGAACTGTAGAGTCCAGCCAATATTATCCAGCCCCTTTAAGAGCGATTCCTTTTTGAAAGGGTCAATCTTAAAGTGAAACTCCTTGCCGCCGGGCGCGGTCACGGTGCCGTCTTCGAGGTTGACGCGCAGCCGCAAAAGCGGTTCGTTCTCGACTTCCTGGAACAACTCTTCAATTTCTTCCGGTTTAAGGATAATCGGCAGGAGGCCAATGTTAAAAGAGTTATTGTAAAAAATGTCGGCGTAACCGGAAGCTATGATAACCTTGAAGCCGTACTGCTGCAAAGCCCAGGGAGCGTGTTCGCGGGACGAACCGCAACCAAAGTTCTCGCGGGTCAACAGAATCGAGGCGTTTTTATAACGCGGCTCATTCAGGACGAAGTCAGGGTTCGGCGTGCCGTCCTTATTGTAGCGTAAATTGGCGAAAAGGCCGTCCTCGAAGCCGGTCCGTTTGATGGACTTAAGGTATGAGGCCGGGATAATCATATCGGTATCCACGTTAGAGCGGTCCAGGGGCATCACGATACCGTTCAAAGTGTTAAATGGCTGCATGTTAGTTGGCTCCCTCGTTCCATTCGGGGTCGCGGATGTCCACGAAATGCCCGGCAATTGCCGCCGCCACCGCCATAGCCGGGCTAACCAGATGGGTGCGCCCGCCTTTACCCTGGCGGCCTTCGAAGTTGCGGTTGGAGGTGCTGGCGCAGCGTTCGCCCTCGGCCAACTGGTCGCCGTTCATCGCCAGGCACATGCTGCAGCCCGGTTCACGCCATTCAAACCCGGCTTCCTTGAAAATCCGGTCCAGCCCTTCGGCTTCCGCCTGGTGCTTGACCAGACCGCTGCCTGGTACGACCATTGCCCGGACGGTCGAGGCCACTTTGCGGCCTTTAGCGATTTTAGCCGCCGCCCGCAAATCTTCTACCCGGCTGTTGGTGCAGGAGCCGATAAAGACCCGGTCAAGTTTAATGTCTTCAATTTTGAGGCCGGGCTGCAACCCCATGTATTCCAGGGCGCGGCGAGCCATCGAACGCTTCATCGGGTCGTCGAAATTTTCAGGGTTGGGGACTTCGCCGGTAACATCGGTAGTCATGCCCGGGTTAGTGCCCCAGGTGACTTGCGGGGCGACAGCGGCGGCGTCAAGGGCCACGCTTTTGTCGTAGACCGCGCCGGGGTCGGTCGGTAGTTTACGCCAGGCCGCGACGGCCTGTTCAAAGGCTCCGCCCTGGGGCGCGTAGGGGCGGCCTTTAAGCCATTCAAAAGTTCGCTCGTCAGGGGCGACCATCCCGGCCCGCGCCCCGGCTTCAATTGCCATGTTACACAAAGTCATGCGGCCTTCCATCGAAAGAGAGCGAATGGTCGAGCCGGTAAACTCGATAACGTGGCCGTTGCCGCCGCTGGTGCTAATCTGGCCTATGATGTATAGGACAAGGTCTTTGGCAGTCGTCCCGGCGGGCAGCGGGCCTTCCACGCGGACTTCCATTGTTTTAGGGCGGGCCTGTAAAAGGGTCTGGGTCGCCAGGACGTGTTCGACTTCGCTGGTGCCGATACCAAAGGCTAAAGCCCCGAAAGCGCCGTGGGTGGCAGTGTGACTATCGCCGCAAACAACCGTCATGCCGGGCAGCGTCAGACCCTGCTCCGGGGCCGTTACGTGGACAATCCCGTTGCGGTCATCGTCCAGGTCAAACAGGGTAATGCCAAAGTCGGCGGCGTTCTGTTCGAGGGTAGCAATTTGCAGGGCGCTCTGGGGGTCAATAATCGGCACATTGTGGCGCGCGCCGTATTTTCCAATCGGGGTAGTGGGAATGTTATGGTCAATTACGGCGAAAGTCGCCTGGGGCCGCCTAACAGCCCGTTTTTCCAATCGAAGCCCTTCAAAACCCTGTGAAGAAGTTACTTCGTGGACCAGGTGGCGGTCAATATAAAGGATGGTAGACTGACCCGGCACTTCCCGGACCACGTGCGACTCCCAGATTTTATCAAAGAGTGTCCGGGGTGTCTGGTTTGCTGCTGTACCCTCTGAAGTCATTATGGGTAAATCCTCCGGTAATTTATTAAGCCAAATGCTGGGCCTGGCTCTACCGGGAAAAACCGGGGAGCAGGCCGCGATGCTTTAATTTTTCTTCTTTATTTCTTCTTTATTTCTTCTTTGAAAAAAGCAGATTAAATAGATTGACAGACAAAGGTCAAAGGCAAGGATAGCATAATTTGCAAATTTTGTCAGTTCAAACCAGTTTCGGGGACCGCTAAACCGGCTACCCGGCCAAAGCATTCAGCCGGGCGTCAACAGCCGAATTACCGCGTCGCAGGCTAAGGCAAAAGATGATTGGTTCGGCAGCAAGTTCGCGTACGACCTGTTCGAGCAGGTAAAGGCCCGGTTCGTCGCTCCACTGGAAGTTGTTGAGGATAATCAGCAAGGGGTTAACCTGGGCCAGGCCGCGTAAAAGTTCCCCAATAAAAGCGGTGAACTGTTCCCGCCAGGGTCCGCCCAGTTTCACACGGAAGTCCGGTTCTTCAGGCGCGAGGCCGATAAGCTGGCCCAACCAGCCGCTATACCGGGCGTACTCAGGCGCAAAGCGCGAGACTACCTGGGAGAGTTTGGCCGCTTTTTCGGTGCGGCTGTCCGTTTCATTGAGGCCGATAAGTCCGCCAAGCAGTCCCGACCAGGCCAGGTAGGGAACGGCGCTGGCGGCGTTGGGCTGGCAGGTTCCAACCGCCCCTTTCCCGCCCGATTTCAGCCATTCCTGGGCCAACGGGTAAAACCGGGCCGCCGCCGGTTGGAGGATAACGCGGTCTTTCCCGGCTAACAATTCCAGGGGGGAAGCCAAAATTTCAGCCGCATTCTGATTAGCGGTTTCTTTCTGATTTTCTTTCTGATTTTCTTTCTGATTTTCTTTCTGATTTTCTTTGAGAAAAGCCGGCAGGCTGGAAGGCTGGGGCCGCCGGGCCAGGAGCGGGTTGGTACGGACCGGGTAAGGCTGGTCTGGTAGTTTTATAGAAAGGTCGTCGCCAAAAATGTAACTGAGGCCGACGCGTTCGCGGGTATAGCGGTCCACCGGCAGGACGCCCGGGCCGCTTTCCGGGGCAGCCTGGGCAAGCTGGCGGCTGAGTTTAACCGCCTCACCCAGGACGGTGTAACGCTGGCAGGCCGGGGTGCCGATGCTGCCGGTAAAGACGTTACCGCTGGCGATACTTATAGCCGGGAGCGCGCCCGAAGACCCGGCCAGGTCTCGCACGGCCAGGGCGGCCTGTAAGGCGTTTTCAGCGTCTTCGCTGTTGCTGATAAGCGCGCCAAAGGTTAGATGCAGGCAGACCGAGTTATCAGCGGAATTGGCGGTAATCTGGTGGACCCGCCCATCGAGGCCGCTGCAAACGCTCTGCAAGGTAGCATAGTAATCCCGTAAAACGTTCAGGCTGGCTTCCCTGGTCAAATCCAGGTCCGGCAGAATAATAAACACGTTGACGACCCGGCGAAACTCAGCCGGAAAAGACGCGTCCGGGTTCAACTTTAACTTCTGGGCCAGCATGGGGGGCAGATAGGGAGCCAGCCGGTTATAGACCGAAACATAGTCCTCATCCCCAAAGAAAATGGCCGGGTTGAGATTAGCGGGTTGGCCGGAGTAATCGCTGCGCCCGGCCCGTTTGAGCGGTCCCCCCACCCCGCCAACTGCCTCACCCCAGGCGGCCCGTTGGGCGGCCTGGGGTG
>CADDZM010000313.1 GCA_902812345.1 Chloroflexota bacterium | reverse complement strand
GGCACTTTCGGGTTTCGTGGCCGCCAACCGGCGCAGCAGCCAGACTACGATGACCGCGAGAGCCACATAAAGGGTGGTAAAGCCGATAAAAATCGGCAGCAGGCCCGGGGCGGTCGTCACCGAGTCAGTGGTGCGGAGGTACCCGTAGACGACCCAGGGCTGCCGCCCGACCTCGGTCACAATCCAGCCCGCTTCAAGGGCGATAAACCCGAAGGGGCCGCTAAAGGCTACCAACCGCAACAACCAGCGCCCGCCCGGGACGTGTTTCTCGCGCCACCAGCGCCAGCCGACCCAGACGCTAACCAGCAATAGCAAGGTGCCGCTGCCTACCATCAACTGAAAAGCCGGGTGGACCATCAGGGTATTGGGGCGCTGGTCAGCGGGAATATCATCCAGGCCGGTGATAACCGCGTTGGGGTCGGTATGGGCCAATATGCTCAGGCCGCAGGGAATCTGGATGGCGAAATCGGTCTGGCGAGTAGTCAGGTTCGGGATGCCGCCGATATTGAGCGGGGCGCAGGCTGAGGTCTGGAAATGGCCTTCCATGGCGGCCAGTTTCGCCGGTTGGTTGGTGGCGACCCACTCGGCGCTGAGATGCCCGCTGGCGAACTGGAACGGCAGGACCAGGCAGCCCAGCGCCAGGGTTATCGCCAGTCCGGCCCGGTTGTACTCGGTCCGTCTCCCCCGCAGGATGGCAAGAGCATAGATAGCCGCCGCTGCGAAACCGGTCGCGATATAAGCCGAAAGGGTCGAGTGTAGCGCCTCAACGCCCCAGGCCGAATTAAACATGGCTTTAAGCGGGTCAACGTCCGTGACCTGCCCGTCCACTATCTTGAAACCCGCCGGGCTGTTCATCCAGCCGTTGACCGCGACAATAAAGATGCCGCTAAACATTCCGCCGAGCGCGACGGGCAACGTGGTCAGCCAGTGGGCGAACGGTTTTAGCCGGTCGCGGCCGTAAAGATAGAGGCCCAGGAAAATCGCCTCGATAAAGAAGGCGTAACCTTCCAGGCTGAAAGGCATCCCGACGATACTCCCGGCGTACTTCATAAAGCCCGGCCAGAGCAAGCCGAGTTCAAAACTCAGCACGGTGCCTGAAACGGCCCCGACCGCGAACAGGATAGCGGTAGCTTTGGCCCACTTTTTCGCCAGGGCCAGGTAAACGATTTTTTTGGTCTTAAGGTAAAGCCCTTCGGAGATTACCAGCAGCACGGGTAGACCGATGCCGAGCGCGGCAAAGACAATGTGGAAAGCCAGCGAGGTGCCCATCTGGGCGCGGGCGGCAATTAAATCACTCATCTATGTACCCTTCCCAATCCAAACCTAATAAAGGCCGAACAACGGACCGGTGGCAGTTAACGGTGGGTAGAACCGGCAGATAACAAGAGGCGGCGCAGTTTAAAACTTGTGCTAAAACTTTTGCCCTTTCATTGTGAAATTATACACAATATAAAATCACAATGCAATAGGTAGTAGACCCTAACTACTTAAAGCTTACCAAAGGCTAATCTAGGTGAAAGTGGTCAGTACTCAGAGGTCATTGAACGAAACAACGTTGAAAGAGGGACGAAAGGGTTTAGGGTTTAGTAAAAAACTGTAGATTGAGGGCTGGTGAAAGTAGGGTGGGGGTTGCAGTAACGAGCCCTGGCCGGGATTCCACCCTGGCTTTGCTTCAAAGCAATTATAGTGCTTGCGGCGACCCATAAATGGGTACCCCGGCTGAGATTCCTCCACAAGGCCGGAATGACAAGGGGTAGGTACGGCCTCTCTTTGAAGGTTTGTCACAATCCAGGCCAACCAAAAACTGCTCCCCATCTTCAAATACTGGGAAGCAGTTTTTCAGGCTAAAGCCGAAAGGTTACAGGTCGGGCTGCGGGGTCAGGCGAAGGTAAGGTTTTTCCTCGCGGTAGCCTTTAGGGAACCGCCGGGCCAGTTCTTCGGGGTCTTTAATGGAAGGCGAGATTACCACTTCGTCGCCCTGCCGCCAGTTGACCGGGGTCGAAACGCTGTACTTGTCGGTCAGTTGCAGCGAGTCAATTACGCGCAGAATTTCTTTAAAATCGCGTCCGGTGCTGGCCGGGTAAGTCAGAGTCAGGCGCAATTTCTTGTTCGGGTCAATCACAAAGACTGTCCGGGCGGTCACGGTCGCCGAAGCATTGGGATGAATCAAGTCGTAAAGGTGCGAAACCTTACGGTCTGAGTCGGCCAGGATAGGATAATTCACCTGGGTCTTCTGGGTTTCATCAATGTCGGGAATCCAACCTTTGTGGTTCTCGGAAGTATCCACGCTCAGGGCAATCACTTTGACGCCCCGCTTGTCGAACTCGCTTTTAAGTTTAGCAACCTCGCCCAGTTCGGTCGTACAGACCGGGGTAAAGTCGGCCGGGTGGGAGATCAGCACCACCCAGCTATCGCCCGCAAATTCGTAGAAATTAATCGGTCCTTCCGAGGAATCCTGGGTAAAATCAGGCACGGTATCGCCTAAATGCAGACTCATTTTGTAATCCTCCGTTAAAGCTGTCCCATGAAGTTACCGGGCGGCGTTACCAGGCCAACTCGACAGCATATTCATTCTATAAACAATTGCGCGGAAACCTTTGAGTATCCTATTTACTTTAGCATACTATGTTGAGTTAGTCAATCTCCTAACTCTACTTTGTAGAGTATATTCATGGGTCCGCAATCGTGTGAAAGCCTAGCTTTACCTTCCTCTGCCCAATAAAGAAACCCGAACACATTGTCACGCCCTGAATCGGCCAAACATCTCAAAAGCCGCACGAACCTCATGTCATCCTGAAAGAGCGGCAAGCAGGAACGGCGAACTGAAGGCACCCAGGGGTACCCGCGCTTTGTTAGACTATTGCACCGAACTAAGACTTGCCCCAGGCTTCAGGCTTGCTAAGGCTGCCCATGAACCGTTTCCCTGTTAAGTGCTTATGCCAATGGCCGCCCAAATGGCCCCCGGATTCCTCGACCTGGGGCGTGGACGCGGAATGACAAGTATTCAGCCGGACCTCGTATTAGAGGTTAAGGGGTTTCCTTTACCCGGTAATTCTCGAATTTTACCGCAAAGCCGCTGCCATCCGGCGCTGCGGCCATTATCCCAACCATAACCGAAACGCCTGACCATCTACCCGGCCTGGTCATACAAATCTTTATAAGCGCCGCTAACCCTGGCCTCGGCCTGAAAATCCCCCTCCACATGCTTGTAATAAAAATGGCCGTTGTCGCGTTGGAACCCCTAATGGGTCTTCTGCCAGAAATCAGTTGAAGGGTCGGTAGTGAACTCAATAGCGCCGTCCGGTCGCGCTTCCCAGCCTTTAGGTTCGTTAAACCATTCCATAAAGCCTTCCTTTCAATGATTAAAAACGATGATTAAAAATAACACCGCTTGGCGACCCTGAACTGCTTGAAAAAATAACCAACATTACAGTGTCCATTACGAATCAGTCTTTATACTAGTGAATCATTATAACGAAAATTTAAAAAATAAGTTATTTTAATAAAAAAAGGTCATAACAAAAGTGAGTATTTTGTGAGATTATTATGCTATAATGGTATCACAAGTGTCGGAAAGCTAAATCTGACACACGGTACTCGGAGTGAGTTGGAAAGATATCCGCCAACGTTGGAGAATAGTCCTACATACTTCGAAGCAAAAAAAGGTTTTCTTGTACTACTATACAAGTAGCCTTTTAATGTTTTTAATGATTGGTATGGTTAAAATAAGGAGGTTAGTGGTATGAAAGTAAAGACTCAAGTGAAGTCTGGCGGTACCGATTTCAGATTCTTTTAATCCAATAAAATAAATTAGAAGCCCCCGAAATGATATTTTTCACTTCGGGGGTTTCTGTTTGAGCTTTAAACATTTGATTTAAAATTTTATATGGCGACTACTTTTTCTCGTACGCTCCGCAGTCTCCGCGCCGACAACTTTAAAGGTTCTTCCTGGCTGGTGTTTTTAGGTCTGGTGGCCTTGATTTTCTGGTTCGGCTGGTTCTTCCTGGCTCAAATTCTTATATATGCCACCAGCCAATCGGCCAGCGTGCAATCTCCAACCCGGGCCACAGCCGTCTTTCCACTTTCCGAAGCCGCCCGCCTGCATCCCGGCCAGATTGCCCGATTGCAACTCGACGGTCTGGAAAACAATCCTTATGGCACCGTTACTGGTCGGGTTTCCGCTATCGAGCAGACCGCGCAGGGCTTACAGGTTTCGCTTGACCTTCAACCGGCCCCTGGCACGCCTTTCCAGCTTCAAAGCGCTATGAAAGGCGCCGTCAAAATTGAGGTCGAACAGGCTTCCCCGGCCGCGCTGGTCTTGCGGGCTATCGGTTTTTCTCCTACCGGTCAAATTTTTACTCTTGAAGCATGAAAACTAATTCTTCTCACCGGGGTTCCAAAACCGGGCCCGGTTTTTCCGCGCCCGAAGTCATCCAGAGTTCGGCCATGGATTGCGGCCCGGCGGCCCTTAAATCTATTCTGGACGGCTGGGGTATCCCGGTTAGCTATGGCCGTTTGCGCGAAGCCTGCCAGACCGATGTGGACGGCACCTCGATAGACACCCTTGAAGAAATCCTAAACCAACTGGGGTTGCAGGCCGAACAGGTGATGATTCCACCTGACCACCTGCTGCTACCCGAAGCCAAAGCGCTTCCAGCTCTGCTGGTGGTGCGTCTTGCCAGCGGCCTGACCCATTTCGTCGTCGTCTGGAAGCGGGTCGGCCCCTTCGTCCAGGTCATGGACCCGGCCAGCGGCCGTCACTGGCTGAGCTTCGAACACCTTCACGCTCAGCTTTATAATCATTCTATTGCGGTCCCGGCCCAGGGTTGGCGGGAATGGGCCGGGTCGGACGAATTCTTACACCCACTGCGCCGCCGCTTGCTTGATATAACCTCGGATAAAGCGAAAAATAACGAGCTGGTTCAGGCGGCCTTGCAGGATACAAGCTGGTGCTCCCTGGCTGCGCTCGATGCGGCCACCCGCATGACATCCGCTATCGTAAACTCAAAAGGGTTGAAACAGGGCCAGGTAGCCGCCAAAGTTTTGCAATCTCTCTTCGAGAAGTCAAAACAAGAACTTTTAGAGAATGGCACTTCGGCCAGCATACCGGCAGCGTACTGGTCGGTGCGTCCCGGCGAAGCCGGGGATAGTGACGCGCCGCAGTTGACGCTTTACGGGGCAGTGCTGGTGCGCGTCCTGGGCAAGCGAAATGCGCCTGACCCCGAAACCCCACCACTCTCCCGGGAATTGCGGACTGCCCTCGACGAAAAGCCGTTCGGCTCGGCCCAGGCTCTGAAGGAATTGCTGCTGGCGGACGGTTGGGGCGGCCCGGCTATGTTATTCCTGGCTTTGCTGCTGGCAGCGGCAGGGCTGGCCTTTGAAGCCTTGCTCTTTCGAAACGTCCTGAATTTACTCGACTATCTAAACCTGCGCGAGCAGCAAATTACCGCACTGGTCGCCCTGATGGTATTTTTTGCCGGGTTGTTTACCCTGGAATTTTTCGCAGCCAGGGGCGTGAGGCGGTTGGGCCGCCGCCTGGAAACGCGCCTGCGTATTTTGTTCATGGAAAAAATTCCCCGGCTTGGCGATAAGTACTTTCACAGCCGTCTGATTTCGGATATGGCGGAGCGCGGCCACAACGTTCACCAGGTGCGAGAAATGCCCGAACTGATGCGCGCCCTGGTCTGGCGGCTGGCCCAGGTTGTGACCACAGCGGGCGGCCTCATCTGGCTTTTCCCGCAGGCTATTTTACAGGTTCTCCTGTTAAGTTTTGCCGCTATCGGGATACCTTTGCTGATTCAACCCGCTATCATCCAGGGCAATCTGCGGCTGCGTTCGCACCAGGGGGCGCTTAGCCGGTTCTACCTGGATGCTCTACTGGGTCTGACCGCTATCCGGGCGCACCGGGCCGAGCGGGCCGTCCAACAGGCCCACGAAAGCCTGGTAGTCGAGTGGGCCAGGGCTTATTTGCGGGTGCTGCGTATCCAGGTTCCGGCGGCCTCTTTTCAGGTTATGGTTAGCCTGCTGGTGACGGCCTGGATGCTGGTGATCTACCTGGGTTCAGGCCGGGATATTCCCAGCGCCCTTTTGCTAATCTACTGGGCCAGCGAATTTTTTCCTTTAGGCTGGTCAATCGCGGAAAATCTTCAGAAATACCCGGCGCAACGCAACATCATTTTGCGAATGTTCGAGCCGCTCGGCGCGCCGGACGAAACCGCCACTTCCGAAGAAAATCTTTCTCAACTCGACCCGTCTTTGGGCGGTCATTTGCCCGGCCCGGCCGCTATTTGCCTGGAAGAAGTAAGCGTCCAGGCGGCGGGTCATACCATCTTACAAAACTTAAGCCTGGAAATCCGCCCCGGCGAACACCTGGCGATTGTCGGCAAGTCTGGGGCCGGGAAATCGAGCCTGGTCGGGCTGCTCCTGGGCTGGCATCGCCCCTCGGAAGGCCGCCTGCTGGTGGACGGGAAGCCGCTCGACGGCAACGCCCTGGTAAAACTGCGGCGCGAAATAGCCTGGGTAGACCCGACCGTCCAACTCTGGAACCGTTCGCTGCTGGATAATTTGCTATACGCCCAGGACCAACCGGCCTCAGGGGAAATCGGCCAGGTCATCGAGCAGGCGGACCTGGTGCAGGTGTTGCAGAATTTGCCCCACGCTTTGCAAACCCCACTTGGCGAAGGCGGCGGCCTCGTATCGGGCGGCGAAGGCCAGCGGGTGCGGTTGGGCCGGGCCTTGCTGCAACCGGGCGTGCGCCTGGTTATCCTGGACGAGCCTTTCCGGGGTCTGACCCATACCCAGCGGCGCGAACTGCTGCAACGGGTCCGCCGCCTCTGGCAGGACGTGACCCTGCTTTGTATCACCCACGATGTCCGCGAAACCCTTGATTTCGAGCGCGCCCTGGTGCTGGCCGATGGGCGCATTGTGGAAGACGACGACCCCAACCGGCTTTTAGAGCAGCCCGGCTCGCATTATAACCGGCTGGTGCAAAGCGAAGAAAGGCTCTGGCAGGAAATCTGGGGCAAGGAGGAGTGGCGCAAGTTGCGGCTGGAAAACGGCGCCCTGTCCGAACTGGAACAGGAGGTCAGGCTGTAATGAGCGAGCTTCTTAAATATAGCTGGCCGCTGGACCAAATTAATAGCGCCCTGATCGAACTCAGCCGCCGCTGCGGCCTCACCC
>CADDZM010000312.1 GCA_902812345.1 Chloroflexota bacterium | reverse complement strand
CCATATATGGAGCGTGGATGAATTGTTAAAGTACAAGGTAGTGCCGCCGCCTTTTGTGCCACCGAAGCGCCGAGGGCGGCCGCCCAAAAACGCAGTTAAAAACTTCACCGTTTAATGGGGTGCTACCGTTCGGTTACAGCCTGTAAAATAAGGGCCGGACCGTTTTGGGCCGGGTCGGTCAGGACTAGGTACTGCTGATGGACGCTTGCGGTTTTATAACCGATAGCGGCCCCCCAGAATTCGCTTAATTTTGGGGGATCCTGGCAGTCCAGGACGATACTGGTCAGGTGCAAAGACATCTCGTTTACTCCCTCTAAAGTTTATCTTCCAAAGAATTTCTAAAAAATAAAAACCGGGCCTGGTGTTGGATGCCAGTTTAACGGGCCGGGCGGCAAAGTCAAACTTTTTCCGCGAGTAAAGAAAATAGCCGTTTTGGTATATTGCCAAACCCCGGCCCTTCTTGTAGGATGGGGTGAAAGTCAAGGCCGGTATTATTAAATCCGGTCTGGAGAATTCGCTAAATGTTCCGCCTTTCTCCGCAGGAGGTAGTTTATGCCAGACCCCGCCACCACTACCCGGGTGCAACAGGCCGCCGAACTAGCTAACGCCGATAAACGCCTGGAAGCGGCCCCGTTTGCCCGCCAGGTGCTTGCCAATGACCCGGATAATCTGCCCGCGCTTCTCTGGCTGGGCTACACTTCACCCACCCAGGTTGAATCCGAAGAAGCGATTGCCAGGGCTTATGACCTGCATCCCCGACACCCGGCAGTCCTCAAAGCAGTTGATTGGTACAACACCTATTTTATGGACGCGCCGGGGACGCCTCCGGTTCCAAAAGCGACCGCCTTAAAAGTTGAACCGGAAAACCCTGGTCCATCCGGCAAAGAAGAACATGTTATGCACACCCCGGTCGGTGAACCGGTGCCCGACGCTGCTAACTTTTTCATGAGCCAGGCAGGTGGTATGGTTGTCGGCTCCACGATTGTCCTGGTGGTGAAGCTGGCAATTTTCCTTAACTATACTTTTCTCAGGGGTATTAACTGGACGCCTTTTGGCCTGCCCCGGGGTATTTACGCAATCCTGGCCCTGGGCCTCGCTCTTATCGCGGCTGCCTTTCTCATTTACTCGATTCGAGATATCCTTACGCCGCCGGTCAGGGCGCACGGGTTTATCACTAATCGCCGGGAGATTCGCCGGAAGGTCAAGACCGAAAGCGGCTCCACCTACGATATTTATTACGAGCTTGACTTTATGGACGACGAAGCGGTCGGGCCGGATAAAAGGCCGGTCCGCCTGACCCTTACAAAAGACCAGTATGAGGCCAGCACGAACACTAACCGGGCCTTTGTGGTCTACAGTCGCCGGTTGGGCCAGGTAAAGCTATACCAGTCCTTACGCTCGGTTTATTAATTCGCAAAGGTTCTTTTTAGCAGGGGAATTTTAATATAGCCCCCTAAACGTTGTGAGGCGGGGACTGTCTCCTTTAGGTGACAGAGGAAGCCTCACTCCTTTCTCGCGTTAGCGAGGGAAACCCCCTCGCAAGGTAGCACATTTGTTGTATTTAGCCTCAAAATGGGCTATAATCAAGGCGTAGTTCGCACGCGAATAACCTAAGAATATTTGTAGGTTTCAGGCTAAAATGTTCGCCTGAGTACAGCTAGTGGCCCTTTTGGGCAAAGTATTTGCGTATTCTCAGCGAGTGCCAACCGCTTGAGTCGTATCAGCTTAAATTGCTATGCGACAATGGTTGTCTACAGCTTAATGAGACTAGGATTGTAGTCTCTCGGTGTAAAACCGTAGAAGCCGTCTCGTTCACGGGACGGAGCAGTCACTCCTGGCACGTATCCTGCATTATTCTCTTGTATTGAGGCGTTGTAAAAACAACCGGGAAAGAGAAATTATTTTTTGGATAAGTTGAAGGCAAAGGGTTTGCACGAAAGGAACGAAGTATTATGGAAACATTTTTAGTAGGCCAAACGATAAGTCTTGACGGGACTAATTTACTCTGGTGGCTTGTCATCGGGCTAGTTGCGGGCGTGATTGCCAGCGCCATCACCCGCAGCCGTAACGGCCTTATCATGGACGTTATCCTGGGTATTGTGGGGGCATTCATAGGCGGTTTCGTCCTGAGCCTGCTCAATATTGGAACATCAGGCGTGATTGGCACCATTATCGCCGCCATTATCGGGGCGGTTATCTTAATTGTACTGGCCCGTGCCCTCAATGGCGGTCGCCACAGGGTATTCTAAGTTCTTTCAACTCAAAAAAGCCTTCCGTAACTGGAGGGCTTTTTTGATTCTTGAGAGCCTTTCATAAATGAATCAGGCATCAAAATAAGCCAATACCCGGCTGGGTGAACGCTTCTTCCCTGTTTATGAAGGGCTCTCATTCTTTTTTGTTTCGAGGAAACCCGGAAGCTACCAGACCAGCACCAGGGTTAAATCGTTGACGTTGGTGTTAGTCGGCCCGGTCTTTAAGAGAGCCCCAGTTTTTTCGAAGAAATGGTAAGCGTCGTTTCGTTGCAGGTAGTCGAAGGGGTCAAGGCCAAGTTCGCGGGCCTTCCGGGCAGTATCGCCTTCGGCGAATGCGCCCGCGCCATCGTTTGGACCGTCGCTGCCGTCGGTCGCCAGTGGCACAATCAGCACATTTTCCAGGCCGTCGAGGGCCAGGGCGGCGGCCAGAGCCATCTCCTGGTTGCGGCCTCCCAGGCCGTCGCCCCGTACCGTGACCGTCGTTTCGCCGCCGGCAATCAGGCAAGCCGGACGCTTGAGGGGGCTGGCGGTTGCCAGGATTTCACGGGCAATCCCGGCAAAGACTTTTGCGACTTCGCGGGCTTCCCCTTCAACAAAGGTTGAAAGGAGCAGGGTGTTAAAACCTAGCTGGCGGGCCTTTTCAAGTCCGGCCAGGGCCGCCACCCGGTTATCCCCCACAATAGTAGTAAAAACCCGCTCGAAAAGCCTGTCGCCGGGTTTGGGAGTTTCAACAGACAGACCGGCCAGACCCTTCCGGAGATGTTCACGGATTGGACCTGGTACTTCACCGCGTTCTAAAAGGCCAAGCCGCTCCAGGATTTCCCAGGCATCCTGGAAAGTGGTGGTATCGGGGACGGTTGGGCCGCTGGCAATCACGTCCAGCGGGCTGCTGACAACGTCCGAAAGCAGCAGGCCGATAAGCTGGGCCGGGGCAGCCAGACGGGCCAATTGGCCGCCTTTGACGCGGGAAAGGTGTTTGCGGACGGTGTTTAGCTGGTTGATGGTCGCGCCACTTTTAAGCATGGCGGTCGCCAGTTGCTGCATGTCGGCCAGCGAAACGCCTGTAACCGGCTCTTCGAGTAAAGCCGAACCGCCGCCGCTTATGACGGCTATGACGGTATCATGGGCGTTCAATCCTGCCAGCAAGGCGGTAATTTCAGCGGTAGCAAGGATGCCCGCTTCGTCTAAAACCGGGTGCCCGGCTTCCCGGAACTGGATAGATCCGGCTGAACCTTCGCGCCTGGGGCCGTAACCGTATTTGACTGTCACCAGTCCCGCGCTAACGCGTTCGCCCAGGACAGCGGCAACCGCCTGGGCCATGGGTGCGCCGGCTTTTCCCGCGCCAATGACAATAAGGTTGCCCGCTGGAGGCAGCGAGAAAACCCGGCCCTCCACCGAAAGGCGGTTGGTAGCCGGGTCAAAGGCCAGCGCCTGCCGGACGGCCTGGTAGGGGTCAACTGCCGCCAGGGCCGCACCCAGGATTTCCAGAGCCTGTTTGCGCCGGGTTAAAGCGGGTCCGGTCACCTCTAAGAGCGGCCGGACCAGCGGATTATCAAGCAGGTTCATGCAGACCTAGAAGAATAGAGGAGCCATTTCCCGCCGGGCGACCACTTCGCCAATCGGGACTTGCGACTGAGGAAGGTTGTAATCCGCCTTCGAAGCCGCTTCAAGGACTCTCGGCAGGATATGGATATCCCCGGCTGTATTGAGGAAGACCTGCGGGTTGCTCAGAACCCACTGGACCGCCGCGTCAATATCTTTTTGTTCTTCGAGCGGTTCGTACCAGGTGGTAGCGGTATGGGCCGCTTCGAGACCCCAGGGCCGCCGGGCAATAGACTTGATGGTCTGGACCGCCACGGTCTTTTCCTGGCAGATTTTCAGCAGGGCTTCGAAATCTTCCTGGTATTTTTCGTCCTGGTAAGTGACATAGTTGTAGGGCAGCAGCACCGAGTCGAAATCAAATTTCTCCAGGCTGCGCTGGTGCATGGCGGCAATACTCAGGCCGTGCCCGGTGACGCCGATAAAGCGGACCAGACCCTGGTCGCGGGCTTCCACAAGGGCTTCCAACGCCCCGCCCGGTCCCATGGCCGTTTGCCACTCGATAACGTCGGCCAGGTTATGCAGTTGGATTAAATCAAGTTTGTCGGTTTTGAGGCGGTCGAGCGAACGGTGAATAGATTCTTTAGCCTCTTTATAGTTGCGGTCGCCGGTCTTGGAAGCCAGGAAGAATTTATCGCGGTGCTGCTTCATCCAGGGTCCGATGCGCAGTTCCGAGTCGCCGTAACTGGCGGCGGTATCAATGTGATTAATGCCGTACTGGAAAAGGACTTCCAGGGTGCGGTCGGCGTCGTCCTGGCTGACGTTACCCAGGGCGGCTGCCCCGAAGATGAGACGAGTGCTTTCGTGGCCGGTTTTTCCAAAATTCATCTTTGCAATCATTATATCCCCACTTTTTACACTATTAAACTGTCTACCGCCATAAAAACGGTCTTTTCAACTGTAAAACTTTTTACAAATCCCCGCCGGGTCATAACCTCTTGTAGATATGGTATCAGGTTTGGGCGGTTTTTCGCAAGGATACAAAGGAAAAGTAGTCATTAGTCAGTAGTCAGTAGTCAGGGGCGGGAGGCAGTGAAATTTGGTTTTGAGCGCAAAGTTAAAATAAAAGACTCCTGCCGCAAGGTGAAAGGAGTCTTTTTGTTTTAACTTTAGGGTTAGTTCACGCCCTGGCAGTCGTAAAGGGAACCCTGCGAACCGCCCCGACCGCCGAAACCGCCGAAACCGCCGCGAGTGTTGCCGTTACCGTTCTGGTTGCGACCGTTACCACCCGGGAAAGTTCCCTGGCCGTTAGCATTCCCGCCGGGCGGGACGTTTCCACCGCTGCCGGTCTGGGTGCCGGCGTTATTGGTTGAGGCGGGGGGGGCCGACCAGAGCGAGGGGTCAACCATTTTGCATGAATTCTGGACCCAGTTGGTTAGCTGGGAGTTTCCACCGCCAAAACCGCCCCGGCCTCCCCCACCGCCGGAACCATCCAGCAGGAAGAAGCGAACCGTGTTAAACCGGACAGCTTGCTGCAACTGGGCTAATGTCAGCGCTTTATCGCTACCCATAAAACCGCCGAGGGCCATTACCGGTTCGCCGGTCTTAATGATAATGGGCGAGGCGTTCTGGCTGGAAGTAGTCGCCAGCAGGTACTGAGCGCCATTCCGGTTAGCGTTTAAATAAGCGATGAGTTTATCGTTATTATTCAAGGTCATTTCGGGGTTGCCGATGATACCTGTCGAAGGCGGCCCGCTCTGACCGTTCCGGCTATTTGAGGCTGCGGCGGTCGGCGGTAAAGCGGTTTCAGCCATCGAAATACCCAGGATAATCACAATTGCAACCGTGCCGAGGGTCGAAATCTTTTCGAGCGGTTTAAGCCCTTTCAGGCGGTTGAGTAGAAAACGCAGGGTGATTGTTAAAGCCGCCAGGATTAACAGGCCAATTACAAGCGTGCTAAGCCAGCCGTTCCAGTTGGCCTGCAGAACCTGGATAAAACCGGTGGCCGCCCGGTTGCCAAAGCCAAAGAACGCCGTTTCGCTTCCGCCTACCGGGACGGCTGTCGGCAGCGTGGCGTTTGAGAAGGTCCGGCTAAAGAGGGCATTGACCGCCCAGGAGAAGGGCGCGACCAGCAGGGCGGCCAGGCCAATCCCCAGCAGCCAGGCGGCCCAGCGAAAGCCTTCGGGATGGACCAATCTTGGCACCGCCAGCAAGGCGCAGATTACGGCCAGTTCAAAGGCCACCATGACCAGGGCAATAGTCCGGTTCCAGTCGGTGTAGACGCTAAGGATATTGAACTCGAACATGCCCGTTATAAGCAGGACAATAGGCAGCAGCCAGCGCCGCCAGCCGCCCGTTTTGTAGTCGTACCAGAGAGCCTCCGCGCCCGCTCCGAACATCGCCGAAATAGCCGGTGAGAGCATCACAAGGTAGTAACTGTGGAAAATGCCCTCGGCCCCGCTAAAGACCACCATGAAAGTCAGGAGCCAGCCGCCCCAGAGGATAACAGCCTGGTAACGCTTGCGCCGCTCCATACCTTTCGGGAAACGCCGCCAGGTTTGCAGGGCGATTATCCCGATAGCCAGCAAGGCCATCGGCAGCAGCCACCCGGCTTCCCCGGCCAGGTCGCGTTCAAACATGCGGAAAAGCCCGGCCTGCCCGGCAATCACGCCGCCAAAACCGCCCCGCCCGTTGGCCGGGGTCGTTGAATTGCTAATGAAGGGAAGCTGCACGCCGTTGAAAAGGTTCCCCAGGAACCCGGTGAGGCCACCCTTTTGCGGGGTCTGCCCACCGCCAAAGGCGCCCCGGACAGCACCGCCGAAGCTGTTACCCTGGATGCGTTCCAGGCCGTTGTAATTAAAGGCCAGGTTCAGAACGGTGTTGTCGGTGCTGCCGCCGATGTAGGGCCGCTGGTTGGCCGGGGTTAAATCCACTACCGTCGCCCAGGAGAACGATACTATTACCAGGACGACCGTCGCCAGGGCCAGTTGCAAAATACGCAGCCACCACTTGACCGGGGCCAGCAGAAAATAGACGGCATAAAGGGCCGGGAGGACGATAAAAGCTTCCAGCATCTTGACGTTAAAGCCGACTCCGACCATTCCGACAGCCAGGCACAACCAGGCTAACTGGCCCTTTTCGGCGGCGTGCGTCATGGCCCAGGCCGCGATAACCAGGGAAAGCACCAGGATAGCTTCAGGGTTGTTGTGGCGGCTCATCACCACGAAAATGGGGTTTACAGCCAGGGCCAGGGCGGCAATCAGCCCGGCGGTCGGCCCAAAGACCCGCTTGACGGTGAGATAAACCAGCCCGACGCTGGCGATACCCGCCAGGGCCGAAGGCAGCAAAATTGTTACCCCGCTAAAGCCAAAAATCCCGGCGCTAAGAGCCTGGAGCCAGAAGGCTACGGGCGGTTTGTCAA
>CADDZM010000311.1 GCA_902812345.1 Chloroflexota bacterium | reverse complement strand
ACTACGCCAACGCCAGCCAGGACGATTTGCGCTGGTGGGTCTGGAACAACACCGAAAATACCGAGTATGCTATCGCTCAGCTTCCCAATGTCGCGGCGGTGCAACGCCGGGCCAGTTACGCGACCAAATTCCGGGCCGGGCCGGACTGGTTTGACGTGACCTTTTACGGTTACGCCGACTACTCCAATTTACAGGTCAACAAACTTGATTTCGTGGAAGGCCACCCGCCCGGTAAAGGTGAAGTGGCTTTCGAGCAGTCCACCCGCGACCTCGTGCCGAACCTGAAAGTGGGCGACCAGGTTATCTACCGCTACGGCTCTAACAACACCGAGGCTCGCTTCACCGTCAGCGGCTTTGTCCGCACTCCTTCCAGCCCTTCCGCCGCTATTTTAAATTTTGCCCTGGCCTACACCTCCGAGCCGGATGTCCAGAAAATGCTCGGCATTCCCGGCGATAACGAAATCCTCTTAAAAGTCTACGACCTCGCCAGCCGCGACGATACCCGCCGCTCCGTTGAGGACGTTTTTCACAAGCGCAATTTGCAGTTCGGCGGCTTTACGGCCCGCGACCCCGCTAATTACCTCGGCAAGCAGGAACTCGATACCCTGGTGCTGCTGCTGCTGGCTTTTTCCGGGGTCGGCCTGCTAATCAGCGGCTTTCTGGTGGCAAATACCCTGTCGGCTATCGTAACGGAGCAGGTCGGCGAAATCGGCACCCTCAAAGCCCTGGGGGCAGTCCGGCGGCAGGTTCTGGAAGTTTATTTTATAACCGCTCTGCTTTATGGGGCGGTTGGCAGCGTTTTAGGGGTGCTGGGCGGCTTTGTGCTGGGTAAATTTTTGCTGGCCTACCTGGGCGGCATCGTTAATTTTGACGTGAACAAGTTTTTGTTCCAGCCGGAAGCGGTCTACCTGGGCCTGGTGGTTGGCCTCGGCGTGACCCTGCTGGCGGCCCTCGTCCCGGCCTGGAGCGGTACTTCGATTTCAGTCCGGCAAGCCCTGGCAAGTTACGGCATTAACTCAACCTTCGGGGAGGGCTGGCTGGAACGCGCTCTGGCCCGCCTCCGGGGTCTGCCGCCCCTGGTGGCCTTTTCGCTGCGCAACCTGGCCCGGCGCAAGACCCGCAACCTGATAACGTTCGGCGTAGTCGCGCTCAGTTGTGCGGCTTTCCTGGCCGCCCAGAGCGCCAGCGTTTCGGTTGGCACCACTATTACCGACCTTTACGATATTTACGGCGCGGACGGCTGGGTCCAGTTCAGCAGCCTCCAGAGCGACGGTTTCGCCGAACGCCTCAAGACCGTGGACGGCGTGGTTGCGTCCGAGCCGTGGTCGCGGGGCCGCCTGACCGTCAAGGCTTCCAGGGTAGACCTTTACGGGGTGCCATACGATACGGCCCTCTACCAGAAGCCGGTCGTGGAAGGGCGCTGGTTTAACGGCAACGAAAATAATGTTGCCCTGGCGACGACTTCGCTGGCCGAAGCCAAAGGCCTTAAAGTTGGCGACACCATTGACGTGGAAGCCGATAAAGTGCGCGGCCAGCTAACTATAATCGGCCTCCTCGAAGACAACAGCAAGTATCTTGGCAGCACTTCCGCCGGGAAGCTTTTCACCTCCTACCAGACCGTCGAGCGGCTTTTCCGCCACCAGGGCCGCTCGGACTTCTTCGCGGTAAGTTTTACCGGCCACGATAAGACTTCCGTGGACCGCACCATGTCGGCTATCGAAACTCGCTTCAAAGACCGCGCGCCCAGCACCCTGGCGGCTTATAGCGACAAGGCCAGCGCCCAGCAAATTACCGCCATTTTGCAGATTATGCTGTATGCGATGGTGGCGATTATCGCCCTGATTGGCGGCATTGGCGTTATCAACACCCTCACCCTCAACGTCCTGGAACGGCGGCGCGAAATCGGGGTCCTGCGCAGCCTGGGCGGTTCCAACGCCAGGTTGGTCCAGATATTCCTGGTGGAAGGTCTTATGCTGGGCCTGCTTGGATTCGGGTTCGGCCTGGCCATGGGTTACCCGCTGGCGGCGGCCCTGGTGGGTGTTATTGGCGAAAACACCTTCCCGCTTACCTTTGTCTTTGACCCCGGTATGATACTTTTAACCCTCTTTTTCGCCCTGGCCCTTAGCGGCGCGGCCAGCCTTTTGCCCGCTCTTGGGGCGGCGCGCGTCCGTATCAGCGCCACCATTCGCTACGGCTAGCCGCCCCTTTTCTTTAAGCCGCAAGTAGTTCTGCCCGGGCTTCCTCTATGTGCTATAATTTGCTTTATGTTTCAATATTAACCTTAAAAAGTAAATTTATTCACTTGCCAGGGTGAATTTTCCAGTCCTTCCCGGAAGAAAAGTATTAATATAATCAGGAGAGTTTATGAGTGGCGCTCAAGAAGAGTTACAACCTGACCCCCCACCGACACCCGCGCCCCAATCCCAGGAGCGGTTAACCAGCGGCGTTAAAGGTCTGGATGAAATTCTGCATGGCGGTTTTCTAAAAGGCGATTCTTATATTGTGCTGGGTGCGCCCGGCAGCGGCAAAACTATTCTCAGCCACCAGGTTGCCTTCAATCATATCGCTAACGGCGGGCGGGTTATTTTCCTGACCGTGCTTACCGAAGCCCACGACCGCATGATTGCCCACATGCGCTCGCTCTCGTTTTTCGATTTCAACGCTGTAAACGAAAGCCTGTTTTATATTAGCGGCTATAGCGTGCTGGAAAACGAAGGCTTGAAGGGGCTGCTGGGCCTGATTCGCGATGTTATTCGCCAGTACAAAGCTACCCTTTTTATCCTGGACGGCCTGGCGACAGTCGAAGATTTCGCCTCTTCCAACCTTGATTTCAAAAGCTTTATCAAAAGTATGGATCTCTATAGCGAGGTTAACGGCTGTACAATGCTACTATTGACCCACCGCGGCAACGGCGCTTTCTTACAGGCCGAACATACCATGGTGGACGGCCTTATCGAACTGACCTACGACCTGGCGAACGTCCGCTCGCAGCGGTTTATCCATATACCCAAGTTCCGCGGCAGCGCCTACTTAGAGGGTTTGCACAGCCTCCTTATAACCTCGGACGGCGTGGCGGTGCATCCTCGCCTGGAAGCTTTGCTGGCCGAGACCAGCTATTCCACCCACGGCGATATACGAGTCCCGTTTGATATTCCGCAATTAAACGAAATGCTCGGGGGCGGCCTGATAAAAGGAAGCTCGACAATGTTACTCGGCCCCACCGGGAGCGGCAAAACTCTTACAGGCTTAAGTTTCCTGGCCGCCGGCCTGGAACGGGGCGAAGCCTGTTTGTACTTTGGGTTTTTTGAGTCGCCGGACGCTCTGGTACAAAAAGGCGAGCGTACCGGCCTGAGGCTGGAAAAGCACCGCGAATCCGGCCTGTTGAAAATTCTCTGGCAGCCGCCCCTGGAATGGGACATTGACGCGCTGGCCGGGCAATTCCTGGAAATCCTGGCCGCTCACAAGGTGCAGCGGGTCTTTATTGACGCGCTTGGCCCTTTCTATAACACGCTGGCTAATCCCGAACGACTGCTGCGCTTCTGGGCGGCGTTGGGGAACGAATTGCGGGCCCGGAATGTGACGATGATCTATTCCCAGGAATTGAACGTGATTTTTGGCGGGGCGATTGAACTTCCTATCCAGGGCCTCTCGGCGGTGGCGGACAATCTTATTCTGCTCCGGCTTAACGAGTTGCATTCGGAAATGCGCCACCTTATTTCGATTATCAAGTTACGCGACAGTGGTTTTGACCAGGCAGTCCGCGTATTTACTATATCCAATAAAGGTATAATGATAGGTAAGCAGTTCGATGATAACGGTGGGTCAACCCTGGCAAGCCCTGGCGAGGAGATTATTTTACTTCCGGATGATAGCGAAACGAAGGACCGGCCCGGCCAGGACGTTGAACCTGTTTTCAAGCCGGGCGGAACGGGCCAGGCCCCAAAAGTGAAGCGTAAGCGATAGCAAGTTTTTGCCCCGTTAGAAAGCGCAGTAATGGATAATACAGCTCAATTAAGGATATTGGTAGCCCGCCAGGAGCAGGAATTACATAATTTGCGGCACCAGCTAAAGCAGGTTAATAATTCTATCCAGAGTTATAAGACTACCCTGGCCGGTTTGAAGAAAGAAGTCCCCCATCTCCAGACCCTCTTGAACCTTTCAAATGACCTGTTATTTGTGGTAAACGAGGCCGGTCTTGTTCGACAGGTCAGTACGTCGTTAGTGCGCCAATTAGGTTATAACTCCAGGGAAATTAACGGCCACAAATTAAATATTTTAATCAACCCGGCTGACCAGGATTTGCTGGGAAATATTTTGCAAACCTCGCTGGCGCAACCGGGCGTTTCGCTGCCGCCGGAGGAAATCCGGTTAAAACGCCGGGATGGCGAATGGCGCTATTTTAAGGCCATAGCGACCAATCTGCTGGGCGACCGCCAGATGGGCGGGATTGTCCTGTGCGCCTGGGATATTACCGAACGCAAGCGCCTGGAAGAAAAACTGGCCCTGACCCAGAAGTTTTTGCTCGATTTTGACGAAGAATTGCGCCATTTGACCGGGGAACCGGCGGTCTGGGAAAAGGCTATTAACCGGTTGGAAACGACTTTCGAGGGCGCGAGTATTTATTTCGCCGAACTGGGCGATAGCGATGGCGAAGAGGAGCAACTGGTAATCCATCCTCCGGCGGTCCACCAGGCTCTTTTTTCGTGTGCCGTAAAAGGAACTTCCCAGGCTCTTGATACCCTGACCGGCCTGTTGCTTGAGGCGGCGGAGCGCGGCCAACCGGTCATGCGCCAGGGTAGTTTGCTGCCAAGCCTGGCCGAGTCCCCTGGCCCGCAAAGCCCCTTACCGGCCCCTTCGATGCTGCTGGTCCCGCTGCTTAAAAATGACCGGCTGGTGGTAGCCCTGGTGGTGGAAGGAAATGACAGGTCGCGGGCCTGGTCGGAGGACGACCGGGTCTTGCTTCAGACCGTCTTGCAGCGCCTCTGGTTATCGGTTCAGAACGTCCGGCTCTACCGGCGGGGCCAGGAAGCGGCGGTGCTGGAGGAAAGATTGCGCCTGGCCCGCGACTTGCACGATTCAATCCAGCAAAACCTTTACGGCATCGAACTAAACCTGAGCACCGCTTTAACTTTGCCCGGTAATGCCTCACTCAAGCCGCCTTTGCAACTGGCCCTCGAATATTCGAGAGCCAGCCAGAGCGAACTGCACTCGCTTCTTTTCGATTTACGCCCTGAATCGTTGCAAAACCAGGGTCTGGTGGCCGGGCTGGAGGGCCAGGCGGCGGCGGTCAGGCATAATAACCCCGGGCTGTTGTTAAAAAGTGACCTGGGCGACGAACCGGCAGTTTCGTTGGAAATAAAGGAAGCCCTTTACTGGATTGGCCGGGAGGCCTTGCACAACGCCGCCCGGCACAGCCAGGCTTCGGTGTTAGAAATAAGCCTGGAATGGACCCCCCAATCCGATTTTATTAAACTGACTATAGCCGATAACGGGCGCGGTTTCGACCCGGAGGGGTCTTTTCCGGGCCACCTGGGCCTGCTTTCCATGCAGGAGCGGGCGGCCCGCCTTGAAGGGACTTTTTCTATTCAAAGCGCTCCCCGGCAGGGGACCGTTATCCGGGTAACGCTGCCGCTAAAGTGAAAGAAACCTGCCCACCGGCTTTTTAGTAGCGATGTAACTTAAAAACCCCCGGTTTTAACAGGCTATCGAAGAAAAAATCAGATGGTTCTACCGGAAATAATATTAAATGAACAACAAGGAAATTAGCTCAAAAGACGGCCATCACCATCACCCCGACAACCACGACATTATTGTAATCGGCGCTTCCGCCGGGGGCGTGGAAACTTTGCAAAGACTGGTGCGGGATTTGCCGGTTGATTTGCCCGCCGCCATCTTTGTCGTACTCCATACCTCGGCGGAAAGCCCCGGCCTCTTGCATTCCATTTTAAACCAGGCGGGCAATTTACCGGCCAGCTATCCTCAGGATGGCGAGCTTATCCAGGAAGGCCACATATACGTTGCCCCCGTCAACTTCCATTTACTTGTCGAACAGGGTATAATAAGGGTAGTGCGCGGTCCTAAAGAAAACCGGCACCGGCCTGCCATAGACCCCCTTTTTCGCTCGGCAGCCCGTTATTACGGCCCGCGGGTGATTGGTATAATCCTTAGTGGAATGCTTGATGATGGCACTTTTGGCCTGCTGGCCGTCAAACGACTTGGCGGCGTAACTGTAGTACAAGATCCCGCCGATGCCCCTTACCCGGATATGCCCGCTAACGCCCTGCGCCGCGTTGAGGATGTTGATTACGTGCTGCCTGTGGCGCAAATAAGCCTGCTCCTGGTAAAACTGGCCAGGGAAGTTCCCGCTCTCCCATTAAGCAAGGAAATCCCCGCTTTAATTCACCAGCTAAAAATTGAGGATGATTTTGCTTTGTCAAATATTCCTGACCACGAGGTATTAAATACAATCGGCAAACCCGCTTCTATCGCCTGCCCGGATTGTCACGGCACTTTGTGGGAAATTAACAATAACGAGGTGCTGCGGTTTCGCTGCCGGGTCGGGCATTCCTATACGGCCCAGAACTTGCTTATCGAACATTCAGAGAGCCTGGAAAGCGCCCTGTATGCGGCCTTGCGGATCCTGGAGGAAAGCGCCTCTATTAACTGGCGGCTGGCCGAACGGGCTAAAGAGGATAATAATCTTTTGAGCGCTTCCGGCTTTATGGAAAAGGCGGTTGAAACAGAGCAGCAGGCGGCCTTTATAAAAAGGGTTTTACGCAGGAGTAAAGCCCTTGATGAACAAGATTAAAAATTAAAATGGGTTTCAAATCAGTTTTTAAAAAAGTTTTTAAAGCAAGGACTGGATTATCGAACCTGGATAAGGTTGTAACAATTAATGGAAAATTTAGAATCTGCCAAAAAGCCTCGTAAAAGCAAATTGTCTTCTCAGGCGGGAAGCAATGGCGCTTCTCAGGACTCTGCCGGACAGGCCAAAAAAAATTTCCTGGTAGTCGGGATTGGCGCTTCGGCGGGCGGAGTAACCGCCCTGGAGAAGTTCTTTGAAAGTTTGCCCGCTCCCAAAACTAAACTAAACATTGCTTTTGTGGTCGTCACGCACCTCTCGCCCGAAAACGAGAGCAACCTGGCTTCTATAATTCAAAATCATACCAGCCTGCCCGTCATCCAGGTTACTCAAAAGGTGCTGGTTAAACCGGATAAGGTC
>CADDZM010000310.1 GCA_902812345.1 Chloroflexota bacterium | reverse complement strand
TTCCAACAGCAAGCCGTAAGCGGCGATGCGGGTCTGGTCGTCCGCGCCCGGTAGTTCATCCAGGAAAAGGATACCTTGCGGCCCATCCCGCTCAGGGTCTGGCAGGAAGTCGGGCAGGTAAAAGGTCGTTTTGCGGCTGGCGTGGTCGAGCGCAGGCAGCCCGCCAATGTCCGAGGCAACCTTCTGGGAAAGCCGCACATCTATGAGTGGCACCCCTTTACGGGCGGCCAGTTCCCGCACGACCGCGCTCTTTCCCACGCCCGGCGGCCCCCACAGCATCAGGGTAAAGGGAAAATCCCACAGGTCGGCCATGGCCTGCAAAGCCTCGCCCGGGGTACAAGAAATCGTATTAATCACTCTGTCCTGCGTCTCCTTCGGAATTGGTCTTTTTGTTTATTCCTCGTCGTACGGATCAACTCTCAAAATATTGGCCTGAAGAAAGTGGCCGTTTGCATATTCCAGTTTAACTCCTTCACAATAGCCACTTAATTTACCCCAGGCAGAAAAGTCGTTTTCAGGCAGGCAAGCTATCGTGCCTATCTCAATAACCTTCTGGTGTGTTATAACCAGGGCCTGCTCGGTTTCCGATAGTCTTTCTAAGAAAGAGCGCCACAAATTCGCTAATTGTTCCGCATAATGGGCTGTTGGCCTGGTTTCTCGCAAGGATAACGCTATAGAACGATAACTGGCGGCGTTTTGGAGTTCGTTTTCAACATCCCAGCCCATATTACCCAGCAGTTCAAAACTGCCGTCCACCTTATAGCCCATAGCCTGTGCTGTTTCAATGGCCCTCGGCAAAGGGCTGGTGTAAACCTTTCTGAACGGCCCGGTAGTCTGGCCGACTCGACGGGCCAACCGTATTCCAAAAGGTGAAAGATGCAGGTCAGGCGGTACATAGACGGAATGGCGGCGAATTTCTAAAAAGGCCACTCTAGTTATCCTTATGAGAAGCTATTAAAACTAAAAATGTAGCCGGATGGAACTGGCCGGTCGGATATAACTGGCGATTTATGGCGATAACACCGCTTATTTTACTTTATTTTCAAATACCTGTAAATATTTTTTAATGGTGGTTTTACTTTTAGTCCTGCCGGGCCAGGTAGGAAACCTACTACCCGGTCAAAGCGACCAGATGATAATTTTTCTGGCCTTTACGCAATACAATAAACTTTTCTTCGACGGCGTCCGCCAGCGTAACCAGGTACTGGCTATCGGTTACTTTGCGGTTGTTCAGATAGATGCCGCCACCCTGCACCATCCTGCGGGCCTCGTTGCGGGACTTAACCAAACCACACTCAACCAGCAAATTAGATAGCGGCTCGCCTTTCGTGGCAAAGCTGGCGCTGCAGAGAGTCGTGGTGGGTACTTTGCCAAAAATAACTAGCAGTTCAGCGGTATCCAAGTCGCCAAACTCGCCTCCAAACAGAATACTGCTAGCTTGTTCGGCCTTGTGCACATGCTCTTTGCCATGTACGAGGCAGGTTACTTCGCGAGCCAGGGCGCGCTGGGCTGCCCGTTTTTCAGGCTGGGTTTGGGTCAGCCTTTCAAGCTCGGCGATTTCTTCCTGAGACAAAAAGGTAAAAAACTTGAGGTATTTAACCACGTCTCGGTCATCTGTGTTGAGCCAGAACTGGTAGAACTCAAAAGGAGAAGTAAGTTCGGGGTCGAGCCAAACCGCGCCCGCCTCGGTCTTACCAAACTTAACGCCGTTGGCCGTCGTAACCAGCGGCATGACCAGTCCGTGCGCCTGACCGCCCGTTACCTTCCGGATTAGCTCTATTCCGGCTGTAATATTGCCCCACTGGTCGCTGCCGCCCAGTTGCAGCACGCAGCCTACTCCCTGGTTCAGCACCAAGAAATCGTAGGCTTGCAACATCATGTAGGCGAACTCGGTAAAACTAAGCCCGTCCGCCTGTTCCAGGCGGCGTTTAACCGACTCTTTGCCCAGCATGTAATTGATCGTAAAATGCTTGCCCACATCCCGCAAGAAGTCAATCAGCGTTATAGGCGATAACCAATCCGCGTTGTTAATGAGGTGCGCCGGGTTGGGTTGTGGCTGGAAGTCCAAAAAGCGGCTAATTTGTTTTAACAAAGCCTGCTGGTTCTCCGCCAGTTTTTCTTTGGAAAGTAGCTGGCGCTCCTGCGTCTTGCCGCTGGGGTCGCCGATCATACCCGTCCCCCCACCAAGAATGGCGATAGGAGTATGGCCGTAGTATTGCAGCCACATTAAAGTTATTAAGGGTAAAAGCGAGCCGACATGGAGACTGGGGGCAGTCGGGTCAAATCCGATATAAGCCTTTATTTTTGTAGTGTTTATTAGCTCTGCCAGGCCCGCCGTAGATTCGGAAATCATTCCCCGCCAGGCCATTTCTTCGATAAAATTTTTCAATCTCTTTCTCCTTGACTTGTTTACCACTTTTTTTTACCGGTTATCTACAACCTTTTACGCCAGAGTTTCCGCGGAATTAAGTTAGGTTGTCACTATCATTACTTGCCATTGTAAAAAAACTCGGCTGGCTACTTCCGCCGGAAGGTGGTTTCTTTGGTGTAACCCAGAGTTTGTTTAACAAAGCCCAGCCGTATGCCACGAGCACCGGGGCCAAGATCGCGACCGACCAGATGTCCACCCCCAATACTTTTAACCCCATCAGGCAAAGCGAGACGGCGGTGCCCCGCTCGAAAAGAGAGCGGTACTTAAGCTCTACCAACGAACCGAGCAACACACCTATCCCCAGGGTAAGCACCAGACCGGCCCCCACTGCCAGCAGAACCATAAACTCTGCCTTAAGATCCAGACTCAAAGCCCACTCAATACCCTTCAGATGGGTCAAGCCGTTAAAGGCGGAAAGTACCAGCATAAACTTACAGGCGAAGGTAAAACCGAACCAGCCGTTACACTTTTGCAAAAAAGTAAAGCCGCTGTAGCACATGCCTAAACCGAACAGGAAAAGCGCTGTGAGGAAAAAAAGATAGTCAGGAATGGCGCTGCACAGGATGGGTAGAGTAAGAACTTCCAGAACACAGCCCAGTAAAACAAGAGCATAAACCAAAAGTACTTGCGCGACTTTCGCCCGCAGCGATTGTTTAAGAGCCATGGCCGCCCCCACACAACCTGCCCCGCTCAGGGCCGTAACTCCGAAGGAAACTGCAAAAAATGGATCCAGCCAGAGTTGCGACCCGGCGCTAACGATGAAGAAACCGTCCAGCAAGGGCAGCCCGGCAAGGGCTAACAAAGTCTTAAAATCCTGATTGGAGAAGATTCTTAAAAGCTTTTTGTAAAAATAACCATCGCTGTCTTTCTGGTTCATCGCTTTTCTCCTGAAATAATTTAAGGTTGACGTACCGGTGTTTATATATACTCTGAACCTTCTCTAAAATTAATTTCCGGTACAACAGTCGCTTTAAAAGCCCTTACAGGCTCATGAAAAGGTACGTTAAAGCCGCTAAAATATTTATTTTCCCATTGCAGGGTAAAGCGAAAAAGAACAAGGTTTTTTCTTCCCATGTCATTCCGAGCGAAGTCGAGGAATCTCGTAACCTGCTCCATTCAGCCAGCCTTGTAGATATAAGCGAAAGCCCTGAAGAAAAAGAGGTTAAGAAACCGGAAAAAGGGAATTGAGTTAAAGAGAAGAGTTTAAGAGAAAGATTAAAAGGTAAAGGAGAAGATTAATTTTGGATAATTAGCGGGGTAATTTTGGGATACCTTCGACGGCAAGGGTTTGTCCAAAACCCTGAAGAGTCTTTTTACCGACACCGGAGAAAAAAGCAAAACGACTCAAAAGATGCAGATTTAGCAGTTGTTCGGGACGCTGGCCGAAATAGCTGTATTCGCACCATCCCCGGCAGCCTAACAACTTAGTCTTCAGATGACTTCCTTCCAATTGCACCAGTTCCGTCCGCAAATCATAGGCGCTTATCGCAACATCTTCCGTTATCGCGTCGTAAACCGATTCGTCCAGGGGCGTGCCGCTGAAGGCATTCCAGCGGTCGGCCAGGCTGCGGAAAGCCTGGGCCGGGAGCGGCAAAGGAAAGGCTCGCCCGTTATGTTGAAAGGTAGTGGGGGTGTGAAATAAAAAGGTGATTTTGCTTCCCGGCGCTCTGGCGGTTTGGCTCCTGTTATAATCTTCGCTATAACCGGCCAGCGCAGCTTCCTTTAAGTCCGACCAACTACAATTAGCGGCCCAGGGATGTTCTTCCGGCTGGACCGCGACACTCTCAACCTTAAAGGTTTGCTTGAGAATAGGAAGCGTTTGGGGCGGTTCCCGGTAAAAGTTTTCGAGCAGATAACGGCTCAACCCTTCGTGGAGAGAGGTAATCCGAAACCAGTAAAGCCGTTGGGGGTCGAGTCTTAACAATTCCCCCGGTGGGAGAGGCGGCGGTAGAAAAGAGTCTGGCCTGACCGCTCGCTGCACGCCGGAAGCAGTCAGCGGCTTGATTTCGTCCAGGTCGTGCAAGGCGGCGGACAGGGCGGGGTCAACCTCCTGGAGCCAGTTTATAAGAAAGGCTCCAACCGCCTTACCGGTATAAGGCAAGAGACTCCCAGGAGCTAAGGGGCGCAGTTGTACCACCAGGCTAACCAGCATAATTAAGAACTTTCCTGAGATAATTTACCAGTAAAATTAAAAATTTGGGAAAATTATAGCTGTTTGATAAACTCCTGCAATTTATCGAGAGCAATTACCTCTATTTTAGAGCTGGTTGCCCGGTTCTTGAAATCGTTAATACTATCTTCAGATTGCCCAACCACAACGTATTTTTTTAAGAACAAGCCGATGCGCCCGGCAATGCTATCCAGATGATATATTGACTGATTATTTTCGCCGGTTCTTAGATTACCGCCGCTTTTGCAGGAAAAAATACTTAACTTCCCAGACCGCAATAGCAGCACATCTAACTCATTTTCGGGGTTTACAGGGCTGTAGGTAAAGTTGTCCCATTTAAACCGGACGCTTTGCGACAAAATACCCTCAACTCCTTCTTCCTGACCACAAATGGCGTATTTTTCGCAAAGAAGTTCATAGATGTAGTATTCCAACCAGAAACCGTGTAACAAGGCTAAACCTAAAAACGATCCAAAGCGAATTTCTAGCCCAACCAGCCTTCCCCCTTCATTAATCTGACGATTTTCTTCTATTATCCACCGGTTCCCTTTAATTTTCCCCAGCTTGCGTAAATCCTCAGCCAGCTTCCAGGCGTAATGCGGATAGATTTCTACCTTTATTAGCAACCCGGCTTTAAGCTCTTGTCCAAGTACATGCTTCGGGTCATCCGGCGGTGAGTTTAACCATTCCTCAACTGCATCATCCAGGTCAACTAAATCGGGCGGGTAAAGGCGGGAAGAGTTATTATTGCGAGTATTATTTTGTCTGTTTAGTGCGTCATAATGTTTCTTTAACGGTTCCTTGATATTATCAACCGTTTGGCGGACTGCGCCGAAAAAACTCACCTCACCTACTCGTAATTGCCTGCCGTTCTTTTCCAGATGGTTTGCTATGAAAAGGGAAGCTCTACGCATCTTGTGGTCTGGTATCCGCCCGCTCACTTCAAGCAGACCGTGCGCTTCAAGATACTGCCGGAGGGACAGCTTCATATTAAAAATATATTGTCTGTCTCCGCCAAAAAAATTACAGTAATCCAAAATGTTACCGTTTTGTGAATCAACGTAAATATGATAGCAATAATCGCGTTCGCGGGAAGATTCTCGCATACCGAACGCCATTGGTTTAGTGCCGGGGGTAAGGTTACAAAGAATCTTAATAACCCGCCCTTGCTTTTTTGCTTTGGCCGCTAGCTCGTCTATTAATTCGTCAAAAATTACGGTATTTATCTCAAGGTCGGCGTTATGCAACCTTTTCTCGTACCAGATTAACCGTTCAGGCTTATAACCCGCTTCCTCTTGCAAATAATCGCAAACATAGGTGTACTGGGATTTAAACTCACCGGTATGTAAAAAATATACTTCTTCAAATTTTGGGGAATCAACCTGTAAAAAAGGAAGCAGCACCGGCATGGTTTGCTGGCTAACCATAGTTAGCATGACGTAAAAGATATTTTCGGGGTTGTCCTGGTTCATCTTCTTACTCCTGGTTGATGGGCTGGCGTCGTTTACGCGCCTCGCTACGTATATCCTGCAAATTCAATATTGCGCTTACCTCATACAAAGTAACCGGCGTGCCTGCCACCGGGCGCATTACGCAAATAGAGGGTAGATGCCCAATGCGGCCCTCTAACTCTGCCAGCAGACAGGCGGCAATAGGAGCCAAACCCGGCAGACTAATAAGCAGCGGGACAGTCTGCCACTCAGTGGGAGTTAAGTTGCACTCCCGTACAAAAAATTCCGCCTGGCTTGCCAGCGCGTTATCCTCGGAGTCATACAGGTCTACTTGCACCGGCACATTTATCACCCGCCCAACCTTCAGCCCGGCAGCCGGTTCACTCTTTGCCAATAGTTCACCAATTTGGGCCAGTTGCGTGGGGGTAACAGGATGGCCGAAGTTTATCAAATACACTTATTTTTCCGGTTTCTCTTTATCTTCCTCATTTTTCAACAAAAGCTTGCCCAAAATACTAAGCCTGGGATCAGGATCAGGCGGCAAAGCTCCGGTGGAATAACGGAGACTTTTGGTTTCTTCGGGGAGCGGGTTTGCTTCAGCTTTGCCCAGTTGCGTGGGAGTGGGCAATATATGTCGTTCACTATATTCATTTTGGTTATTTATTCCATAAGGATCAGGAATACGCAGATAGCGGGTCTGGCTGTCGGCCGGTTTTCCTTCTATCCTGAGTATCCGATGCAAATCTCTTAACCGGCCAACTTGCCAGATAACTTCCGGGTCTGTAACATTCTTATCTTTACCAAGCAGCCAGGCGGCAAAAGCTTTTTTAAACCCAGATATGTCGCCACTAGATTCGCCGGTAAACCAGCTTGCGGTTGCCTGGCCGCTCGCATCGGTCTCAAGCAGTTTAGTATATCGGTCTGCGCGGTTGATCAGGCGCAGCTCTTCGCAGTGAAGGTGGACCGAGCCAAGGCCCAGTGGCTTGCCCATACCCAGTTTGTGGGCGCAATCCTTTGGTAGGTCGAGGGCGGTTGCTAGGGCGCCCAACTCGTAGTCCCGCAGGTTGGTGAAGCGGACCCGGAAGCGAAACCAGACTCCCTCTTTTACCGGGCGGATCACCTGACGCTGCGTTTCTTCTTTTCCCTGTTTTTCAATATAATCTAAAACTTTGGCCTCTTCTTGCCAGCCCTGACCGCTGCGGTGCCAGTAAAG
>CADDZM010000309.1 GCA_902812345.1 Chloroflexota bacterium | reverse complement strand
GTGTTGTTAGAGCCGTAGCGGTAGATAACCTGGTCGCCCACTTTCAGGTTCGGCACGAGGTCGCGGGTGGACTGCTCGAAAGCCACTTCACCTTTACCGGGCGGGCGGCCTTCCACGAAATCAAGTTTGTTGACCTGTAAATTGGAGTAGTCGGCGTAACCGTAAAAGGTCACGTCAAACCAGTCCGGCCCGGCCCGGAATCTGGTCGCGTAACTGGCCCGGCGTTGCACCGCCGCGACATTGGGAAGCTGAGCGATAGCATACTCGGTATTTTCGGTGTTGTTCCAGACCCACCAGCGCAAATCGTCCTGGCTGGCGTTGGCGTAGTTATAGCGCTGGGCCTGTTCCAGGTTGCGGGCCGTCGCCACAATCGCGACAATCCCGGCTACCCCGATAAAGATACCTACCACGGTCAGCAGCGAACGAATCTTGCGCCGCCGGATGTCATTTATGGCTTTAAGAAAGGTCCAACGCATAAAACAGGGTTAACTAACTCCGGCTAGTTGCCGGATTGCCAGGTGCTCTTGGTTAAAAAATAAAAGACAAAGACAAACAGCATAAGGAGTAACATGCCTGCGACGGCGTAATCGGCCCGGAGCTTTGCCAGGGGGTCCACATACTTTTCGCGGGCGCGGGCGGAAGGCGGGGTCGCCGCCCGTTTTTGTTGCTCGGCTTCCAGGTCAATCGGCCCGGACCGGAGGTTACTGGCAATCCGGCGGCCAAACGGAGTATAGCGGGTGCCGACCATTAGCAGAATTATTACAACGATAGCGCCAGCCACAAAGATTATCAGCTCGGTAATGTTATTGGGTGAGGGCATACGGCGACCTCCTTTAATCATTAGACGTTGAATGTTGAACGGTTCCCGGCTATTCGTCGGGGTAAGTGTAACCGGCTTTAAGCCAGCGCGAAGGCACGCTCAAGCCGTCTTCCTCGGCGGGTTCGTTATAGACGTAGCCCGCCCAGGTTGCTTTTGCTTCCTCGCGCAACAGGCGCGGAACGACCTGCCCGTGAATGACCTGCCGCCCCAGCGAAAAATTATCTTTCCATAGCGAAACGGCCTGGGTATAGGCAGCCTCGCCGGGGTCGGTTGCCCGCAAATAATTCACGAACTGGCGGGTGGTAAACTCCGGCGCGGGCAGCAGGGCCAGGGTTAAAGGCACCAGTGGCCGCAACAAATCAAAGGCCGCTTCCGGGGCGGGGCGGGGCTCTTTCGGTTTGCGATTTATTAACGGTTCAGGCATAGGTCCACTGATTTATTCATAAAAGCAGAAGTTCGAAACAGAAACTCAAGGTAGAGAAGTTCGCGTACTTCAGTGCTGCTATTATAACTTACCGGACAAGGCCCGTAAACCAGGCCGGATTAAATTTTTCTTAGTATCAAAGCAATAAAAGATAATTTAATTACCACGCAATTCTGGCCCGGCCAGATTCTCCAGGCGATTACGGGCCATTTTAACGTAATCCGGCCTGACTTCAAACCCGAGGGAAGGTCTGCCGCAGCCCTGGGACGCTGCCAGGGTCGAACCGGACCCGGCAAAAGGGTCCAGCACCAGTTCGCCGGGGTTGCTGCAGGCCCGGATTATCCGCTCGACGACGGCCAGCGGAAACTGGGCCGGGTGTGGAGTGCGTTCTTTCGAGGACCGTTTCGCGCCGGAAGTAACTTTGGGGATACGCCAGACATCGCCGGGATTTTTGCCGAGCGGGTTACACTTCAGCTTGCCGTTCTTCTTCTGGAGGGGGTATTTAACATCCGGGTCGCGCACCGCGTCCAGGTTAAAGGTGTATTTATGGGGGTCTTTGACGAACCAGAGCCACTTTTCGTTGCGGGGAGAGAAAGCTTTGCGGGCCGCGACCCCCGCTTCGTAATACCAGACTACTTCCTGTTGCAGGTAGAAGGGCGATTTGTCCCATAATAAATAAGGAAGCGGCACCGCCCGGCCTCGCCCGGCCACTTCGAGGTAGCCCAGGTTCAGCCAGAGCGCGCCGTGGGGCTTTGTCACGCGGAAAATCTCGCGCAGCCAGGTTTCGCACCAGGCCAGGTAGTCGGGCAGAGCACGCGGCGACTCGTACTCCTTTCCTATATTATAGGGCGGCGATGTAACCGTGAGGTCCACCGAGGCCGCGGGCAAGGCGGCCAGGCCGTTTAGCAAATCCAGACAACGCAGCTCGTAACTCATCATTTTCTTTTTCAGGTTTTCTTCTTAAATTTAATTCTTTAGCCCCTGGAAGCAAAGAGTAATTTAAATTATCGAAAGAATTTTGTCCAACCCCACCCGGGAAGCGAAAATTTGTTTCTGATTAAAAAAGGCGAACGGCCCTTGCTACCACGCAACTTGATGCTATAATGTTTAACAAAGAGGCGCTTATCCTTTAACGAAGAAGGGACAACCGGGGCGACCTCTTGATAGGTTTTTAAAAACCTGTCATATGGGATTCTTCTTCATATCGTTAGTGCATACGGGTTACAAACGCTCGGAAGTGTTAAATAAAAGCTAAATTTAGTAGTTGTTTAACAAACTGATAATAAATTCTAAAGATTTAACCACTAAACTTAATAAGGCAGTTAGCCTCATCAGAGATTTTGACTTCCCAGGCCAGCTATACTTTATAACAACCGGATTAATCCAGTAGCAAAAAAGCAGTCTTAACCGGGACCATTCGCATAAATAATTTGGTGATTGACCCATAATTTATGGTTCTAGCGGGGACTGGGGAAGCGGGAGCAGGGAAAGCGTATGTTATTCTTTAGAGTATTGGCCCGGGTAGTTGGCCGCTTTTTTAGAGGAATTGGCCGGGGCTTTGGGGGCTTCTTCCGCTGGGTTGCCCGGCATGAAATGTTTTTGGGGCTTGTAACATCTATCGTAGTAATTGTTCTTGGCATCTGGCTCGTCCTGACCCTGCTTAACATCAATATTGTCATTGGCGAACCGCTCGCCGTCCAGACCCAGGCGGTGGCTGCCGTCATCGAAGTTACTCCCACGCCTTCCGCTACCGCCACCGCGCCTACGGCCGGCCCGGTCTCCCGGACAAATGCGCCTCCGGCCACCGAAGCTTTTATGATAGGCCAGATTAACGGCGACGCCGACGAAGTCTGGAATTCGCTGACCGCGACCCTGCACAACCAGCTTACCGGGGTGGGCCGGGACAAAAGTTATTTTCAGCGCCAGTTTGAAGATCAGAAGAAAAGCGGCTTGATTTACGAAAGCTACCAGTATATCGGGGGGGTTCCCAACGCTAACGGCACCTCGATCCATTTTTATGTGCTGACAGTTAAAAACAGCCAGACGAACATAGAAAGTAAAATTCCCTGGACCTTTGAAGTGGATTCGGAGGGCAAAATCGCCCAGGCCGATTTCCCGACTTAATGCCGGGGTTTAAACCGTTTGACGGTCTGGTGCGTACTAAATCTAAAGCAAAAAATTTCATTTAAGGATTGCATTATGTTTTTCAAGGTTATAGGCCGGTTAACCGCTCGTTTCTTTCGCAGCATTGGCAAATTCTTTTACAATTTTTACCGTAATGTTGGCAGGCATCCTGTCCGCTCGCTCTTTTCCTTTGTATTCACCGGCGCTTTTGTGGCCCTGTTCTGGATTACCGGGGTGTTCGGGCTTGCCAGCCTTTTCACCACTACCAATGCCACCGTTATCACCCCGGTCGAAAGCACGGCGCAACCGGAAGGCAAAGCCAATGATTTCCTGGTAGCTTTGAAAGACGGGCGGGCCAGCGGCATGTACGATGCCCTCAGCGACAGCTACAAAACGACCCTTAAAACACGCGGCATCGCTAACGCCACCGACATGCAAAACCTGGTTACAAAAAAATTAAATGAAATTACCGGGAAGCAAAACGGCCACCTGAATTACACTTTCACTTTTGCCGGGGGCGCCCGTTTCAGTGACGGCTCGGTTGAGAACGACTTTTCCGGCTCGGTTGATAACAACGGCACCCGCACCAGCGTGAGTGTAATCATCAAGATGAAAGACGGCAAAATCTTTGAAATCAGGACCGACGAGCCGGTAGTTATGGCCGCGCTTGGCACCGGCAAGGACACTTCCGGCGGTGACGCCCAACTTGGCGTGGTTGGTAACAATCGTAGCCCGGTAGCCGAAGATTTCATGAAAGGTCTGACCACCTTCGACGTGGATAAAATCTGGAACTCCCTGGCCGATACCTATAAAACCCAGCTTACCGCCAAGGGCGTGACCAAAGATAGCATCTCAAAGATTTTCGACCAGGTTAAGACCGGCAATACTTCAAAGACTAAAAATAGCACGACCATTTCTTATGATGGTTACGCCTACCTGGATACCATTAATTTTCCGAACGGCATCACAGTCCACGAATTTATATCGGTACTGAGTATCGGGGATGCCCCCAGCCAGCCGAGATACAGCATTGTCCTTGACTCAACCCAAAAAATCATCCGGTTGGGTAACGACAGCGCCCCGGACCCCATCTTCAACGCCATCCTTGGCCGGAGCCAGCAGGGGCAATAGCTTAGTTGGGCAACGAGCAGCCACCCGGCCTGATACCGGGCGGCCCTCGCACAAACCGCACAAAGAACAGGAAGTCTAATCTATGGAAAATGTTAGAAGCAAGCGCAGGCCCGTCCAGCAGCAAGACGATGTAGACCTCGCGATAGAAAAACTTAAACACCGCTGGAAATATAACCCCATCCGCTATGGCTGGTGGCGTTACCTGCTGGTGTTTTTCCTTATTTTTGCTATTTTCAGCTTCTTTGGCCCTAGCTTTAGCTCTGGCGGCCCGGCCGGAGTTGCCAATACCCTTATCACGCTGGTTATCCAGCTCGGTGTTGCGGCTTTTACGGCCATTTTGTTTATCTACATCCAGTTCTTTGCCATTTCGCGGCCCCGCACTTACTGGCTAAAACCGTACGAAACGGGCATCAGTTTCAAAGACTATCGCGGCAATCCGCAGGTTTTGGAAATGGCCCGCGAAGTAGTTTTGCTGCTTAAAGGCTCTAAAGACTTCACGAACATGGGCGGTGAAGTAATTCGCGGCCTGCTCTTGGAAGGCGACCCCGGCGTCGGCAAAAGCTACCTGGCGCAGGCTATCGCGACCGAAGCGGGCGTGCCTTTTGGCTATTGTAGCGCCCCCAGTCTTCAAAGCCCCTTCCTGGCAGGCGGTATGTTGAGTATCCGGGCCTTGTACCGCAAAGCCCGCAAACTCTCCGCCCAGTACGGCGCTTGCATCCTCTTTTTAGACGAAATTGACGCTATCGGTCAGAAGCGCGACGGGCCTACCGGCGGCCAGGCCGGGATGGGTATGGGCGCGGGCGGTATGTTCGGCGGCGGTGGCAACCTGCTTATCAACGAATTGCTGGTTCAACTCGACCCGCCTCCGGTGGACGACCGCTGGACGACCAAGCTAATTCGCTGGTTGGGCCTGGACTTCCGGCGCAAGAAGGCCGACCGCCCGGCCGTCCTCACTATCGCCGCGACCAACCTGGTAGACACCCTCGATGCCGCGCTGCTCCGGCCCGGCCGTTTCGACCGCAAAATCACGGTTGACAAACCGGATTCCGACGGTCGCCGCGACATTATTGAATACTACCTGGACAAGGTAAACCACGAGAATATCCCGGTGGATCGGATGATAGCCGAGACCATCGGCTACACCCCGGTGTCTATCCGTTACGTTATCAACGAGGCGGTGGTGCGCGCCCACTTCAACGGCCGCGACGCCATCACTTACCGCGATATCCTGGAAGCCCGCGACCTCCACGAAGTCGGGTTGCGCCAGCCTATCAGTAATTTGTCCCGCGAGGAAAAACGCCGCCTGGCCTATCACGAAACCGGCCACGCTATCGCCCAGATTCTGCTGGTGCCCTGGGAACGCCTGGTAAAGCTGACCATTATCCGGCACGGCGGGGCGTTAGGCTTCATGCAGCCGAAACCGCTCGAAGAAAAACACGTCCAGCTTAAAGAGGAAATCGAGGTTAAAATTCAGGTCAGCCTGGCAAGCCGGGCCTCTGAAGAACTGTTCCTCGGTAGCGGCAGCAGCGGCTTCTATGGCGACCTTAACAATGCCACCGCTTACGCCGTCCACATTATCGGCGATGTTGGCATGAACGGGCATCTTTCTTCGCGGAGCGTCCTGGGTATCGCCGGGGCTTCGATGCAGACCGAAGTTGAAAACTACCTGCAAGACCAGTTTAAGAAGGTTAAACAACTGCTGGACGCCAACTCGGATATGGTCCATGCCCTGGCCGCCGAACTGATGGAGCGCGACGAATTGCTGGGCGACGAGGTTATGGAAATCGTCAACCAATTCACGCCGAAGCTGACCAACGACGCCAAAAACAAGCAGAAAAAGATTGGCTTTATCCGTGAAAGCGGATTTGGCGGCAAGAAAACGACCCTCTGGGACGAGGGTCTCGAAGCGGAACCGGTAGCCGCCGCCGAACCGCTGGCGGCCACCGGTACGGACGACTTCCGGGCCGGACCTATCCAGAGTCAGCCGCAACCGCAGCAGCCAGAGGCCCAGACTACCCAGTTCCGCGTTATTAACGACAGCCAGCCCACCGCCGCCCACCACAACCCGGCGGTTGCGCCGGCCCCGACCGGACAGGTTTCGATGCCAAACGCGCCCGCGAACAACTCGGCCCCGACCGGGCAGTTCGGGACGCTGGACCGGTTGGGGAACCCGGTGGGTGGAAATGAGGTCATTCCTCCGGCGAATACGGCGGGTACGACCCGGCCACCGTTTACGCCAATGTGGCCGCAACAGCAACCGCAGCCGCCTGAACCAGCCTCGTCCCAGACCGGCAGCCAAGCGTCTAACCAGACCCAACCGGCAGCGCAAAAACCGGAGCCGTCTACGCAGACGGCTCCGGCGGATAAACCAGCTGAACAAACCAAACCGGCTGAAACGAAGCCTGCCGACAAGCAGGACGATGAAGACCTGTGGGACATGCTGCCAAAAGGCTGGTAACTCCTGATTAAATTAGCCTCATCCGGTTTTGCCGGGTGAGGTTAAAGGTAAAGAAAGCTCCTGTGCTGAAGCATTTCACTTGAACCGCCGAGGACAGGAGTTTTTATTGTCCCAAATTCTTCCTCAAATAACAGGGTTGCTACCTTCAATATTGCTTATCCATTATTTCTCGGTTGTTTCTCCCCGGTAAAGTCCGGGTTTAACATCCTTCTGTATCCCTCCCATGCTTGACTAAACTCGGCCCAACATAGATAATAGGCGAAGCGTTAAGGTAGATAGACATAGCGCCAACTCAGAAAGGCCCGCTGCTAGTTCTCCCGCCACCCGGAACGGTA
>CADDZM010000308.1 GCA_902812345.1 Chloroflexota bacterium | reverse complement strand
GGGCCTGGATTGGGCTATCGAGCGAGGGTTACCGGCCCAACCTTTTCGCTGGTCGGAGTATAAAGCGAACGGCTTCAACCGCGAGGAATACGACCACGCCCTGGCAAACATTTTAGAAAAAAGCAAAGTAGACTTGATTGTGCTGGCCGGGTGGGGTCTGCTGCTGGCCCCGGCCTTTATCGACCGTTTCAAGGGCCGCATCATCAATGTTCACCCGGCCCTGCTCACCGAAACCTTTGAAACGCAAGTGACCCTGGCCGACGGGCGCAGTATCCCGGTCTTCCGGGGCAACGAAGCGATTGAGGCGGCTTTGGCGGCGGGCGTGGATACTACCGGGGCAACCGTCCATTATGTAACCGGCCTGATGGACGCCGGGCCAATCCTTTTAAAACAGGAGGTGCCTATTTTGCCCGGCGACAACTACGACAGCCTGGCCGAACGCATTCACGCCGTTGAGGATGTTCTGCTGCCGGAAGGCATCGAACTGGCCTGCCAGCAAATTCTGAATTGGAGAGCGAGCTTGAAAAATGTGCTGATAATCGGCGGCGGCGGCCGGGAACACGCTCTCGGTTGGGCCTTGAGCCGCCATTCGCAGGGGGTTAATCTTTTCTTCGCGCCCGGTAACGCCGGGACCGCTACCTTGCCTCTTGCCGAAAATCTGCCGGTAGGGGCCGAGGACGTGGAAGGTTTAACCCGCTACGCCCTGGATAACAAACCGGATTTAGTGGTGGTTGGGCCGGAAGTGCCGCTGGCGGCCGGGTTAGCTGACCGCCTGCGCGAGGCCGGGATAGCGGTCTTTGGGCCGGGCGCGTCAGGGGCGCGACTGGAAGCGAGTAAAAACTGGGCTAAAGACTTCATGCAGCGTTACAACATCCCGACCGCCGCCCGGGTCACTTTCAAGGAAGTTGGCCCGGCCCTGGATTATCTTGAAAAGCAGCCCGGCCCTTACGTTATAAAGGCGGACGGCCTCGCCGCCGGGAAAGGCGTCCTTGTGACGGCTGACCGGGCGGAAGCGCTCACTTTTGCCGGGGAAGCCCTGGCAGGCGGCCTGTTCGGGCAGGCCGGGCGGCGCATCTTAATTGAGGAGTTTATGAGCGGGGTCGAGGTATCGATTTTGGCTCTTTGCGACACCGTTTCAAAGAAAATTATCGCGCTTGAACCGGCCTGCGACTACAAACGGGCCTTCGACGGCGACCAGGGACCAAATACCGGCGGCATGGGTGCGTACTCACCGCCCGGCTTTATGACAGCGGAACTGCGCCAGCGCGTCAATGACGAGATTTTGCAGCCGACGCTGGAAGGTCTGCTGGCCGAGGGCATTGACTACCGGGGAATTGTCTACGCCGGGCTAATGATTACCGCTGAGGGGCCGAAAGTGGTCGAGTATAACTGCCGCTTTGGCGACCCTGAAACACAGTCGCTCATGCCGCGTATTATTAGTGATATGCTCGAAATCCTCGAAGCGACCGCCCAGGGCCGTTTAGCCGAATTACCTCAAATCGAATGGAAACCGGGCGCAAGCGTGGGGGTGGTGCTGGCAGCGGGCGGCTATCCGGGGTCTTACAAAAAGAGCCTTCCGGTCGAAGGTCTTGAAAATTTCGATGAGGCGGGCGAGGTATTTCTTTTTCACGCCGGGACCGCCCATGTGGATAACCGGCAGGTCGTGACCGCTGGAGGAAGGGTCTTTAACCTGGTTGCCCTGGGAGAAAATATAGCTATTGCCCGGCAGCGGGTGTATAATAAACTTGACGAGGGTGTCATTCGATTTGAGGAGATGGTTTTTCGCCGTGACATCGCGGCGAGAGAATTGGAGTAAAATTGAATTATATCGAACGGGATGACAAGCTCAAAGACGAATGTGGCGTTTTTGGAGTCATTGCCACCCAACGTCCGGTAGCGCGTTTAATCCATTTTGGCCTTTTCGCCCTGCAGCACCGGGGCCAGGAAAGCGCCGGAATGGCCGTCTGGGACGGTAATGACCTGAATGTCCGCAAGGGCATGGGCCTGGTCTCGGATGTCTTCGATGATAAAAACCTCGATAGTTTGAAGGGTAGCTGGGGCGTCGGCCACGTTCGCTACAGCACCACCGGCGGCAGCCTCTTACAAAATGCCGGACCTTTTGCCATAGATAGCAATCTCAGCTTTATCGTGGTAGCCCACAACGGCAACGTCGTCAACGCCAACGAACTCCGCGACGAACTCATTTCCCGGCATGTCCGCTTTAATTCCACCACTGACAGCGAAGTAATCACGCAAGTCCTGGCCCATGCGCCCGGCAATACCTGGCCTGAAAAGTTAAAGGCCGGGGCTTCCCGCTTGCGCGGCGCTTTCAGCCTTGCCATTCTTACCGACGAAAACCTTTATGCCATCCGCGACCCCTTCGGGATTCGCCCGCTTTGCATCGGCCAGTTAACCGACGGCGAAGGCTGGGTGGTTGCCAGCGAGACCTGCGCCCTGGATACTGTCGGGGCCGCTCACGAACGGGAGGTTGCGCCCGGCGAAATTATCGCCCTGAGCGAGACCGGCTACCAGGTTATTGACCGGCTCGAACCCTGGGAAGCACCCGAACACAGGGCCGCTCTTTGCGCCGCCGAACTTTTTTATATCGCCCGGCCCGATAGCGTAATCGCCAACAAGTCTATCTATATGGTGCGGGAAAATCTGGGCCGCTACCTGGCGATGGAACACCCGGTCGAAGCTGACCTTGTTATCGGGGTGCCGGACAGCGGCATACCCGCCGCGACCGGTTTCGCGGAGCAAAGCGGCCTGCCCTACAAAGAAGGCTTGATTAAAAACCGCTACATTGGCCGGACCTTTATCCAGCCTGACCAGCAGATGCGCCGCCGGAGCGTTCAGCTAAAACTAAACCCGCTGCGCCCGATGCTGGAAGGCAAGCGCGTGGTCGTTGTGGATGACTCTATCGTGCGGGGCAACACTACTAAAGGCATTATCCACATGTTGCGGACCATCGGTGGAGCCAGAGAGGTCCACCTGCGGATTAGCGCGCCGCCGGTCCTGCACCCTTGCGTCCTGGGCATTGATACCGGCACTTACGAGGAACTTATCGGCAACCGCCTGACCGTGGACGAAATCCGCGAATACGTCGATGCCGACTCACTGGGGTATCTTTCGACTGGAAACTTTGCCGAGGCGACCGGGTTAGCCTGGGATAACATCTGCCTGGCCTGTTTTAACGGCCGCTACCCGATTGACTTCAAATACCGGCCCGGCGGCGCGAAAACCGCCCTGGAAATAAACCGGGTTTAAAAGGAATAACGAGTGAGCGAACCTACAAGTTTGACTTACAAGGCCGCCGGGGTAGATGTTGAGGCCGGAGATGACGCCAGCCGCCGGGCGGCGAATCTGGCCCGCACGACCTACCGCCCCGAAATTGCCGAGCTGGATGGGGTCGCCTTTTTTGACGGCCGCTTTAAGAAGTACAAAGAGCCGCTTCTTTTAGGCGGCACCGACGGCGTCGGCACCAAGCTCAAAATTGCCTTCGAAATGAATAAGCACGACACCGTCGGCATTGACCTCGTAGCGATGAGCGTGAACGACCTGGCCCGGCGCGGCGGGGAACCGCTGGTCTTCCTGCCCTACTTTGCTACCTCAAACCTTGACCCGGATGTGGCCGAGCAGGTCGCGGCGGGGATTGCCGAAGGCTGCCGCCAGGCTAATTGCAGCATTATCGGAGGCGAGACCGCCGAGTTGCCCGGGTTTTACCAGCCCGGCGAGTACGACCTGGCCGGTTCGGCTTTTGGTGTGGTGGAACGAAGCCGGGTTATTACCGGGGAGGCTATAACGGACGGTGACGTTATTCTGGGGCTGGCTTCCAGCGGGCTGCACTCCAACGGCTATTCGCTGGCCCGTAAAGCTCTGCTGGCCGAGTTCGCTCTTGAACAATATGTGCCGCAGTTAAAGGCTACTTTAGGAGCGGCCATGCTGACCCCGACCCGGATTTATGTAAAGTCCGTCCTGGCCGCGCTTGAAGCCGGGGCAAACCTGCACGGCCTGGCCCATATCACGGGCGGCGGGTTCCGCAAGCTGGAAAAAATCGTGCCTCCGCATTTACAGGCCGAGATTGACTTCGATAGCTGGCCACGCCCGGCCCTTTTCCAGCTTATCCAGCAGACGGGTGATATTGCCGAGACCGAAATGCGGGGCGCTTTCAACCTGGGCCTCGGGTTCGCGGCAGTCGTCCCGGCCAGCGAAGCCGAGGCTACCAGGCGCATTTTTGAAGAAGCCGGGGAAACCGTCTACCTTATCGGCCAAATCCGGCCCCGTCAGGACTAATTTCTTATTTTCTCCTTTTCGCCTTTAATTTAGAGAACTGTAAGTAAAGCACGTTCTACGCTCAAAACATTAACAAGAAAGCTTCTCTGCCCATGCGCTCAGAATTTCTGCCCTTTTTTAAGCCCCTGATAGGTGACGCCGAAATAAATGAGGTGGTCGAAACCCTTCGAAGTGGCTGGCTGACCACCGGGCCGCGCACGAAGCGTTTCGAGGAAGAATTCGCCGATTTCGTGGGGGCGAAGTACGCCATCGCGGTCAACTCGGCTACGGCGGCCCTGCACCTGGGCCTGGACGCGGTCGGAGTTCGGGCGGGCGATGAGGTGCTGGTGCCGACCTATACTTTCGCCGCGACCGCCGAGGTGGTGCTGTATTTCGGGGCAACGCCGGTCCTGGTGGATTGCGCGCCCGGTGAATTCAACCTTGATTTGGAGCAACTCGAAAGCCGGATTACCCCGCGCACAAAGGCCATTATCCCGGTGGACATCGCCGGGGAAACCCCCGACATGGATGTTTTGATGGACATCGCGGCCCGCTACAACCTGAAGGTGGTCGAGGATGCTGCCCACTCTATCCCGGCCAAATACAAAGGACGCTGGGTCGGGACGCTGGCCGACCTGACCGCCTTTAGCTTTTACGCCAACAAGAATATCACGACCGGCGAAGGCGGCATGCTGACTACCGATAACGAGGAATACGCCGACCGCGCCCGCATAATGAGTCTGCACGGCATCAGCAAAGATGCCTGGAAACGCTACAGTTCGACCGGAAGCTGGTACTATGAGATTTTGCAGCCCGGCTATAAGTACAACATGACCGACATCGCCGCCGCGCTCGGCTTGCACCAGTTGCAGCGCTGTTTCGAGATGCAGCAGCGCCGGGAAGCGATTGTCGAGCAGTATGACGCCGCTTTTGAAGGGATGCCCGAAGTTGAAATCCCGACGCGTTCCCCCTACAGCCAGAGCGCCTGGCACCTTTATCTTTTACGGCTGAACCTCGACACCCTGAAAATTGACCGCAACGACTTTCTGGACCGGCTAAAAGCGGCTAATATCGGCTTTAGTGTACATTACATTCCGCTCCACATGCACCCTTATTACCGCGAGAAATTCGACTACCGGCCCGACAGCTTTCCGGTGGCGGCCCTGAACTACCGCCGGGTAATCACCCTCCCGCTCTACCCGGCTATGAGTGACCAGGACGTGCAGGACGTGATTGAAGCGGTCCAGACTATCGTGACCGAAAACCGGGCCTGATGCGGCAAAAACCTTCGCCATTTTACAGCCCGGCTAAACGTGCTTTTGACCTGGCGGTTGCGCTGGCCTTACTGGCCGTCACTTCGCCGGTTTTCGCGGTGGTGGCCTGGCTGATAAAGCGCGAGGATGGCGGCCCGGTTTTTTACGGTGGCTCGCGCGTTGGCAGAGGCAATAAGCCTTTCAAAATCCTCAAATTTCGGACGATGGTCCTCAACGCAGATAAGCTTGGCCCGGCCATTACGACCGGCGACGACTGCCGCATTACCCGGATTGGCCGGGTTTTGCGAGCTACCAAACTGGACGAACTGCCCCAACTGCTTAATGTCCTCAAAGGTGAAATGAGCCTGGTCGGGCCGCGCCCCGAAGCGCCGGTTTATGTCGCTCTCTACACCCCCGAACAGCGCCAGGTCTTGAGCGTCCCGCCGGGCATCACAGGCCTGGCGGCTATCGAGTACCGCCACGAAGCCCGCCTGTTACAAGAAGCTACTCTGGCCGATGTCTACGAACGCGAAATTATGCCCGCCAAGCTCAAACTTGACCTTGAATACCTTCGCCGCCGCTCCTTTTTATACGACCTCGAATTGCTGGCTCGCACCGCCCTGGCTCTTTTCTCCAGAGATTAAGGCACCAAACTAATTTTAAATTGTTTTACACATTTTCAAACTAAGTTAGCAATTTGCTAATACCTGTTTATCCCTAAAACCAGCCTTCAGGGAATCTATCAAATAATTTATAAACACCTCTTTCGCTTTGAACCGGAGAAACCTTTGGGCTACCGGAAATCAAACTAAAATAATTGTTTCAAGCGAAAGTCCTAATAAATGAAGTAAGTAAAAGCGGCGGGCCAAAAATAGCGGCCTGCCGGAACCCAAGAAGAAGTATTATCTGGCTGCAATTGCGTGGTAAGAGTCTGTTCAAACAGAGTTAAGTTACCCTTTGATTTTGTCATTCCGGCCATGTGGAGAAAATTTAGCGCTTTACCACCTTTTCTTTGTCTAACAAATGGTGGTAAAGCGCTAAATTTTCTGGTATATGCCGCATAAACAGGCCGGTTTAAGCAATTTCCTCCATAATGAAGTCCTGGGCGCCCCTCCACAAAACCGTCTCGCCGATTTCTTTTAGCTCCTCGCGGCTGGCCTCTAAAGTGGCAAAATGGTTCCCGGCAAGTTGCCCCATATCGGCGGCAAAGGTGCAGCGACCGTAAGGAAGAAGGATTTCGGTTTCGCTCACATCCCCGGTGTAAATAAGGATTTCGCCGGGGAAGGGATGGCTGGTCTGGTTCTCGTAGCCGACGCCAACCTCGAAATCGCCCATCGGTACCCAGGCCGCCTGACCGCTCCAGCGGGCCTGGATTAGCTTGCTCTTAAAGGGCAGCATTTTACGGATGGCCGCGACGGTCTGCGGGGCATTGGCTTCTTCCAGGGTCGCCTTGAACTTTTTGCCGCCAATGGTAATTTCTAACATTAATTAAAAACCCTTTCTCCTTAGACCAATTGATAATGGCCGCGCTTGATAAAGTGGCCGTGGCCGGCCTTACCCACGAAAACCCGGTTCTCGATGACGGGCTGACCACGCGAAAGGACCGTTACAGGTACGCCGGTCACTTCCCGGCCTTCAAAAAGATTATAGTCCACCCGAGAATGCTGGGTTTTGGCGCTAATTACCATGTGGGCCTCCGGGTCGAAGATTACCAGGTCGGCGTCGCTACCTGGCGCGATAGTCCCTTTGCGCGGGTAAAGCCCCATCAGGCGGGCCGGGTTGGCGCTTAAAAG
>CADDZM010000307.1 GCA_902812345.1 Chloroflexota bacterium | reverse complement strand
CATTAGCACCAGGGCTTTACCACCCGCCGCCCCGCCCATTTGAATTATTACAAGTTTGCCCTGCCCGATACCGGCCCGCATCCCGAACGAGTAACACCCTTCAGCGGTCTGAACCGGGTGAAAATTGGCCGCTAAATCGAGCAAGCCGAAGGCGACCGTGCCGGTGCGGCTGAGTTGGTCCGGTTCGTTAGCCGGGAAGAAAGCCTGCAACTCGCCGCCATCCAGGCTGATAACCTGGCCGCCTTCCCGGTTAATTGCCTCTATCAGGGGTGAATAATAGTTGTTGAGGGTGCGTCCAAGGGCTACCGCGCCTTCCCGGCCCAGCTTGACCAGCGACTCGGCCAGCGCGGTAAAACCTTCCACTTCAACGGCCAGGACCACGCCTTCAAAAGAAGATTTAGCCGAGGCCGGGTCGGGCAGCAGCACGGCGGGAATATACGCGGCCAGGCGTTCGGTTAACGTGCTACTGGTAGTCACTACAGGTCTAAAACCGGGGGCATTACTCGACATCATCATATCCTTTGCGAAAATGGCAGTTTTAACCAAAAAATAGCGAATTAACTGAACGAAGGTCTGGCCCGGTTAGCTTCGTCTGGTTTATAAGTATCCTTAAAATTAATAAAATAAGTTGAGCAGGCGCTATCAATCAGGTCAGGCGTGAGCGTGCAAGGCTCCATGGTGTACTTCGCCATGGCTACCATTTGCTCTAAAAGGTCGCGCGGTTGGCAGCTTCGATAAGGCCGGTTGAAGGGAATATACCAGCGTTTAATCAGATAATCAATTGATTTGTCGTCGTAAGGCACCTTTTTACCTTTGCAGACAAGCTGGAAAATCTGGCGGAACTGCGCTTCGCTGGGGTCAATAATGTTAATCTTGTACTTGATACGGCGCAAGAACGCTTCGTCGGCGAGATCGGCAGGGTCTAAATTTGTACTGAAAACGATAAGCTGGTCGAAAGGCACTTCCAGCTTTTTACCGGTGACGAGCGTTAAATAGTCATAGCGTTTTTCGAGCGGCACAATCCAGCGGTTGAGCAGTTCCATAGGCCGCATTAACTGGCGGCCAAAGTCGTCAATGAGGAAAATGCCGCCGTTAGCCTTCATCTGAAAAGGCGCTTCGTAAGTCTTGGCATTGTCGTTGTAAATCAGGTCAAGGCTCTGCATGGTCAGTTCACCGCCGACCACCACCACCGGTCTTTTGATACGGACCCAGCGGGCATCGTAATCAATTTTTTGCATATCGCCGTCATCAATGGCTTCGTGGTTGATGGGGTCGTACAGCTTGATAATCTGGCCGTCCGCCTCGACCGCGTAAGGCACGAAAATACTGTCACCCATCAGGCGAGTGATGCGCTCGGCGATAGAGGTCTTGCCGTTACCCGCCGCCCCGAAGAAAAAGATTGAGGAAGCCGAGTTGACCGCCGGGCCGATATTATTAAGCATCAGGTCGGAAATAATCAGGTCGGCAAAAGCCTTGCGGATAGACTGCCGGGTTACGACAAGATTTTTAACGGTCTGCGCCCGGATAGAAGCCATCAAATCGTTATAGGAAACCGGCATAGGGCCGGAATAGCCGGTCTTTTCGATTGCGTCGGTAGCGCGCTGCTGGCCTTTGGTGGTAAGGGTAAACTGGTACCCGGCGTCGCCCAGGCCGACCTGCCCCACGATGTCAATTAATTCCTGGGTCCGCAACTGCTCGATAACGACAGACAGGAGGCCGTAGAAGGGCACCCGCAGGAAATTGGCAATCTGGCCGCCGGTTATATTCCCTTTAAAGTAAAGGGAGCGCACGACCATGTCCTCAACGAAAGACTGGGCAATATCGAGGTCGGCGACTGTAAAGGGAATCGGCGGCGTAAAAGGCGGGGGCGTAGCCGGTTTATGCTCGTCCTCGTCCCAATCGGGCGGAAGTTGGGATTTACGCAAATACTCCTGACCGGGCAGCGCCGGCTGGCCCTGGCGCTGGCGCTCGATATCCTGGGCCCAGGCCCGGATTTGTTCATCGTGCAACTGGAAATGGGCCAGGGCTACCTCATCTTTCCGGGCCTGAGCGTCTTTTATTCCGCTATAAACCGCCCGGACAACCAGGGCTTTTTCACCGTTTAGGTAAAAATGATGAGGGTAACTTTTGCCATAGGCATAACAATCGTCAGGAAGGTCCGAACGCATCATTTCATCTACGGCGCCCTGGTCGGTGAGGAACAGCATCTAATACGTATCCTTTCGGATTAAACAGGTCTGCAAACTTTAGTAAAGAATAGATTTTTAAGAAGGCCAATAACAAACACAAATAACCAGGCTCTTATTAATTTTAGTTAAATTAAAGGGTTTATTACATAGTACTTTTTGACCTGTTAGTAACCCCCCTTATTCGTTGCACGTTCAACGTTGGCCGTGCAACGAATAAGGGGTTCTTATGGCAAGACTTACTTTACAGAGAAATCTGAATGGTAAATTTGCCTTAACCCTAAAACTGGCATAAAAAACCGGATAGCCCTAAAGCTACCCGGTAACTTCTTAAAAGAACCTGCTGGAACCCTGGTTAGACAGCAGTGCGGTTCAAGTCGTCGGTGCCGTCCTGGTTGAGCACGCGGCTGGCAACGGTCTGGACCGGCAAAGAACCATCCGGCGTATTTTCAACGATTTCGTCCGCTGCAACCGTTTCATGGTCTTCGTTCAGCCGCCCGGTAACAGACCGCAGGCCCAACTGGTCGTTGGTGAAAGGCCGCAGGGCAAACATATTGACGCCCATACCTTCTTTCTCAACCTGGTTGAAAATTTCGTCCATCTCGTCCCCACTGAGAACTTCTTTTTCGAGGACAGCGCTGGCAATCGCAATCAGGTGCAGGTTGTAGCGGGTCAGAATCTGCTTGGCCCGGCCTAAAGCCTTCTGGACCAAAGCGTGGATTTCCTGGTCAATCTGGTAGGCGTAGTTACCGCTGTAATTAGTGGAACGCTGCCCGCCGCCCAGGAATTCGTTGCCCTGCTTGCTACCGAGGGCCAGGGGGCCGAACTTCTCGCTCATACCGTAGTCGCAAACCATCGCCCGGGCGATTTCAGTGGCCTTGTTGATGTCGTCGCTGGGGCCGGTCGTCACTTCGCCGAAAGTCAGTTCTTCCGCCGCCGCGCCGCCCAGGGCAAAGGCCATAAAATCTTCAAGCTGGGTCTTGGTCCAGAGGGTGCGGTCCTCGCCTGCGCCAATCCGGGTGTAACCACCCATCCGGCCCCGCGAGATAATCGAGATTTTCTGGACCGGGTCAACCGTCCCGGCCAGTTTTGCCACCAGGGCGTGACCAACTTCGTGGTAGGCCACGGTTACGCGTTCGCGTTCGCTGATAAGCCGGCTCTTGCGCTCGGGTCCGGCCAGGACGCGGTCAATCGCCTCTTCGAGTTCGGAAAGGCCGATAGCGTGCTTGCTGCGACGGGCGGTCAGGATGGCCGCCTCGTTGCACAGGTTCATCAGGTCGGCCCCACTAAAGCCGGGGGTCTGGCGGGCGATGCGCTCAAGGTCAACTTCCGGGGCAAAGGGCTTGCCCTTGGCATGGACTTTTAAAATAGCCGAGCGGCCTTTGTAATCCGGGTTGTCAATCGTAACCTGGCGGTCGAAACGGCCAGGCCTTAAGAGGGCCGGGTCGAGGACATCCGGGCGGTTGGTCGCGGCAATCAGGATAATGTTGGTGTTGCTGTCAAAGCCGTCCATCTCAACGAGCATCTGGTTCAGGGTCTGCTCGCGTTCTTCGGTACCGCCACCGGCCCGTGCCCCGCGCTTGCGGCCCATGGCGTCCACTTCATCAATAAAGATGATACAGGGAGCCATTTTCTTGGCCCGGGCGAAAAGGTTGCGAACCCGGCTCGCGCCTACGCCGACATACATTTCAACAAACTCGCTGCCACTGACGCTCAGGAACGGCACATTGGCTTCCCCGGCGACCGCTTTCGCAATCAGGGTCTTGCCGGTGCCGGGTGAACCGACCAGCAGCACACCTTTGGGGATACGCGCGCCCAGGGCAGAGAACTTTTCAGGGTTTTTGAGGAATTCAACTACTTCTTGCAGTTCCTGCTTGGCTTCATCGGCGCCGGCTACATCATCAAAAGTAACCCCGGCCTTTTGCGGCGTGACCAGGCGGGCCTGGCTGCGGCCCATGGCGAAAGGGCCACCCGCGTAATCACTGTTAGAGTTGCTACCGTTGCGGCGGCGGCGAATCCAGTAAAGGACCCCGGCAAAAATCGCCAGGCTGCCTATCATCAGGAGGGCGCTGCGCAGCGGGTCGGAAATCCCGCCGCTATCATTTTTAATATCGGGATACTTATCGTCCGCCACGCCCGCGTTATCGAGCATGTCATCAATTTTCTGGCGACCGGAAGGAATGGTGCTGGTGAAAGTCTGATTATCTTTGTTAAGGACGATGATAATATTGCGGTTGTTCGAATTGGTTGTAATAGATTTTACTTCACCGTTGCGGGCTTTAGTCAGGACATCGCTGAAGGCTAATTTAGCCGGGGCATTCGCGCCCGTGAGAAAGTAGGCTGCTATAAACACAACGATTACAACTGCTGCGCCAATAGCCAGGATTTTTTTACTCATAAAAGGTTCGCTTCCATACAGATTTTAAAACTGCTAACAAAACCCCTCTTTGGGTTGAGAAAGAGCTTTCGGCTTAAAAAGATACATAGCTCTATACTAACAATCAAACCTAACAATAGACATTAAGAGGGTATTAAAATTCTTTAATAAAGCCGGGGCTCTTAGCCCAAAACTAAGGTTGAACCGGCGGCTAATGTAAAGTTCTAAATATTCAACTCTGCTTCGGCGCTGAAAAAGAGTTATTGTCAGGTTAAAAGGCTTGCAAAATTACGAATCGCTACGTGGCATTTTAACCGGGCCTGGAATTATTGGCAACTGCTCCAAAAGAATTTCGAGCCACCACCCGGTAAAATTAACAAACTTCTAATCAAAGTCCCGGCCTCGTAAATTATTCAATCTCGATGAAATCCAGGTCTTTTGGAATACTGAATTTCCCCTTAAAACCGTGTTTCTCGACGATTTCCCGCGTTAAATCTTCATGGGAGCAACTCATTTGCTCGGAGTGATGGATTAGAAGAGTATGGTGGGCCTGGACCTGGCTGGCAATTTCGCTAAAAGTTTTTGAGGTCAGGTGATAGGTAATCCCGGCCAGTTCCTGCTCTTCGTCGCAATAAGTACACTCCATCATCAAAAAGTCCGCGCCCCGGGCAAAGTCGATAAAGGCCGGGGTGAGCGCGGTATCGCTGCTATAGACCAGTGTCCGGCCGTCCGGGAAAATTATTTTTGAGGCCACACTGGGTACAGCGTGCAGGGTCGGGGTGGCCCTCAGGGTAAATTCGGGACTTTCGATTACCGGTTCGTCCTGGCTGCCTTCGATGGTATGCAGCACAATCGGAAATTCTTTGATAGGGCGGTTACGCAAGTCCCATAAATCCAATAAAATTTCGACAACCCGCATGGCCGCAGGCAGGGCGTAAATATGGAGCGGCTCGGTGCGGCCTTTAATCCACAGACATTCCACCAGGGAAGGCAACCCGCCGATGTGGTCTATGTGGTGATGGGTAATCAGAATATGTTTTAATTTGACCGGATCGACGCCGATACGCAGCAGTTTACGATAAGGCGCACCGCTGCAATCTACCATTAAAAGAACGTCATTGCTTTCTACAAGCAACGAAGAGTTATCCTGGGTAATTGAGGGTAAGGCCGCGCCGGTTCCTAAGAAAAATATGCGTTGCATTAAAGGTCCTTTCTAACCTTTAGCGTTTGTTGTATTTTCTCCAAAAATGGCCGGGGCTGTCAATGACTTCTATCACTATTCTACCAGGCAAAGCAATCACTGCGGGGGTATAATAGGGGTCTTAATTATAAAGATTTATGTGATAAAGACCGGGAAGAAATGGCAAAGAAAAAAGACCCTAAAAAAGACCACCGGCCCAACCGGACCATTCAACTCCAATTCCCCGACAGAACCGCCGAACGCTACTTGCAAACTCAGCTTGCCAAAAGTGAAAGGTTATTCGAGGCCGGCCGCTACGAGGAAGGGCTGCAAGTCCTCGAACCGCTAGCCCAGCGCTACCCCTCGAACTTGCAGCTTTTAGAACTGCTTGGCGCGACTTACGGCAGCCTGGGCTACCGGGCCGAAGCCCAGGCTGCTTTTGAAGCCGCCCTGGCCCTGCCCGGCCAGAAAGCCGGGATGCTCACCCGCTTTAACCTGATACAGACCTATATTTTAAGCGATTTGCCGTTCCTGGCCTACGACCTGGCGCAGCAGTTGGACTGCCTGGCGTTAGCCCAGGAAACCCGCCAGCCCGCTAACCTTAATATGTGTGGCGACCTGGTCGAGAACGCCCGCCAGCTTGTCGGAAACGCGGCTGAAGAAAACGGCCGCGACCTGCTGGTTTTCGAGCCGGTCGGGCGCGCCCTGGACCGGGGAAGGCTGGCCCTGAGTAAAGAGGATTACAGCGCCGCTCGCGAGTTTTTCGAGGAAGCGGTCCGGCTGGACGGCACCCTGGCCCTGGCCCTTAACAATGTGGCCCTGGCCTGCCTGCTGGGTAACGCTTTGCCCGAAGCCGAGCAGGCCGCCCGGCGGGTGGTCGAGCAACTTGACCCCGAAGACCAGGCCGCGCTCAGCTTGCTGGTGCGCCTTGCGGTCATCCGAAACGACCCAGCGACAGCCGAAGCCTATTTGAAAAAACTTCAAGAATTGCCCGAACCGCTTGTTTTTTCCGTGAGAATGAAGCTGGCCGAAGCCCTGGCGGCCCTGGACCGGGACGAAGAGCTACTGGCCCTGGTGCGGCCAATCCTTGAGCAAAACTCTGATAATATTTTGCTTGACGAACCGTCCTACGAGGAACTGGTGACTTTCGGGACGGTCGCGGCGGCGAACCTGGGCCAGATTTTACTGGCGCTGCGGTATTTAAGCGAAGCTCGCCCCTTTACCCGGCCAACTTTGCTCGAACGAACCCTTTTCGCGCTCGAAAACAACGAACGCGGGCCGCGCCGTGAAGGCCGTTTCTTTTTTTACGACCCGGTGGCGGCTTTCCCCCCCGCCGCCGCTTACTTCACCGAGCTTTCGAGCCGTTTGCAGGAGAGCGGCAGCAGCGATTACCGGGAAGGATTGCGCCGGTTTTTTAAGGAATTCGGCCAGGCCGCCCTGGAAGTAGCCGCCTACAAATACTGGATTGACCGCGAACCGTCGCTGGTGGCCGATTTGCTGGTGCAAGCCCTGACTTCAGGGGTGGAAGGCGGCGAAGAAATGGTCCGGCGGTTAGCCTTTAGCCGGAGCGGAGACGATTTGCAGCGGATTACAG
>CADDZM010000306.1 GCA_902812345.1 Chloroflexota bacterium | reverse complement strand
GGACAGGCGTAGGGGTAGGGGCGGCGGTCGGTGTAACCGGCGCGGCGGTGGTGGTAGCCTGGTAAAGAATGGAACCAAAAGCGGCCCCGTCCTCGCCGGGACTGGCCGCTTTTAATGGAAACCCGGCCGGGCTGTTGAAAACGAACCAGCCTGCCAGAAATATACTCGTTACCGCCAGGGAAACCGCCGTTAAACGCCAGGTCATCGTCATCGGTTAGGCTTTGGGCGTAATCTGGGCCGGGGTCAGGACTGCCGCCTGCAACTGGTTAAAAGCCTGCTCCTCGTTAGTCTTGGCCTGTTTAAGGGCATCCGCTCCGGCGAAAGCTTCTTTCCAGCGGTCTTCGTTCTTGAGGTCCACCCCATCTTTTAGCCGGGCGTAATACTTCTGGTATTCTTCCAGCTTGACCTTGAGGGCCGCGAAGTGAGCCTCAGCCCCGGCGGGCAGGGTCGCCTCCATGGCATAAGCATCGCTCAGGAAGCCTTCCACCTGTTTTTCCATCCGGTCGGCGGCGCGTACGAAGCGAGTTTTGTTGTTGGCGCTCGACTTGTCGGCGAAATCATCCATGCTCTGGGGCTTGCCGCCCGAACCTTTATCAAATTCGTCCTCGGCGGTCACCAGTTTTTTATCAATCGCCAGGACGTTTTTGTAATAAATGGAGAGCTGGGATTCTTTGACCTGGACCGGGGGCACCTGGTTTTTAATATAGTACAGCCCTACTAAAAAGGCCACGCCCATCACGAAAAGCAAAAAGGCGATAGGCAGGCGGTAACGGCTCCGCGAGAAACGGTTCAGCCTTGCGCCAATCCGGTCTTGCAGCCACCAGAAAAGCCCGTGCGATTCCCTGTACCGGGGGGCCGGTTGCCCGGCGGCGGGGGTAATGCGGTAAAGGCCGCTCGGTATATAGAGTACTTTAGCGCACTGGCCGCACTTTTGAATCCGCCCTCGCCGCGCCTGTTCATCAGGGGTAGCATAGCCACAACTATTGCATTCTATGACCCCTCGTTCGAAGCCGGGCCACGGAGTGGCTATCTCCGGGCTGATTTGGGCCCGCGTGTTGTCCAGACCGCAGGCTGTGCATCTCTTAAGTCCGCCGGGATAAATATTCCCGCACCGGAGGCACTCTTGCTGAGGAAGACGTTTGGGGAGCTGTACTGGCTCATCAAAATCGTCTAGGTCATCGTAAACCGGATAGTTATAGTTTCGAATAGCTTTACTCTCGTTACTCTATTAAGCTTTTAACCCGAGATTGTTAGGGTTGTGTGTAGGCACAGCATAAGTGAATTTCTTCACTCTATTACCATTTAATATAAACTGACTCCAGACATTTGTCAAATGTTTTTATCACTAATTACCACTCAATTAGTCAATAACAGGTTCGAGTTTATTAAAAATATTTAACCTTTTCAGGGGTTTCTATTTACAATCGCTTCCTGATTTAATCAATCGAGAGGGGCCGGTCAATCGGGGTGGTAAGGGCCACCGTGGTGCGGGTATTGGCGACCCCTTCCATGCGGCGCAGGCGGGTGGTTAATTCCTGTAGTTCAAGCGGGGTGCTGACCCGGGCCTTGATGATAAAAGACTCTTCCCCGGCTACAATATGACATTCCTCGATAGAATTTTCAGCCCGGATAGACTCAATAATGCTGCTCTCGTCGGCGTAACGCGCCCCGCCTTCCAGGGTCACGCTGATAAAAGCGGTCAGATTCTTGCCAAGTTTATCGGCGTCCACACAGGCGCTGTACCCGGTAATAATGCCGCGTTCCTGGAGTTTTTTTATTCGCTCGAAGACCGACGGCGCTTTGATGCCAACCTTCTCGGCAATGTCGGCCTGGGAAGTCTTGCCGTTTGCCAGCAAAATACGCAGGATGGTCCGGTCTATTTCATCTAAAGGAATCATAGTTAATCACTCCAGGTTCAGAATAGTATCCGCCAGGATTTTACTATCGTGCCGTAAGACTTCTTTGCCCCGGCAAAATGCCCCTAAAATCACTCGCTTGCGCACCATATCGGATTTTTCTTCCAGGTCTACCTGTACCGGGAATTTCCCTTCGGTTTCGTACATTCGCAAGGCCAGGTCGCTGACCGGGCCGTTATTGACCAGCACATAGTCCACTTTGTCGTCGTCGGACAGGTATTCGGTTATTTTCTGCACAAAATCCGAGGTCTTGTAGCCGTCCGTTTCCGCCGGGTCAGTCACCAGGTTGCAGACATAAATCTTGGTGGCGGAACTTTCTTTAAGAGCCTCGGACAGCCCTTCCACCAGGAAGTTAGGCAGGATGCTGGTAAAAAGACTGCCCGGCCCGATAACGATTTTATCGGCGGTTTTAATAGCTTCAGCGACAGGCCGGAAAAGCTGGGCGCGCCGGGAAAGCCGGATGTATTCGATTTTGCGGTCGAGGTTCTGGGTCCGCAGGTCAATATGCGTTTCCCCTACAACCTCGCTGCCATCGGACAGGCGGGCAATCAGTTCGACATTATTAAGCGTTACGGGCAGCACCTGCCCTTCGATATTGAGCAGCCAGGAAAGCGCCTCAATACCATAGGAAGTGCCGCCTTCCCAGTCGTAAGCGGCGGTCAGTAACAGGTTGCCGAGCGAGTGGCCTTTCAGCCCTTCGCCTTTCTGAAAGCGGTAGTTGAGAAAATCGGCCCACTTAAGGCTGCGGTCGTCATCGGGGAGTAGTTCGGTAAGGCACTTCAAAACGTCGCCCGGCGGCAAGACGCCGTGTTCGTCCCGCAACCGGCCGCTGCTGCCGCCGCTGTCCATCATCGAGACAATCGCCGTCACGTTGGCGACCTTTTTAAGGTAGCTCAGTACCGTAGAAACCCCGGTGCCGCCGCCGACCACGACCACGTTAGGTAAATGCTCTTTGTCTTTGTCTTTCTTCAAGGGTTGCGCCATAAGATATTTGGAGTCCTTACTTACCATCAGGTTAAACTGCTTTTGCGAGCTTTTCTGCCAGGAAACAAACTTTTCGTGAGGATTATAAACTTGAATGGAAGCAAGGGCAAGTTTTAGTAAGTTTTAGTAAGTTTTAGTAAGTTTTAAAAGTATAGCGCGAAAATTGCCCGCCCCGGCGGTTCGTGCTAAACTTTTGCTATGCGAATTGTAGGAATAAGTGAATTATTAAAAAGAGCCCAGGAATTTATCGGCCCAAACCCGGCCTGGGCTGAAATCCTCGGCGAGGAACGCCGGGGCGCCCTTATTCTTTATGAATACGTGGTCCCGGACGGCGACGAACCCTGGCAGGGCTACTACGCGCCCTGGGCGCGGGTTAGCCCGGTGGATACCGCCAGCAGCCTGTTCGTGCTGGCTTACTACCGGGATAACAAAAAGTGGCAGGATTTAGAGGTGGCCGGGCATCTCGAAGAATGTTTGCAGGCCATCAAAGATAACGTCTACAAAGTCTTTTTCTATACAAATGTTGGAGATTAGCCCGTAGGGCGGCCGGGTATATTTCCGCCGTTGAAAGGAGCGACCAATGAAGTTTATCGCTAATATCGAGGCCAGTAAGGATGACCTGAAAATCATTCTCCAGACTATCCGGGACAACATGGATTACGCCAACCCGAACGATACCTTCCGCATCTACATGCGCGATAACGAGCCGGGCGGCGTGGTTATCGAAGAACGCTACGACGAGAACGATAATTTAATCTCAAAACGCAAGCAGTAGCGGTCTTGCCGGCCTAAGAAGCCGGTTCGAACCCGTTTTCCTCGCACCAGAGTTCAAAAGCTTCTTCGTTGGAGCCCGCTTCCATAACAGCCCGGTCTTTTTCCCCGTTGCTGATTTCCCAGGCGACCTGGAAGATTTCGCGGCCTTCGGCAACTATTACAACCGTAGCGGTGTCTTTGGTGCCGTCATCGTACTGGCAAACTGCTTTGTAAGTGGTTTTCATTCTTTATCTTTAACCTCAGAAGTTGTATGCGCAAGATTGGCGGCCAGTACCGTACAGAACAGGTGGCCGCGCCGGGATGACGCGCCCAGCCTCAGCCCGTGTTTGCGCAGTTTCAGGGTCGTGCCGCTCAGCGTGTGGGGCGGAATCGTGAAAGTAAATTCATCGCCCAGCGGGTCGGGGATAGTCCAGCTACCGCCCGTTTCGAGCAGTTCGGCTGGCACCAGGGTCGTCGTGTAAATCTGGTTGTCGCGCATCTCAAAGGGGCCGCTATCATCCAGCTTAACCGTCACAGACACGTTCGTCCGGATAGGCGCGTCCAGGATATCGTCTTCGGTCTGGCCCTGATTTAAGTCAATCCGAATTTGCATATCCGGTTGCAAGCCAGGTGGAATAACAATGTCCTGGTTGTGGTAACTGACCAGGAAGCCGTACCCGCCGCAGCGCTTGCAGGTCATAAAGTCAATCTTGCCGGTCCCCCGGCAGCGCCCGCAGGTATAGGTCTGCCCCACCGTGAGGGTGCGCCTGGCCCCTCTGAAAAGCTCCTGCAAGCTCAGGAAAACAGTATAGTTGGAATAAGCGGCGCGGGGTTGGTGAGGCCGGTTGACCGGGCGGGCGGCGCGGCGGGTGCCGGTCCCCGGGCGAGCTTCGTAAGAGCGATAGCTGCGGACGTTTTCGTGAAAGCTTTCAAATGAATCTACCGGTTCGGGTCGCAGGGTTTCGTCATAGCGGCGGCGTTTATCCTGGTCTGAAAGGACATCATAAGCGGCCTGGACCTCCCGGAATTGCTGGGAGGCTTTGGGGTCGCCCGGGTTCAGGTCAGGATGATACTGCTTGGCCAACCGGCGGTGTTGTGATTTTATCTGGGTCGGGTGGGCGTTGCGTTCCACCCCCAGAACCTCATAATGTGTCCGTTTCTGCATAGCCCTTTCCGTTCCTTGCAATGTTGCGCAAGGATAAATTATACCTCAAAAGAGTAGTAAAATCAGCTAAAAGCCTGATTAACAGGGATTAGTAACCCCTGGCCGGTTGTGCGCGAAATACGGCCAACCCCGGCTTTATAAGCTATTACTTTGTATAATAAGTCTCACTTCAGGTAAAATCTTCAAAGGCAGCCTTCCCCTCTCCTTGTCACTCCCCACAGGGTCGGAATGACAAAATTTGAGCGTACTATGTATTAAACGTTAGACAGAAATTTCCGGCTAATTTATAATGCCGCTCTGCTATTCTAGCAGCCGATTGGCGGCGATAAAAGGACTTATATTACATACTTTTGCAAAGTTTTATGCTATAATAAATACATCAAAAGGTAAAAACGGCCGCCCGGTTCACGGGCGGTTTTTGCTGTAAAGGGGCTTGCTCGCGCTGCCCGTACCGCAGGAATTGGGACAACTAATGGAAAAAATTAAGCTGTTAAATGCCTGGACCGGCCGTAAAGAACCCTTACCCCCTGCCGACCCGGTGCGGCTCTACCTGGCCTGGCCTTATCCCGGCCCGCCTCCCGCTCTTTCCGCTGCTCCACCGCCTTTGACCGCTTTCCCAGACCCCACCGCCATGCGGGCTTACTTTACCGCCGACCTTTTTTCGCGCCTGACCCAACGCTCGGGCCGCCGGGTCCAACTGGTGGACCGCTCGGAAGCCGCCCAGGTCACGGTCGCCGCAGACACCCCATCTTCAAGGACAGGCCTCTGGTTAAAAGTGGCTGCGCCGGCCCGGTCGGGCGGCTATGACGGCTTCTCGCTCGATGAAATCCGGCTTTATTTCTATTCAAACGCGCCCTACGCCGCGCCCCTGAAAATTTCTCCCGATTCCCTGGCCGGGGCGCGGGCCGCCTTTGGCCGCCTAAAAGATTACGTCCGGCGGTTCCAGGCTGCCGAAATGGAACAGGCTCTTCCCAATTCCGCCAAAGACTCCGCCCACGTGGCCGAGTGGCGGGAAACTTTTTACAACCTGCTTTGCGACGACCTGACCACGCCCCGGGCGGTCGCGACCCTCTGGATGCTCTTGCAGAGCGAGCTTTCCGACGCTTCGAAACTGGCCCTTCTCACCGATTTCACAGGGGCTTTGGGCTTGAATCGCGGCCTGGGTCTGCCGGAGACTGCCGCCCGGCCCCTCCGTCCTCACGTTGAAGAAAAGGCGGGCCAGCCCAGACCGGAGCAGCGCCGCCCGGCCCCACCCGAACCAAAACGGCCTCAAGTTGAACCTCGCCGCAACCAGCCGGTCGTGACCGGGTTTGAAGGCCGCGCCAGGTTGCAACCGGGCAGCCCTAAAACCGGCCAGAAGTCCGGCAAGCCGGGTGAAAAAGCAGGCCGGGAAAATGGGCCGGACGAGCAAGGCATTCGCCGGATTATGCGCAGCCAGGACGTGCGGTCGTATTTGCGCGAGCCGGACCGCTTCGACTTCACTATCAGCCTGGTAGCCTACGACAACCTGCCGGAAGTCCGCCTTACGGTCGAAAGCATTTTAAAAATCCTGTCTCGCAGCGCCCGCTCCCTGGAAGTGATTGTGGTGGATATGAACGGCTCGGACAAGGTCTTTGAGTACCTGGCCCCACTGACCAAAGGTTACGCTAATTTTCGGGTGGTCTACGCCCAACAAAACCTGGGCGAAGCGGCGGGCCGCAACATCGCTTTTCGCCAGGGCCGGGGCCGCTATCTCCTGCTGCTGGACGCCGGGCTGCGCCTGACCGGGGACTATTTCGAAGAGTTGTGGCGTGAATTATCCCGCGAGGACGGCCAACCCCCGGCGCTTTTTGGCGCTTTCCCGGTAAAACTACTTCGTAAAGGCCAGAATTTGACCGGCTTTGAGGTTTTAGAACCGGGTTCAAGACCCAAAGATGGCGAAGTTGAAGCCCTGGAAGGCAGCCTGCTTTGTTTCCGGCGCGCCCTGGTCGAAGAAGCCGGGTTCATGGACGAGCATTTCCGCTTCCCCTACGCCCTCGGCCTCGATTACAGCTTTTCCTTCAAGGACAAAGGTTTCGCTCTCAAAGTGTCTCCGGTCCTCGAAAAAATGGTGGAGCGGCCGGTCACTTTTGCCCGGCCCGTCTACGGCCTCCCGCCCGACCAGCAGGAAAGGCAGCGCCAGCGCAACTGGCAGTTGTTCCTGCGAAGCTGGCAACTGGAGGACGAGGCCCGATGACCATAAAATACGCTTTGCTGGGTTTGCTGGCTAATACCCCTCGCCACGGCTACGAGATGAAGCAGGAGTTTGAACGCACTTTTAGCCACATGCGCGAGGTCAGCGCCGGGCAAATCTACGCCCTGATGACCCGCCTTACCGGTGAAGGCATAGTTAGCTGCGAGACGGTTGAGCAAAAGAATTCCCCGGCCCGTAAGGTCTACAGCCTGACCGCGCCCGGTCGCGAAGACCTCATGGCCTGGCTCGAAACCCCGGTCGAAGACTCTTTCGAGAACGTTCGCAGCCAGTTTTTCCAGAAATTGCTGGTGCATGCCCTGGTCGTGGGCAGCCATACCG
>CADDZM010000305.1 GCA_902812345.1 Chloroflexota bacterium | reverse complement strand
CTTACAATCTCAATAAAGTTACCGGGTTAGCCCTGGTAACCGGAGTGCGAGGTAAGTACCACGACATACTTAACCTTGCACTTTTTTATTTCATGCTCTGCCTTGGCATTTGCCCTGAATTACTTTTAAAATGAGTTGCTTATTGGTGAATTATTTGGTAATATAACGAGGCAAATCGCGCAAGTGGCGGAACGGCAGACGCGCTACATTCAGGGTGTAGTATCCTTACGGGTGTGAGAGTTCAAATCTCTCCTTGCGCATCCTTTTCCGATTTGCACAATCCCTTTAGGGTTGCGGTATCCTGATAGGCCCGGGTGGCGGAATGGCAGACGCGGTGGTCTCAAAAACCATTGGGGTAACACCCGTGTGGGTTCGACTCCCACCCCGGGCACCATCATTTTAAAATAGTCCCGTTAAAAATGCAATAGAAAAAGCCCATGTAGCTCAGTCGGTAGAGCACATTCTTGGTAAGAATGAGGTCAACAGTTCGATCCTGTTCATGGGCTTCTTTTGTTTTATAAAACTTTACCGGGTCTGCTTGCTTTCAAGATACCGCACCACTTCCGCCAGCACCTTGCCTAACTCCCTGGCTTCCTCGGCGCTAAAGTCGAGCGTCAGGCCTCTATCTTGAAATTCCAAACTGATAATCTGATGGACCGATTCTTCATAGGCCGAAACATTCCGGCTCTGGGCAATATTAATATATTCGTGCTCGTGGTCCTCGTCCTCTTCCTCGAAAACGTAATGTTCTTCCGGGATGTCCTCGCCGTGGCCGTCGCTGTTGTGGCCGTTTCCGTTACTATTAAAACTAAAGCCGTTGCTGTTGTTCTCGTAATCTGCCATGTGGCACCTCATCTATCCAATCTAGTCAAAATAAAAATTCAAAACCTGTCCTGAAATAGCTGCTTATACCGGCAGCGGCGGCAGCGACACCCAGCATTTGGTTTCCGCTGACTGCCGGGCGGCCTCGATAACCTGTTGAACCTTATAGCCATCCCAGAAACCGGGCGTAAGTTGTTGTGCTGCGGTCACGCCGCCGGACAGCCTGGCCTGCCGAATAGCCTCTACAAAATCCCCTGCCAATGTTACGAAAGGCCGTAACCGCTGGTCGCTCGAAGAAGGACCGCTGGTATAGCGGGTCGGAATTTGCAGTTGTTGCAAATGGTCTTCCCCGACCCGACCGGCATAAACCCGGCCTTCGTTATCCAGCACAAGAGTGCCTTTGCTGCCGTAAAGTTCCAGCCGCTCGCCGTTGCCGAAAGGAACGACCACCGAAACATTGATTAACGCGGCGCCGCCCCTGGCGAAACGACACAGCAAGACGAAAGTATCCTCAGTCGTCACGGCTCGCATTTCATTAGAATTTGGCAGGGGGCGGTTTTTGACAACCGTCTCCATATCGGCGCTGACCGCCGCGATTTCGCCAAACCAGCCCCGTAAAGCATCTATGTAATGCGAGCCGAGTGCGCCAAGAAAGCCCCCACCGGCCTCGCGGTCAAACAGCCAGTTCCAGGGGCGGCCAAGCGGGTCTGCCGACGAGCCGGTTAACATTGTAACCTGGGCTGTTATGAGCTGTCCCAGCCAGCCCTGTTGGATAAGTTCCGTCGCGAAAGCCCGGGCCGGGATATAGCGAAATTCGTGGTCAATCATCGCGACCAGGCCGCTGCGCCGGGCCGCTTCCAGCATCTGGCGCGCTTCTTTGAGATTGGTTGCCATCGGTTTTTCACACAGGACATGCTTTCCCGCCGCAAAGGCTTGCAGGGTCAGGGTGTGGTGCTGGTAGGGCGGGGTCACAATGCTCACGGCATCCAGGCCGGGTATTCTCAGCATTTCTTCATAGGTGGTACAGGCCTTTGCTATATTGTAGTCGCTGGCGACCCGCCGGGCGCTTTCCACCCGACCGCTGCTCATGACCGCGCTAACTTCAACGCCATCCAGCTTTAAAAAGCCGGGAATCTGAACTCGGCTGCCGAAGCCTGTTCCTACCACCCCAATCCGCACTAACTGAACTCCCCCTGCTGGCATCCTGCGGTTTCCTTCCTTTTAACCTGACTTTTTAGTCTTGCCTTGGCGCTTGTTCCAGCACTTTCACCAGCCGGTCAGGGTAATTGGTAGTAATTGTATCGATGCCAAGCGCGACCAATCGCTCCATGTCCGGTATCTCGTTAACCGTCCAGGCATTGATGTTGAGACCGTTGGTATGGGCCTGTTCCAACAGAGCCCGGTCTACACTGCGAAAAGGCGGGTGCAGCGCGACCGAGTTGAACGATTTCGCCGTGACAATCGGGTCGAAATCAGGCGGGTAAAGGTCGGGCCGGACCTCATAAATAAAGGCCAGGCGCAAACCGGGGTCGTACCGGTGCAACGAAGCCAGCCGCCCTGCGTCGAAACTGCTTATCAGCGCCGAGTCTTCCAGTTTGTACTGCCGGACCAGGTCCGCAATCTTCTGTTCAATACCGTTGTCCGCCTCGAAGCCGGGCCTACTTTTTATCTCGATATTAAAGTCGAGTTTCCCGCCAAATTCGCTAAAAACTTCTTCCAGGGTCGGAATTTTCTCTCCGGCGAATTCCGGCGAGAACCAGCTTCCGGCATCGAGTTCTTTAAGCCGGGCGAGGGTAAGCTCGGTAGGCCGGAGTTGTTGGCCCAGGTTAGTGGTCCGGGCCAGGGTATCATCGTGCAAAATAATCGGGATGCCGTCGGCGCTAAGTTGCACATCGAACTCAATCCCGTCTGCGCCAAGTTCTTTGGCCCTGGCAAAAGCCACCAGGGTATTTTCCGGGGCGTGCCCGCTGGCTCCCCGGTGCCCGGCTACTACCACAGCATGCCGCTTTTTCGTTTCAAATAAGCTCATTTTATTTTTCCTCCCCTTGTAAACAAGCTCGATTATATCCTAAACGGGAAAGAGCGGCAATGTTATTTGTGGACTTGTACAATGGTTTTACATAAGATAAAATGTTAGAAAACATCCAACCAAATTCCCCTGCGGTGTAAAGGGTAGGAGGCTACGCCAATGCAAAGCGATTTTGCGCTCGTGATTGATAAAAGACCCGTCAAAAATTTCTGGAAGGGCCGGGGCGGTTTCTTGCCCATTGCCATCGTTGAACGGATGATGCAGGGTTCCATCGAGGACGCCGAGCAGTATTTCAACGGCCGGAGTCCCGAAGGCGTCTTTGCCGTATCGGCCCATTACGGTATCGCCCGCGACGGCCGCGTCTGGCAGTTCGTGGACGAAGAGGATACCGCCTGGTCCAACGGTGTGCTGCAAAACCCCGATTTAAGTATCGGCTGGCTCAAAGAGGTTTACCAGGAAAAGGTTAACTGTAACCTCGTCACGCTTTCGGTTGATTACGAAGGCTATAGCGGCGAACCCCTGACGCCCCGGCAGTACGCGGCTGCCCTGGCTCTGCACCGCCAGCTTGTGCAGCGCTGGGAAATTGAGGCCGATAACCAGCACATTATCGGCCATAACTGGATTGACAGCCTGGAGCGCAGCCATAACCCCGGCCCGCTCTTCCCCTTTAACCAGCTTATAAAGGATTTAAATACCGACCCGGCCGAAGCCGTTCAACCGGCCCCGCCTAATCTCCTGGCGTTTCTTGAGACCCCTATGCCGGAAACCGACCTGGAAGAATCTCCGCCCCCGGCAGTTGAGAACGAGTCCGTGGTTTCTTACCAACCGGAGACCGTCGAGGAACCCGCTTACCGTCCCCAGGTCGAAGCTTTCACTTTTACGCCCGACTTTAATGAGGAGGTAGACCAGGTTACGGAAACGCCCACCGAAGTTGACCCGACCACCGCCGAACCTGAACCAATCCAGGCTGAAACTTTCCAGGATACGGCGGCTTACCAGCCAGAGGAAATTCAGCCTGATACGGCGGCTTATCTGCCGGAAGAACTTCAGCCTGACGAAGCCCAGCCTGACGAAGCCCAACCGGAACCTGCTTACCAGGCCGAAGCGGCCCAACCGGACGAAGCCCAGCCTGAGGAAATTCAAACCGAGGCAGCTTATCAGGCCGAACCCTCTCAGGCTGATTTTGATGCTGATATTGATGATATTGAGTCCGACCTGGCCTACCATCCCAAAGCAGTACCGCCTGAAACGACCCGGCCCAAACCGGAGCCTCCGGCAGCTTATCAGCCGGAAGCAACTCCGCCTGATACAGAACAGCCTGAAACTGCTTCCGAACCGGAAGAAGACGAGACTGTCGCGGACCAGCCCGAGGAAGTGGCTACCGAAGAAGCCCAGGCCGAAGCGGCTTACCAGCCTGAGGAACTGCCCGAAGCCCCGCCCGAGGAAACCCGGGCCGGTGAAGGCCAGCCAGATGAGACCCGGTCTGAAGAATTTCAAGCCGCGCCAATTGAACCCGAAGCGGTCCAGGCCGAAGCGGCTTACCAGTCTGATAGTCAGCCGGAAGTCCAACCCGAGATTTTCGACGCGCCCGGCCAGCCTGATAACCTGGCTCAACTTGAGACGGCTGCCTTTGAAGCCGCTGTATCTCCGCCGATTGATGATATAGAGACCACCAAATCGGCCCGGGCTGGGCAGGCTGAACCAGAAGCCGCCGCCCCGGAAACCGCCGAACCGGCCGCCCTTGAGCTTGAGAATGAAGCCCCTGAGCAGGCCGTTCAAACCGCGCCCGAAACAGCCTTTGAGGAGCCCGGCGAGCCAGTCGAGGCTGGACAGGTAGTGCCCGAAACGGCCCTGGCTGAACAGGACGTGCCGGAAGCAGCCCAGGAAGTGGCTGAACCGGAAACTTCAGTTTCCCCGGAAGCGGAATTTGCCCGGGCGGGTTCTGAAGAAGTTGCCCAGGAACCGGTCGAAGCTTTCCAGGACGATTGGGCGGCGGATATTTTCGCGGACGAATTCATCCCTGACTTTGGAAATGAAGCCGCACTACAGGACCAGGAACAGCAGGCACGAAATGAGGCTCTTTTAACCGGGCAACTGGAAGTTTCTCCCGCTATCGGGGATGACATCACACCCAAATATGTCCGGCCAGAATACTTCGACCAATCGTATTCTGCGGAGCCAGCCCGGACTGCGCCCGCTGGCAGTGTCGAGGTGTCCGAGACTTCCACTTCCGCTCCTGAAAAAGCTGCCGAGGCGGTTGAGGTTGTCTCCGCCGAGAGCGAGTCTGTTGCCTCGCCAGATGAAGAAACGGCCGCCGCTACTGCGCCTGAAACAGTCCCACCACTTTCACAGGAAGTTTCTCCAGAACAGCCTGCAGAGGAAGCCCCCGCAGAAGAGACCCCGGCAACTGAGTCGTTTGCAACAGAGGTGTCCGCCGGTGAACCCGCCGCGGAAGAAGTTACCGAGCCAGTTGAAGAAACTGCCCCTGAAACCACCGGGGAAGCTGCCGCCCCGGCTGAAGAGGCTGCCCCAACCGGGGCCGTTGAAGCGGAAACCGCTCCCCTGGATGCTGCCGTTGAGGCCGTTGAGCCACAGGTGCCCGACCGGGAAGCCGCAACCGAAACCTCCCAGGCTGCTGTCCCCCAAACTGAAGCTTTGCAACCGGAAGCCCCGACTCAGGAAGTGGCGCAACCCGCCCCGACCCAGGAAACTGAAAAGCCTGAAGAAAAACACCACTGGTACGACCGCCTTAAAAATCTTTTTGGCGGGCATGACGACAAGGAAGACCAGCCCGAGGCTGAAGCAGTCCCGGCGGAACCGGCCTCCTCTCTAGAAATAATTCAGGCCGCGCCTTCTGACGAGGCTGAAAGCCCTGTACCGGAACCGGTCGCACCGGAACCGGAAAAAGATACGCCGGAAACCGCTCCTGAAATCTCCCTTGAGGAAGCCCCGGTTGGCGCGGAACCTGTCCAGTCTACCGAAACGGCCGAAGCATCCAATATCGAATCGGAAGCGGTCGCACCGGAACCTGAGGCGCCGGAACTGGTCACACCGGAAACCTACCAGCCGGACTACGCCGCCGAGCAAGAGCTATTCCGCACCGAGTCAGATGCCGGGCCTGGCACGGTGGAAGCGGCTACCGAACCGGCCCTGTTTGATGCAGAAACTACCGCCGAACCGGAACCGTTACAGCAAGATTATGCGGCTGAACCGGCCGCACCTGAAACTGAAACTTCCCCGGAAACTGCCGAAGCGGTCAGCCAGCCGGAATCTCAAATTGAATCGTTGAATATGCCGGTGAACCGGCCCGAAGCTCAAGTTGAGCCTTTTACTGAAGCTGCCGCACCGGTGCCGGATACCGCCTCCGTCCAGGAAGCCCCGGTCAATCCGCCTGTGGAAATACCCCAGGTTGAAGAAACCTTTTACCCGTTTGAGCTGGACACCCCGGGCGTACCGTCCCAGGCCGGCTATTACCCTTCCGCTGAAACCGGCGAGTTGTCCACTCAGTCAAACAACTATGATTTCGACCTGGATAGCCCGGCTCCATTGTACAGCCAGGATTATAACTATAGCGGCCCCAGCGATTACCCGTTCGAGCTTCCTACCCAGGAAACCCCAACAGGCTATTTACAACCGTCTGCGCCGTCCGCTCTACCAGTCGAGGAATCGCTTCAGGTTGAAGTGGCTTCAGCGGCCCCTGAGCCATCTCAGGCCGCGGAGGCAGCCCAGGCTGCTGAGCCAGCCCAGCAGGACGAACCGGTTATACCGCCGTTTTCCTTTGAGCCGGATAAAGCCGGTGATGAACCAATTAACCTTTTCGATACAAATTTAGCCACACCCGGCCAGCCGAAATTTGCTTACGATGACCTGGAATTACCGGCCTGGCTTAACGAACCGGAAACCTACCAGTCGGCGGCTACTGATCCGGAACAACCGGCCGGTATTTCCGGCGCGGTAACGCCTTCCCAGGAACCGCCTGCGCCGCCCGCTAACGACTTTGCCTGGGCCAGCAGTTCTGCCGCCCAGCAAGAAGCCCTTCCCGGCTGGCTGCAAGATAGCCCCGCGGAAAAGGCTTTTCCCGACTGGTTAAAAGACTCCCCCGAAATGGCGGCTACATCCGCAGAACCATCAGTTACCCCGGAAACCGGCCAACCCCTTTCGTTCAAGGATACCCCGGCGATGGAGCTGCCCAACAAAGACTGGCAGGAAAACGAAAATCTCTTTGAAGACGATGACTTTTTCTCGCTGCTAAACCAGGCTGGCCTTGACCTGAGTCTTGAAAGAGACGATGCGGGCATCCCGCCCTCTACCGGGCCGTCCCCGGTTGAATCCGCTCCGGCTTTCTCTGCGCCAATGCCTGCCCAACCGGAAACCGCTCAACCGGCCCCGTCCGCGCCGTCTCCGGCCCCGGCCACGCCCGAACCTGAATTTGATAACATCTTTGATGAAGTGGAACCGGCCCCACCCCCGGCTAAAATTACGGTCAGGCAGTTGATTGACCGCAATGACGGCTATACCGCCCCGCTTAGTTATGAAGACCTGGACATGTCGGTGCCGTTCGGCCTGGAAGAGGATGTAAC
>CADDZM010000304.1 GCA_902812345.1 Chloroflexota bacterium | reverse complement strand
CAAGGCAGTATAATATTTCAGATTTAAGTGAGACTCGAATTTAATTTTGTTTCAAGACTTAACCATAACTGTAACAAAAATTACATATATTTCTATATCACCCATTCTCCTCACGTGCTAAAATATCCCGGTATGTAATAAATTTAATTTTTTAAAATCTTCCGTATGCAGGAGCGCAGAAAGGTTTTCGTGGTGATGTCACAGGACTTTACCCAGCCCAAAACCCGGCAAACTCATCATATACTTATTATTGACGATAGCGCCCGCCTGCGCCAGACCCTGGCCGATTTAATCGTGGCAAATTGCCTGGCTACCGGCAAGATTTTTAAGGTTTTCCATAGCGATAAAGATGGAAAATTTACCCAGAGCAAGGAAGTCCCAGGCCCAGAAATGTTTCCGCTTGACGGCATCATACCCACCGAGTCTTCGGTTATAGACGAGTTTACTATTTACACCGCGCCTTCACCCAGGCAGGCTTTGTTTGTTATAAACTCGCCGGTCTTCTCACGCCTGACTATTATTTCGGATGTAATGATGCCCGCCGATACCGAAGTGGGTCTTATCGGAATGCTGGAAGCGATTGCCCGGCGCAATCTGCCGGTAAACCTGGTCTTTGCCTCGTCCGATGCCCAGAATAGTTTTGTGGTCGCCAAACTGGTCGAAACCGGCAAAGCATATTTCCTGGTCAAGCAGGGCCGCGCCTGGGAAGAATTATCCAAAGCCCTGGTCCACCGGGCCGATGCTTTCCGGTTCAAAATTATCACATCGCTCGACTTTGAAGGCATGCAAAAAATTGCCGGGTTAGCCATGCGGGCAGGTTCACAAACAGCCCCGCTTACCGAACCCGCTAAACCGGCGGGATTCACCGTTCCGCCTTCCAGCGCTTTACCATCTCTGTCACCGGCGCTGGCCTCGTTTCAACGGCCTCGAATTAACCCGCTCCGCAATGTTAGCCGCCCGCCGCGAAACGAGAGCATCCAGCCGCCAAACCGGCTACAGCCATCCGAAGCAACCCGGCTACCCTCTCAACCACTCCGCCAGGAAGCGCCGAGGACACCCGGTCAGCACATTCAAGATGAAAAGCCGGAATTGCCCCTGGCCCCGAACCCTGTCTTGAAAAAAGTCCAGCCGCCGGCTTTTAATCAGGCTCTCAGGTCCGCCATAAGCGAAACGCCCCAAATCGAGGGCTTTGTGCCGGTAACGCCAACCCCACCACCGGCGAAGACAGCCGTTCCACCGATGCCGGTCTGGGAAGAACCGGTTGCGCCGGAGAACCGGGAACCGCAAAGAATTCCGGCTGTGCCCGTTGCTCATCCTGCCGCCCGGCCTCAAGCGCCGGCAGCCCTACCGGATGCTACCAATACGGTGCCGCCCGCTTCAACTTCGGTATCCGCTTCAAGCTCGCCCGGCCAGACGCAGACTCCCCTTTCCCGGTACGCCGATACCCGGGAGCCGAAAGCAAAACCGGTCTTTCTGCTTTTTCGGCCCTTCGTGGCCCTGCTAAAGGCCTGGAAGAACCGCTGATTTTCGTATAAAACCAAAAGGGAGCCTGTGACGGCTTCCTTTTATTTCTAATTCTAAAAAAAATTGGTTAAACTGCTACGGCGGCATTTTCTCGCTGGTAGAGGTAACTGGCCGCCGCTTCAACGAAAGCTTTGAAAAGATTGGTGGCCGCCGATTGCTTCCGCCACAACTCTTCGGGGTGCCACTGGACGGTGTAGAGCCAGCGATGGCCCGGACCTTCCAGGGCTTCGGCCATCCCATCGGGAGCAACGCCGACCACTTTCAGGCCGTCGCCGACCCGCTTCACGCCCTGGTGATGCAGTGAATTTACCATAAACGCGGTTTCGCCAAAAATTCCGGCCAGACCGCAACTCGGTTCAATTTTTACTTCGTGGCTATACAAGCCCCGGTCGCCGGTATAGGTGCTGCCCCGGTGGTCAACCTCGCTCTGGGGTAAATCAGCCGGAATATCCTGGTAGAGGGTTCCGCCCGCCGCCACGTTCAACAACTGCTGGCCCCGGCAAATCCCCAGGACCGGCCAGTCATCGCTCAAAGCCCAGCGGGCCAGTTGCAACTCGGTGATATCGCGGTTTTCCGAAATCCCCAGCACTTCAGTACCGTCCAGCTGTTCGCCGTAAACCGATGGGTCAATATCGTTTCCACCCGTAAAAAGCAGGCCGTCCGCCAACCGGTAGAGGGAATAAGTAACTTCCAAATTGCCGGTAGCCGGTATTAAAAGCGGAATACCCCCGGCGTTAACGATAGCCGACACATAGCTGTCCCGAACAGCGTGGCGGGTTCCGGTGCTGCTTTCCATTACGTCCCCGGTGATACCGATAACAGGCCGTCGGACTTCTCGCGGCCGGTTTTCCTCAAAACTTCTCACTTTATTATCCCTTAATTTTATAAGCAGTTATATTAAATATCTTGTGATATTTATCATTTGTGTTTAAAATATACACTTCGGCACCCTTTAAGTCAAACCCGGGTTAACGGGCCGTTAGAATAATCGGGTCGCCGTCCGTGATAGCGGCGCTATGTTCGAAGTGGGAAGAAAGTTTGCCATCGTCCGTCACGACAGTCCATTTGTCCTCGATAACGTGGACTTTAGCCGTACCCATGTTTATCATCGGCTCAATAGCCAGGCACATGCCTTTGCGCAGTTGCATACCGCGAGTCTTCTGGCGGCTCTGAGGCACGAAGGGGTCTTCGTGGTTCTTGCGCCCGATGCCGTGTCCGCCGTAATCCGCGACTGTCGAGAAACCGAATTTTTCGATATAGGAGTGAATAGCTTCGGCGATATCATGCAGGTAGTGACCCAGGCGCATCTGGTCAATCCCCAGTATCATGGCCTCCCTGGTAACATCCATTAGCTGCTGGGCCTGGACGGAAACCTTGCCGACCGGGAAACTGGCCGCCGAGTCGCCGACCCAGCCTTTGTAGGTCGCGCCTACGTCCAACTTTACAATGTCGCCCTCTTTTAGTTTACGGTGGCCGGGAATGCCGTGAACGACTTCTTCATTGACCGAGATACAAATATTGCGGGGGAAACCGTACTGGCCTTTGAAGGTCGGGATGCAGTCGTGCGATTTAATCACATCGGCGGCAATTTCATCCAGTTCCAGGGTTGTAATACCCGGGCGGATATGCTTGCTGGTTTCCTCGATAGCTATCGCAACCACCCGTCCGGCCTGGCGCATAAGCTCAATTTCATTTTTTGTCTTACAAATTATCATTGGAACCGTTCCTCACCCTGATTCGTTTCTTCATCTTTTAATAATTTTGTAAATGGTCTAACAAACTACTTGCCTGGCTATTATAATCCGTTCTTTCCTAAAGTGTGAAAGTTTCCCGCTTAGTTCTGGACCCGGCCTGGATGGGTATAGACATTCATAGAGCGGTTTCGCAAAAAGCCGACCAGGGTAATACCGCCTTCATCAGCCAGGTCAAGGGCCAGGGTGCTGGGCGCGGAAACGGCGGCCACCAGGGGGAGGCGCGCCGCCAGGGCTTTCTGGACAATTTCAAACGAAATACGCCCGCTTACCAGCAGGATTTTACCTTCAAGCGGGAAATTCCCATCCAACGCCTGCCGCCCGATGATTTTATCTACCGCGTTATGGCGGCCAATATCCTCCCGCACCAGCAGCAAATTCCCTTCAAAATCGAAAAGACCGGCGGCGTGAAGCCCCCCGGTCTGCTCGAAAACAGCCTGAGCTTCGCGCAACCGGTCTGGCAGGTTGTAGAGCGTGGCGGGCTGGACCTTGAAGCTGTTCTGGGAAGCAGCGAGCGGCGGCAGGCGGCGGCAGGCATCCTGGATAGAGTTTTTGCCGCAAAGCCCGCAACTTGAGGCTACCACAAAGCGCCGTTCAAAGCTGGCTTCGTCTGCCCCTTCAGCCCGGTCGAAAGGGTTAACGCCAGGCGCTTTTACATCCAGCACATTTTCTTCGGGCAATCCGTCAGCGTCCCTGGAACGGACTATCGCCTCGAGCTGGGCCGGGCGGCTGATTATGCCTTCCGAGAGTAGAAAACCGAGGGCCAGTTCACGGTCCGTCTCCACGCTTGAACCGGGCGTGCGCATGATAACCGCCAGGTTGCGCCCGTTCACCCGTATTTCGAAAGGCTCCTCCATTACCACCGGGTCTTGCCGTTCGGCGGCTTCGTTTTCCCGCCATTGGTGAATGGGGCGATTCTGGGCCGGAAGTACTTCGGCGGACAGCCATCGTTCCAGGGGCTTTTTGGTTTCAGGTTTTCCGGCCCGGTCATTCATAATCCTTCTCCTCTCGGTCTGGTGTTCCACTTCAAAAGAAAATTTTATACCGGGTAAGTCTAATTTACAAATTTGACTGAATAATGCCGGTTAGCTTAGCCAGAGGGTTAATTAAATAATATTTTGGTTGCCCTTTTTGGTTGCGATTTTAATGGCCCATAATTGCTTTTTGGCCTGATGTGGATTAGAATCAGGAGGGTATTTGCTGAACATGAAATGTTTTTACCCGGGTTAGAAAGGTTTCTTTCAAGAGGATGGGCGAAATAAAACTCCGGCGTTACCGGGAGAGCGACCGGGCCTCCGTGATGGAACTCCACCTGCTGGGCCTGAAACAAATGGGCGCGCATCCTGGGCCGGGGCCGTGGGACGACGACATTCGCAACATTCCCGAGCATTATTACGGCAATGACGGCGAGTTTTTGGTGGCAGAGTACGAAGGCCGCCCGGCGGCGATGGGCGCTTTTCGCAAGACCGGGCCGCACGAAGCCGAAATCAAACGCATGCGTACTCACCCGGAGTATCAGCGCCAGGGTTTCGGTCAGAAGATTTACGAGGCGTTGGAGCAAAAGGCCCGTGAACTGGGTTATACCCGCCTCCACCTGGAAACCGGCGAGAACAATATCCGGGCACAGCTTTTCTATATTCGAAACGGTTTTGTGGAGACCCACCGGGGCAAGGTCCATTTGGATCAGGATTCCATCTTTTATGAAAAATTTCTGGTAAACTCTAATAAAGAAGAAAATTAAACGGCAATCTGGCCGGTTTTAGATTTAAAATGCTCAATGCCGAGCGTTAAGGAGTATCTTATGAAAAGCGACGAAGTTTTAATTGCCGGGGCTACCCGGTTGCCAACCGGCAAATTCCTGGGAGCCCTTAGCGGTTTTAGCGCGCCCGAGCTTGGCGCTATCGCCATTCGGGAGGCCGTCAAACGGGCCGGTATCCAGCCGGAAGTGGTCGAAGAAGCAATTATGGGTAACGTGGTCCAGGCCGGGGTTGGTCAGGCTCCGGCCCGCCAGGCCGCGATGGGTAGCGGTCTGCCCGATTCGGTCCCGGCCCTGACCATCAACAAGGTTTGCGGCAGCGGCTTGAAAGCTGTAATGCTGGCCGCCAACTCGATTAAAGCCGGGGAAAGTGATGTGCTGGTAGCCGGGGGCATGGAAAGCATGAGCCAGGCGCCGTACCTGTTGGAAAAGGCTCGCACCGGTTATCGCATGGGTAACGGCCAGCTTGTTGATTCGGTAGTCCATGATGGGCTGTGGTGCGCTTTTGAAAATTACCATATGGGTATGAGCGCCGAGTTTATCGCGGAGAAATTTGGCATCAGCCGGGAAGCCCAGGACGAACTGGCCTTGGGCAGCCACCAGAAAGCGGTCAGGGCCATCGAGCGGGGCGACTTCAAGCGGGAAATCGTGCCGGTGCAAATCAAGTCGAAAAAAGGCGTGACCGTCTTTGATACAGACGAACCGGTCCGGCCCGATACCAGCCTGGACAGCCTTAGCCGCCTGGCCCCCGTCTTTAAGCCGGACGGTGGAGTCGTCACCGCCGGGAACGCCCCGGGCCTGAGCGACGGGGCCAGCGCGATGGTGGTCCTTAGCCGGGCGGCGGCTGAAAGACACGGCGTGAACCCCCAGGCCCGCGTTGTGGGCTACGCTTCAGCGGCTTTGGCGCCCAAATATATTTTTGCCGCGCCGCCCCTGGCCGTTAAAAAGTTGTTGGAGCAGACCGGGCAGCAGTTGGGCGACTTCGATTTAATCGAGGTCAACGAGGCTTTCGCGGCCCAGGTGCTGGCGAACGCTAAAGAGTTGAAGATGGACCTGAGCAAGGTGAACGTGCGGGGCGGGGCGATTGCCCTGGGACACCCGATTGGGGCCAGCGGCTCTAAAATCCTCACGACCTTGATTCACGCCTTGCAGGATACCGGCGGCAAACGCGGCCTGGTGACGCTCTGTCTGGGTGGCGGCGGGGCCGTCGCCATGAGCATCGAACTGGTCTAAGCGAGCTTGTGCTGGAAAGAAGCCCGGTAAGGCCCTAAGGTTCTAAGGTCGCCGGGAAGCCGGGAAATCTGAGTAATTTAAGGTTTCCCGGCTTTTTTTATATAAACTACATCAGTATAAAGTGATATATGTTATAATTACCGGGTTGAATCCGGGTTATAATATACCCGGTATTGTTGTATTAAACCGCCTGAAAACGGAGGAAAGGTTTTTCCCTACTCAATGCCTGCTGTTAGTAATAAGATAATCTGGAAACTTCCCGCGCTGGCCCTTTGCATGCTGCTGATGTCAGCGCTGCTGGTCGCCTGTGGTGGCACGCCTGATACCGACTATTCATTGTATACACCCCAGAGCTTGACGCCTGTGCCTGAAGTAGCCAGTAACAATGATTTTAGAAACGCTGTTCTCTTACCCAACCGGGCCGATATTTTCCAACAGGATGTTACCGTCTATAAGACCAGCCAGAGCCTGGCCGATTTACAAACGACCTATACCACCGAAATGACGAAGCGGGGCTGGGCCAATGCCAGTCCCACCATTTTGAAAAGTGACGAACTGGGCAATAACGGAATAGTCCTGGCCTTTGAGAAGCCTTTGACCGACCCCAGCAAGAAACGGGTTATAGGGATAATCCTGCTTGGGCCGGACGCTAAAGCCCCGGTCTTGGATACTTTCCGGGCAAACGGCACCCTTCCAAAGGACCAGAATGTAGTAATCGCCATCCAGGGTGGGACCGCGCCGTTACCTACCGCCAACTCGGCTCCGGCGGCCACGCCTACAAAATAACCTTGTTCTGGTGGTTGCGGATGGTCTGTTATTCGCTCATGGGGAAGAACGGCCGAATCGTTTGAATTATTTAGCATAAGCAATAAAAAACGTGATTACACCCGTCTTAAAGGAGTATTTCAAATGAGCAATAACTATGGCAATTACGGTGGCAATAATTACCCACCCCAGCCGCCAACCCAGGGAGGCCAGCCCCAGGGAGGGACACCACCGGGCGGCTACGGGCAGCCCCAGGGAGGCCAACCTCAGGGCGGGTATGGGCAACCGACCGGGGGCTACGGCCAGCCCCAACCGCCCCTGGGAGGCCAGCCTCAGGGCGGGTATGGGCAGCCGCCTTACGGCCAGCCGGGTAATTTCCAGCCGACCCAGGCGCAGCAGTACGGCTATGGC
>CADDZM010000303.1 GCA_902812345.1 Chloroflexota bacterium | reverse complement strand
GACAGACGGGAGAGGTAAGGCCAAAGACTATTCCTGATAGTCCGGCGGGTGGGATTAAAAAAAGTATTGACGAGCTAACCGGGGCGGGTTATTATAAAGATAACCCTGAATTTAACAAGCTAAATTATTAAATGACAAGAATTTAGGCGGTTTGAACAGAAACTATTTCGTCAAATTTACTTGTTTTATCTGTGCAATCCATGTACCCGTAAAGCTTTCCAGGTTATCTCCCTTTACAAATTTTTATTAAAGTTACTTAAGCTATTTCAAACGGGTTGAATCGGCTGGTTCAGACCGGGATTTCCGGTCTACCAGGCTTTATGAATTATCCTGGTAAGGTTGTGGTATTAGAGTCAGGTAGTTAGTACCTGTTAAAGCTTTAGCTTCCCTCGCCGGGTCGTTAAAATGAATAATCAATATTTAAGAAGGGGTAGATTTATGACCTTAGTGCATGACAGTACATCTCTATTACGCCGTTTCTCTATAATGGCAATCGCCTTGTTACTTGCCTCGTTCATGTCTTTGGGGCTTCAGCAGACGGCCAGCGCCAAAACACTCGATGCCCCCAGCGGCGCGCCGGTAAATGTTCCAGCCGCAATCCTGTATGTTGGTTGCAACGCCCTGTTGAACGGCAATACCGTGTCAGTAGATTTTTACTATATACGCCTGGATGGCACCGTGGGAGGCCGCACGGCTACCATTGATAACGGCGGCCTGACCTCCAATAGCGGCGCGCCGACCGTTCAATTCTATAACGTTAGTATCAATTACGCGGCTACCAATGCCCTCTATGAATTTAACCTGGCGGCTAACCGCTACGTTGACGCTTATATCTATCCTAGCAACTGGGGCCGAGATGCCCGCAACGGCAACATTTTTGCGACCTTAGAGTGCTAATCAGGAGGAGAACATCCCTAATGAAGATGAAACGCAGTTTCACCTATTTAATACTTCTGGCGCTGTTCGCCGCTATTCTCGCGGCCTGTGGCGACGAAGCGACCCCCGCTCCCAGTAATCCCACCTCCGGCGCAACCACCGGCACGAATACCGGGCCGACCGCCGGAGCAACTACCGGGGGCGGCAATGCCTCCGCCGTTATCAAAGACACGGTAGCGGCGGCGACGGCCGTTAAAGACTACCAGGCTTCAATTGACCTGACCTATACCGGCACGGGTGCCGGTAATCTCAGTATGGATGTGGTCTATAAGGGCAGCCTGGCCGCCAGCGATGAGGGCGCTTCCAGGCTGCCTTCCTTCAAAGGCACCGTTACGAAGTCGACCCTGCCGACCATCGCCAATGGTACGGTTGCGGTCCTGGGCAAAGATACCTTCCTCTACGACCCGACCACCAAGACTGTTTTGAAGGGCGGCGCCGGGGCGGCCAGTTCCGAAGTTTACAACCTGTTTATCGGCAGCCAGACCAAAGCCGCCACGCTTTTCTCAAGCGACCTGGCGACTCCCACCCAGGCCGGTGATGAGAAGGTCGGCAGCTACGACACTACCAAGATTACCTTTGTGCCGAACCCGAACGTCACCTCGACTTTTGGTAAAAACGCCAAAGGCACCGTCTGGATTGATAAAGCCTCCAAACTGCCGGTCCAACTGGATTACTCCGAAGAAGGCGGCGGCCAGAAATGGACCGTTTCCAATCTCAAGGTGAACCAGAATGTCCCCGATAGCGCCCTGTCCTTTACGCCTCCGGCGGACGCTAAAGTGGTGGACAGCACCCAGTTCGGCCAGGCTCAGACGGTCGCTAACCTGGACGAAGCTAAATCCAAGGCCGGTTTCTCTCTTGGCACCGTCAGCTACCTACCGGCTGATTTACCGAAGAACCCGACCTCGGTTTCGGTCCAGACTACCCCCGTTGGCAATATCATTAACGCGGATTACTCGACCAAAGCGAATGCGCCGGTTGTAACGCCTTTCCCGAACCAGAAGGGCAAAGACCCGGCCGCGAACGCGAAGGGTATCAGCATTCGGGCGTTGCAGTCCTCGGTTGGCTTGCCTTCCAACCTGCCTTCCGGCGCGGCTATCTCGGACGTGACCGTAGGCGGCCAGAAAGGCACCCTGGCGGTGTTGAATGATAACTCCGCTATCCTGACTTTCTCCAAGAACGGCATTTCTTACACCATTTCCAGCGCCGGTTATGGCAAAGATGAAGTTACCAAAGTCGCCAACGGTATCCAGTAAGGTCAACAGGTAAAACCAGGCCACCCCGGCGCAAGGTTCTGCGGGCGTTAGAAATTATAATGACAGGCGCGTTATAATATTCAAACGTTCCAGGGGCTTTGCGCCGGGATGGCAAACTGGTTTAATTCAATTAATTCAATATGAAAATTTCTTTGAAGATTTTCCCGAAGCCTGAATTCAACTCAATTTCCTGGCTAATCGCGCTTGGGTGTGTTATTTTGCTCACGGCTTGCGGTGATTCCAATGCTAACGGAGTTACCCCGCCTGATAAACCATGTGTGATACGAGAGTATAACCCGGGCGTTAACGCCCTGGGTAAGCCGTCCCCAACGACATTCGTGCTGGATAATACTTCGCCGGACTATTGCCAGAACGTCAAAACCGATTTTAAAGCCGCTATGACCTGGTACCGGGCGCAGGTGGCGAACAATAGTTATTCGCCGACCATGGAAGCCGAGTATGCCAATTACTATACCGGGCAAATTCTCAGTGAGGCCCGGACCGGCTTGTTTTATAATAAGCAAGCTAATCGGGTTGTTATTGGCCGGTTTAATGCTGAAACCCTGGCAATTACCGACCAGACCTGGACAAAAGACGGTACCACCTCGATCTTAACTGTCAAGCCGGACGCCTATTCCCTATTAAGCTTCCCGGAAGGCGCGCCTGATAAGGCGATCGTCACCGAAAGTGGGCAGTTTGAGAACTGGCAGGTCGCCCTCGTCTATGATGCCGGGTCGGCTCACTGGAAGATTAAATCCGCTCAAACCATTTTTGTTTTCCCTGGCGGTTAAGCCGGCCCAGGTTCCTTTACTTTTGGTCAACACAGAGAGGCAATATGGATATGCCTGATTTAGGAAAACTGCTCGTTTTCGACAAAGGCCAACTTCTAAACGAATATACTATTACTAAGCCCGAATTTTCGCTTGGCCGCGAACCCGTTAACGACATGGTTATCAGCCACCCCGAGGTATCCCGCCGCCACGCCCGGCTTTTTCAACAGGGCCAAAGCTGGCGTCTGGAAAATTTAAGCCAATCCAACCCGGTCAGGGTTAACGGAATGCCGGTCAGTGGGCCGGTGCTTATCAATCCGGGCGACCGCTTTACGCTCGGCAACCTGGTGGTGCAACTGGCCCCGGTTACAAATAATGGAGTCCAACCGCCGGCTTACTCGCCGCCTCCACAACCCCAACCGCCGCCGCCCCAGCAGGTGCCCTGGAATAACCAGGCAACAAACATGACCTACAACCCGCAAAACCCTGGCCCAAACCAGCCTTACCCGCACCCACAACCCCTACCGCCTTTGCCTAATTTCCAGAATATGGGCGGGCCGCAGCCGGTAGCTTACCAGGCCAGCGGACCATACGGGCCGGTCCAGCCCGGCCCGCAAGTCCCACCTAACCAGTTTCAGCTAACCGGGGAGTTTGTGCCGGCTTCTCTTAACGACAGCGGTAAATTGGAACCGGCCCAGGAGGACCACTTCGGCACTATCTTTATGGGTCGGATTGCCCCGGTCCTAAAGGTGCATTACGAAAACGTAACCAGGGAATATACCCTGACCCAGGACCGGTTGACCATTGGCCGGGCCAACGAAAATGACATTGTGGTGCCGATTAGTACGGTTTCTCGCCTTCACGCCATTCTGACCCGCACGCCCACCGGCTACACTATCACCGACCAGAATTCCACCAACGGCCTTTTATATAAGGGCGCAAAAGTCCGCGAAATCCCCCTGACTGACGGCGACCTGGTCCGTATCGGTGACGAACTGGGTAACGTCGCAACCCTGACTTATACGGACCTGGCGCACCCTGCCGCGGCTCAAGTCCAATCCCTCGAACTCAACCCGAACTTGCAATTTGTCACGATTGGCCGCTTGCCGGATAACGCCCTGGTCTTAAATTATCCCCAGGTATCCGGCCACCACGCCGCTATCCAGCGTCAAGCCCAGGGCGCAGTCATACGCGACCTGGGCAGCATCAACGGCACCTTTATCCGGGGCCAGCGGATCCCGCCGAATAACCCGGTGCCGATTCAGCCGGGCGACATCATTCAGATTGCCGGGTACCAGCTTGTCTACCAGGAAAACCAGATTGCCCAGGCTGCCGACGATAAGGTGCGCATTGACGCTATCGGGATTCGTAAGGCGGTCAACAATAATACTCTCGTGCTGTTAAATGATATTTCGCTCTCGATTCAGCCGAAAGAATTTGTGGCAATCGTGGGCGGTAGCGGCGCGGGTAAATCTACCTTGATGGACGCTCTCAACGGCTTCCGGCCTTCCCCGGAAGGCCGCGTCCTCATAAATGGCGACGATTATTACCAGAATTTCGGGGTCTACCGCAGCAGCCTTGGTTATGTGCCGCAGGACGACATTATTCACCGCGACCTGACCGTCGAGCGCGCCCTTTACTACGTGGCGAAACTGCGCTTGCCCAAAGATACCACCGACGCGGAAATCGAGCAGCGGGTGAGCGAGGTGCTGGAAGATGTCGAAATGACCCAGCGGCGTACCCTGGTCGTTTCGCGGCTATCGGGCGGACAGCGCAAGCGTGTCTCGATAGCGGTCGAACTACTGGCTAAACCGAACCTGTTCTTCCTGGATGAGCCGACCTCGGGTCTTGATCCGGGCCTCGACAAACGTATGATGTTTTTGCTGCGGCGGTTGGCCGACCAGGGCCGCACGATTATCCTGGTAACGCATGCCACCAGCAACATCACGGCCTGCGACAAGGTGGTCTTTATGGCTCCCGGCGGCAAGCTTTGCTTCTTCGGGCCGCCCCGCGAGGCGCTCAAGTTCTTTGAGGTTAATGAGTTCGCGGATATTTACTCCAAGCTCGAACAGACCCCTACCAGCGGCAGTGAGTGGGAAGGCCGCTTCCGCCAGTCCCCCTACTATAAGGAATACGTGGCGGACCGCCTGGCGACGATTCCACCCCCGCTGCACGGTAATGCCCAGGGGAAAACGCCCGGTTATGGGGCCGCTGACAGCGCAATTACCCCGAACGTACGTACGGTCTCAAGGGTTAAAGGTCCCAAGACCTCAAACTGGCGGCAGTTCGCCATTCTGACGCGGCGTTACGCCGAGTTGGTGCGGCGGGACCGTATAAATTTGTTAGTTTTGATATTACAAGCGCCGATTATTGGTATCATCCTGGCCCTGGTGGCAGACGGAAATGTCTTCGCTAACGGTATCCCGCCTGCCGATGCCCAGAAGGTGCTTTTCATGCTGGGGGTGGCGGCGGTCTGGCTGGGGACAAGCAATGCCGCCCGCGAAATCACCAAAGAAAATCCTATTTACCTGCGCGAACGCCTGGTTAATTTGCGGGTCTTTCCTTATGTGATGTCCAAAGTGGCCGTCCTGACCCTGCTTTGTATTGTCCAGAGCGTGTTACTGGCCGGGATTGTCCTTTTAAGGACGGGCGCGCCGCCTTCCGGGGCGCTCTTGCCTTCGGCGATTGAGTTGATTATCGGGGTGTGGTTGACCACGATGGCAGGGCTGGCGATGGGCCTATTGGTTTCGTCGCTTGCCAGTAATACGGACAAGGCGACCAGCATCGTGCCGATTATCCTGGTGCCGCAAATTATCCTGGCCGGGCTGATTTTCCCGTTAAACGGGCCGGGTAAAGTTTTGAGCTACGTAACGGTTACAAAGTGGTCAATTGACAGCCTGGGTACAACTGCCGACCTGAACCGCCAGTATTACCAGGTCATTTCGGGGGCGCCGCCGGGTGTTGAGCCTTCCTCGCTGCCCATTGTCAAGGATTTTGACCCTGAAAATTACGATAACAACCCGAACGACCGCACCGATTTTAGCCCGAACAGCTTCCACGCCAGCCGAGCAGCCCACCTCGCGGTACGCTGGCTTATCCTGGTTGGAATGATTGTGCTATTTTTAGGGCTAACCTGTTACTTTACCAGGCGCAAAGATAGAGCCTGGGAAAGAAGATAAGAAGATAAGAAGATAAGAAGATAAAAGGAAGGCAAAGCGTATTTAACGTTGAACGCGCTCCTACGTTTTCTTGCCGGTGGCAACTTCCAGGTCGCGACCGGTCTTTGTTTTAAGGTCTTCGGCCGCTTTTTCCAGGGCGGTTTTAGGGTCAGCGCCTTTAAGGATAGCCTGCTGGGCTTGCAGGGAGGCGGTCAGGCCTGACGGGTTGTCCACGTTGTAGGTCACCGTGGGAAGCTGCGGCAATTCGCCGGTAAAAGTTTTCCAGATAGGCTTGTTATTGAAGTAGGGCTGCGGGGCGGTAAAGGCCGGGTCAGTGTAAGCCGGTAAGAAGGCGGGCAGTATACCGGTCGCCTTGAAAATTGTCGTCTGGCCCTCTTTGGTAGCCAGGCTGTATTCGATAAACGCCCAGGCCGCTTCAATATTTTTGGTCTTGCTGGTAATTGCCAGGGTCGTGCCGCCCAGGCTCGCCGCCCGGTTTCCGCCGCTGGTTACGGCAGGCAGCAGTATCAGGTCCCACCTGCCGCTAAGTTCGGGCGCGGCCTGCGCCAGTTCGCCGCTCCACCACGACCCGGCAGGTTGGGCTGCGACCAGCCCATTTTTACTGGCCGCTGTCACCTCGTCGGGATTATCTACGGTCAGGAGCAGATCCGCCGCCTTAAGCTTTTGCAGGATGGTCATCGCGTTAATCGCGGCGGGTGTGGTCAGGCTGATTTTGCCATCTTTGTTAAAGTAATAAGCGCCCTGTTCGCTGAGAAGCATCCGAAAAAGCGAGTCGTCCCTGCTAGGGTCGAGCGCCAGCATTTTCACGCCCGGATAAGCCGTCTGAATCTTTTTTCCGGCCGTGATAAAGTCGTCCCAGGTCTCGATAGTGGCCGGGTCAACCCCGGCTTTCTGGAACATATCCGTACGGTAGAAAAGGCCCGCCGGGGCCACATCCCAGGGTATGGCCCGGACCCGGCCTTTAAGGTAGGTTTTAGCCCAACGGGCCGGGTCAAAATCCTTCTCGTATTTTCCGGCCCGTTCCGTAAGATTAATAAGACCTTCCGGGAACTTGGTATTAAAGGCTTCCAGGCGCTCAGTTTCGAGCGTAACGATGTCGGGCAGTCCTACCCCTCCGGCGGTTAGCGCGGCCGTCAATTTATCGTACAGGTCCAGCCGGTCGAGTTTTTCTATTTTTACCTTGACATCGGGATATTGCCGGTTAAACCCCGCTATGTTCTCCTGCAAACCCTGCGCAGCCGTACCCCACGACCAGACCAGCAGGTCGCCTTTAACGGCAGGTTTAGGGGTTGGGCTGGGGCTGGTGGTTGGAGTAGGCGGG
>CADDZM010000302.1 GCA_902812345.1 Chloroflexota bacterium | reverse complement strand
GGGCGGGAGAGTATTCTTCTCTGAGAAATGCCAGGCCCATAAGCGGTCTTTTCAGGTTTCAAAACCAGAGAAGACTAGCGCGGCCAAAATTACCGCTTTTTAATTATAACATTTTGCCGGAATTTAGCGCTACCAGAGCGAAAAAGGGAATTTTAGCTGCGTTCGCTCTTTTGTACCTGTTATAACCCAGGAAAACGCCAAACAAATTATTATTTTGTGACATCCTTCAAGAACTGGATGGTCTTTTCGAGCATGTCGCGCTGGGACGGGTCGGGCTTGCTGGTATCAAGATAGTGTTCGATGTCAGTGTAAATGACGTTTGTTTCGGCAAGGCCTAACCGCTGCATTACATTTACCAGCAGCGTGTTCTGGTTGATAGGCACGATAGTATCTTTGCTGGTATGGACCAGGAGCAAGGGCGGCAGCGACCCGGTTGCCAGGTGGTAGACCGGGCTAAAGAGCATGTAGATCTCGGGGCGCAAGTCCGGCCTACCGAGGGCAATCAACATACCTTCAAGAGCCTGGATGCCGGGGTCAATATAAAGCGCGCCGCGCTGCCAGTCGTAGCGGTAGGTGTACAAATCGGCCAGGCCGCCGTACATGATGCCGCCTTTGAGGGCAGTCTTGTCGGCGGGCGAACTGGTTTCAATTTCGCGGAGCATCAGGTAGGTGTAGGCGGTGGAAACGCTGCCCCCGGTAATGACGACCTTTAGCGGGTCACTCCGAGCCGAGAAATAGCCCGCTTTGGCATAGTTGTATAGTTCGAGCATATCGCTCACGTCACCGCGCAGGTTAAGACCGCGTTCGGGATGCGGGCCGAAAAGTTCGGGCTGGTAAGCGATAACCACAAAGCCCTGGGCGGCCAGGGGGATAGAAACGCCTTCCCAGGCCTCGGCGGGGCCGGGATAGACGATTAGCAGGATGGGGAACGGCCCCGGCCCTTGGTCCGGGGTCGGCTCGTAGACAAGGCCCGCCTTTTTAAGCCCGGCATTTTCAAAGGTAAAAGTGCGCCGCAACACTTTGCTTGGAACCGGGTTATCCCGCGAAGCTTCAGTGGATTCGCCGAGGTTCAGGGTATTGCCGGGAACGACCGCGTAAGGCTGGCGGGCTTTCATTACGAAGTTAAGGTTAGAAGTAGTCTGCCCGCCCCGCACGCTGGCGACCATGCGCCAACCCCCGAGCGGCCCATCCCCGGTCGCCGTCGCGTCGAGGAAACCGGCCCGCGCCGCCATCGGGAGGTAATGGCCGGTGGGAACGCCGTTGACCGAGTAGCGGCCATCGCTGCCGGTGAGGGCAATCCAGGCAAACCCCCTTGAGTCGCTCACGACAATATTGGCTCCGGCGACCGGCTGGCCCTGCTCGTTTTTGACGGTCCCGGCGATACTCCCGGTCGGGCGGCCGGCGGCCCCGGCGTCTTTGCCAAAGATGCTCGACCACCCTTCAAGGGCGTAATGTTCGAGGGTGTCGCGCAACAGGACGGTTTCAAGTTGTTCGCCAACCGGCAGGTAGAGCAAAACCAGTCCGGCAATAACCAGGGCGACCGCGCCAGATTGTTTAAGGGCGTTCAGGGCAAAGGATTTCCCGGTTGGCCTGGAGCGGGTGCGCCACCACAGGAGGATAGAAACCGCGGCCAACCCTAGCAAGACCAGGCCGCAAGCCAGGGCTACCTCGCTTTGCTGGAAATAGAGGCCGAGGGTAAGCCCACCGACTGCCGAAGCCGCCGACCAGCGCCAGAAAGTACGGGCGGTCCAGTCCCAATTTTTGACGAAGCCGAGCAGCAAGGCCAAAAAGCCGCCCAGGGCAATCCAGAACAGGATGAAAAGCAGCCCGGCCCACCCGGCTTTGGTGGTTGGGGCGGGTGGAAAATTAGCCTGGACGGCGGTGTTTAGCGCGACCCAATCCGCCCCGATAGCGCTAAAAAGGGCCAGGTCGAGCCAGCCGCTTTTCCTTAACACCAGGCCGCGCACCAGGAAGACCGCCGTCAGGACGGTCAGTCCGGCCAATCCGCCAAAGCGGCCCAGGGCCGGGCTGAGGAAGTCGGCCAGCCCCAGAGGAAGGAACGCGCCCAGGCTCAGCCCGGCAGTCAGGGATAAAATGGCGCAAAGCCACCCGGCAAGGGTCAGGGAAGTCCGTAAAAAAGGCGGCCGGGGGACAAGATACGCAGCCAGGAAAAAGGCCGCGGCCAGTCCGGCGAAAACCAGGCTGAACCACTGGGCGGAATTAACCAGGAAGTTCCAGAGCCATAGGACAAGCCCAACCCCGACCAGGGTCAGAGCCACTCCGGCCAGCGCCTGAAAGAAAGAGGTTCTGGCAGGTCCGGAGGCGTTGTCTGGAACAATACCCCGCTGGTTTAAACCCGGTTCTTTGAGCATCGCCTGGCCCTTTCTAGTGTTAATCAACCTTGAAACCGCTCCCGGGTAGAACTCCGGTCTTCGGGTTTTACCCGTTTGACATGCCATAGAATGATAAGACCCGCTATCACAAAAGGCAGATACCACCAGCTAAAGACCAGTAGCTGCACCACTACCGTAATTATACCACCGAGCAGTTTTAGCGAAGCGTCCCAGGACTGGTCAATCGCTTTGTCAAGCTGCCAGCCTTCGCTGGCCGAGCCATTGGCGGAGGCCGCTTCCGGTACGGTTTTGAGAGCCAGGTTGACCGTAATAGTCGAGAAGGCAGTCTTGTTGACGAGGAAGTTCAGGCGGCCCTGGCGGGTCTCGATTTCGCCCCGGACATTGGTCAACTCTAATCCAGCTAGCATAGCAAACACCTTCTTTATCAACCAAGCAAACTAAATAAACCTGTCCTTAAAAGCAAGCAACGGAAATTAAAAGTTGAAAAAATGCAATTTTCAGCACAGAATTGTTTACGAGTTTAGCGAGGATTGGCTGCCGGACACCTGGAAGTCGGGCCGGAAAGCTGCGTGAGAGTGAGAGATAATTGCACGTAATTTGGTTGTTGCTACTTTGACGGCAGAAAGGCTGTTCCGGTTCCCTTAATTTTTAACAAGGTTAAAATATTTTTGACATAGACCGCAGCAATAGGGTAAACTTTAATAGCAATTCCCTGAGTGATGGTTTAAATATCCCTGACAAGGAGAGCCTTACTAAGGCTCCATAAAGTCATTTTTATAAACGGTCTTAGATAGTCGCCGCCGCTTGTCTTATGGGCTTATGTTATAGGAAGGCTTTTTAGATGAATAATTTGTCGCTGCTGCCGCAGCCCCGCGCGCTTACCCTGACCCCCGGCCACCATACCCTTAAACCTGATAAGTATATCCTGCTGGACGCACCCCAGGCAGGCCAGCACGAGTTTAGCGCCCTTTGGCTAAAAAATACTCTCCGGGAATACGGGGATGTTGCCTATATGCTATCGGCCAGCGTGACCGGACCGGCCCGGGCATTCGGCGTGGTGCTGCGGCAGGTGGAAGACCCCGCTATTCCGGACCAGGGCTACCGTCTGAGCATCACGCCGGAACGGATAACCGTGGAAGCAAACGCACCGGCCGGGATTTTTTACGGGGTCCAGACCCTGACCCAGGTCATCAAGCAGAGCGGCCAGGCCCTGCCCTGCCTGGAAATCAGCGATTGGCCCGATTTCCCGGCGCGAGGTTACATGCTTGACATCAGCCGGGATAAGGTGCCAACCATGGCGACCTTGCTGGAGTTGATTGACCGGTTGGCCGAGTGGAAAATCAACCAGGTCCAGCTTTATACCGAGCATACCTTCGCGTACTTGAACCACCCGGAAGTCTGGCGGGAAGCCACCCCCATGACCGGGCAGGATATTCTGGAACTGGACCGCTATTGCAAGGAACGCTTTATTGAACTGGTGCCTAACCAGAATTCGTTCGGGCACATGAACCGCTGGCTGACCAACAGGCACTACGCGCCGCTGGCCGAGGTGGCCGAAGAGTTCTCCACGCCCTGGGGCTACGAAACCGGCCCCTTCAGCCTGAACCCGACTGACCCGGCCAGTTTTGAACTGGTCAAGAGTCTTTATGATGAACTGCTGCCGCACTTTTCCAGCCGCCAGGTCAATATCGGCTGCGACGAAACCTTCGACCTGGGCCAGGGCCGGAGCCGGGAACTGGTCGAGCAAATCGGCAAATACCGGGTTTACCTGGATTTCCTCCTCAAAGTCAGTAACGACCTGATTGGGCGAGGCTACACGGTGCAATTCTGGGGCGATATTGTGCAGGAAGAACCGGAAGTTATACCCCTGCTTCCCAAAGGACTGCTGGCGCTCGACTGGGGCTATGAAGAAACCCATCCATTTGACCTGGAATGCAGCCGCTTTAAGGCATCAGGTATTCCGTTTTATGTCTGTCCCGGCATTTCGACCTGGTGCAGCATCGGCGGGCGCACCAAAAACGCCCTTGGCAACCTTCTAAACGCCGCCGAAGCCGGCTTGAAATATGGCGCAAGCGGGTTTTTAAATACGGACTGGGGGGACAGGGGTCACTGGCAGACTTTACCTATCAGCTACCTGGGTATAGCAGTGGGAGCAGCCTATTCCTGGGCGCTGGATGCTAACCGCAACCTTGACGTGGTAGACGTATTAAATCGCTTTGCTTTCGAGGACGCCGCCGGGGTCATGGGAAAGTTGGCCTACGACCTGGGCGAGGTGTACCGTCTGCCGGGGCTGGCTCGCGGTAATAGTTCGCAACTTTTCTGGATTTTGCAGTATACCGACGAGCAGTTAGCCCAGGCCCAGCGCAAGAGCAACAATTATTCCTCGCCAGACGACATGATGGGACGGTTAAACTTTGTAGAGGACGCGGTCTTACAAGAAGCCCTGTCTGTAATTAACCGGATTTTAGAGCCGCTGGAAGCAAGCCGCATGGCCGGGGAGGATGCTGCCCTGGTGAAGCGAGAGTTTGCGATGGCCGCCCGCATGATGCGGTTATCCTGCCAGCGAGCTTTGCTAGCGGGTAATCCTGCTCAATTCCGGGCCAAATACACCGTTGAAATCGCCGGTATAATTAATGAGTACAAGCAAATCTGGCTGGCCCGCAACCGGCCCGGCGGCCTGAAAGATAGCATCCTGGCCCTGGAAAGATTGCAAGGTTAAGACCTTTCACAAAAGGCAAATTCAATGCAGGCCGCGGCCTGCATTGAATTTGCCCTGTTTTACTTTTAAGTTCGGAAATGACTCATTTTTGTACATATTGTATAATACCTCCTGTTAAATTTATCCAAATGCTCATTTTCTACCCGATTTCCTCCTGACAAAGATCGTCAGTTGGCGCTGCCGCCGGTTACAGAGTGCCTGTTTGAGTTGGGTTTGTCGCAAGGAAAACCCTTTCAATACGGCCGGTGCCTGGCGTTATTCGGCTACAGTCTAAAAAGATGGTTAGGGACAGCCTGAATCGAAAATAATTGGAGGCGAGTTTTGAAGGAGAGAAATTTACCTTTTACCAGGCTGGGAGTTATGACCAGCGGCGGCGACGCGCCGGGGATGAATACGGCGCTCCGGGCCGTGGTCAGGGCCGGTCTTTCGTACGGGTTGGAGGTTTACGGAATTGAACGGGGCTTTTCGGGGCTTTTGAACGGACAATTCCGCCAGCTTAAATCGCATGACGCGGGTAATATTATGCAACGCGGCGGCACCACCCTGGGTACAGCCCGCTCCGAAACGTTCAAGACCGAGGAAGGCCAGGAGCAGGCGCTGGCGAATTTGCACGAGGCCGGGATTGAAAGATTAATCATTATCGGGGGAAACGGGTCGCTGGCCGGTGGGCTGGAATTGCAGCGAAAAGGCTTGCCGGTGGTCGGTATACCTGCCTCAATTGATAACGATATGTACGGCACCAGCATGGCGGTCGGGGTGGATACCTGCCTGAATACGATTGTCGAGGTTATTGACAAAATCAAGGATACCGCGGCTTCCCATCAGCGGGCTTTTGTGGTGGAGGTAATGGGCCGCCATTCCGGCTACCTGGCCCTTATGAGCGCGATGGCAAGCGGGGCCGAGGTAGCAGTCATACCTGAAGTGAAGATAACGCTCGGAGAAATGGCCCTTAAAATGAAAGCCGCCTTTGACCGGGGCAAGAGCCATTTTATCGTCCTGGTGGCTGAAGGGGCCGCTCTCAAAAGCCAGCAGGTCTACCAGTATCTTTGCGAGGTCGGCCATTACGAGACCAGGCTGACCATTATGGGACATCTCCAGCGGGGCGGCGCGCCCAGCGCGTTTGACCGTATCCTGGCGACCCACCTGGGGAATGAAGCCATTGAATGTTTTATGGAAGGCGGGAGCGGGGTGATGATTGGCTTAAAAGGGGATGTTTTCACGCGCACGCCGCTGGAAAAGGTGGTCAAGCGGACCAGCGCGGTCAACAAGAGGGTCTACGAGCTTATCGCCCGTTTGAGCTAGCCTTTAGCGGTTTTTTCTCAAAGCCGGTTGTAATTAGATTTGGTTTGATAGTATAATTAAACCGACCGGCTATTCTTTGACCGGAAGTATTTTTTATTGCTTTAAACCCTGAAAACCGCCAACTCCGGCGAGTTGCGGAAAGGAAAAGGAGCGGCCCATGCAAAGTTCCTGGCCGTCCGTACCGAATTATAACGACCCGCGTTTTGTGGGCAGGCGCTACCTGCTGGAACATTCGCTCGGTGAAGGCGGGTTCGCCGAGGTCTTTTACGCCTACGATACCCATTTCCAGCCGCACCGCCCGGTCGCGCTCAAATTGCTCTATCCCCAGCTTTTAACGGACCCCCAGGTCTGCCGCGACCTTCAAAACGAAGCCAGCGCCCTGGCCGCTTTCAACCACCCGCATATTTTGCGCGTCCTGGATTTTGAGTTCAGCCCGGCCCAGGCTTATCTCGTTACCGAACTGGCCGAAGGCGGCTCGCTGGACGATTTGCTGCGCCCGGCGGGTAAACCGGGCCGCTTTTTAACGCTGCGCCAGGCTCTTGTTTACCTGGAACAACTGGCCGCCGCCCTGGACGAAGCGCACCGGGCCGGAATTATTCACCGCGACATCAAGCCCAAGAATATTTTGCTGGACCGCCAGGGCCGGGTGCTGCTGGCTGATTTCGGCCTGGCCATGACCATAAATCACTCGGTAGCCCTGAAAACAATGCAGAGCGTCTTTGGCACGCCCGAATATACCGCCCCGGAAGTCTGGGAAGATAAAGTAGGCAAGGCCAGCGATATTTACGCCCTGGGCGCGGTCCTTTTCGAAATGCTGGCCGGGCGGCCTCCGTTCCAGGGCAGCCTTCCAGCCCTTCTTAAACAACACCTGCACGACCCGGTGCCGCGCCTGGGCGACCGCCAGCCCGACCTGACTTACCCGGCAAGGCTCGATGACGTGCTCGCCCAGGCCATGGCGAAAGACCCGGCCCGGCGGCCCCACACAGCAACCGACCTTTTCCGGCAGGTTCGGCAGGTCTACCTGGATGCAGCGGACCCGGCGAAACAGGCGCCGCGAAAGGTTTATGCCCGCCCGGTCTATAGT
>CADDZM010000301.1 GCA_902812345.1 Chloroflexota bacterium | reverse complement strand
TGGCCTTGCCGCGCAGGGCCATCGTTTTGGTGATAGCGGCGGTAAGGGTGGTCTTGCCGTGGTCAACGTGGCCGATAGTGCCAATATTGACGTGCGGTTTAGTTCGCTCGAACTTCTGCTTTGCCACTTAAATCTTCTCCTTAAAATACTTGTTTTTTTATCAGGCCAGCCATTGTTTTATTACCAGCCTGATTAATACGTTAGAAAACGGTTAGAAATTTCAGAAAAAGGAGTTATTAGCTATTGGTCTTTAATATTTACCTTATAGCTAATAACTATGCTTACTTCTTACTCTCCACGCATCTTCTTGACAATTTCTTCCTGCAAGGTCCGGGGCAGCGGATCATAATGGTCGAATTCCATCGAGTAGCTGGCCCGGCCCTGGGTGCTGCCGCGCAGGTTGTTCACATAACCGAACATTTCGGAAAGCGGAACATAGGCCGAGATGACCTGGGTGTTACCACCGCGATTTTCCGAACCGAGAACCATACCCCGGCGGCTGTTAAGGTCGCCCAGGATGGCACCGAGGAACTCTTCGGGGGTAGTAACTTCCACCTTCATAATCGGCTCGAGCAGTACTGGCGTTGCTTTGTTGACGGCGCTCTTGATAGCCATCGAACCGGCAATCTTGAAAGCGTCTACCGAGCTATCAACTTCATGATAGGAGCCGTCCACCAGCCTCACCTTTACGTCAATCACCGGGAACCCGGCGATGATGCCGTTTTTGAGAGCTTCGCGGATACCCTGCTCGACACCCGGAATGTATTCGCGGGGGATGATACCGCCGACGATTCCGTTGACGAATTCAAAGCCTTTACCGCGTTCGTTCGGCTCGACGGTAATCCAGACGTGACCGTACTGGCCTTTACCACCGGACTGCCGGACGAAACGGCCTTCCGCGCGGGCGTTACCCTGGATGGTTTCGCGGTAAGCCACCTGCGGGCGGCCCACGTTCGCTTCCACCCGGAACTCGCGTTTCATGCGGTCCACGATGATTTCAAGGTGCAACTCGCCCATACCGGAGATAATGGTCTGGCCGCTGTCCTCGTCAGTGCGAACCCGGAAAGTAGGGTCTTCTTCCGCCAGTTTCTGCAAAGCGATACCCATCTTGTCCTGGTCGGCTTTGGTCTTAGGCTCCAGCGACTGGTCAATAACCGGTTCGGGGAAGGTGATGCGCTCAAGGATAATCGGGTGTTCGGGGTCGCAGAGCGTATCCCCGGTGAAGGTGTCCTTCAAACCGACCATCGCCGCAATGTCACCGGCGGAAACTTCTTCCACGTCCTCACGCTTGTCGGCAGTCAACCGGACAATCCGGCCAATGCGTTCGCGCTTGTCCTTGGTGCTATTCAGGATGTAAGAACCGGTCTTAACCTTACCGCTATAGACCCGGAAGAAGGCTAACCGGCCATAAGGGTCGGCCACAATCTTGAAGGCCAGGGCCGAGAACGGCTCGTTCGGGTCGAGCGGGCGTTCCTCTTCTTCCTCGGTTTCGGGGTTGATACCCACCACCGGCGGCACATCCAGCGGCGAAGGCAGGTAAGCCACAATCGCATCGAGTAACGGCTGGACACCCTTGTTTTTGAGAGCTGAACCGCACAGGACCGGTACGATTTTGCGGGCAATAACGGCTTTCCGCAGGGCGCTACGCAGTTGATCGGCGCTGATTTCTTCGCCTTCCAGGTACATCATAGTCAGTTCTTCGTCGGTTTCGGCGATTTTCTCGACCATGGTCTCGCGCATTTTGCGGACTTCTTCGAGCATGTTCGCCGGAATATCGGACGAAGCCATCGTCTTGCCCTGGTCGTCGGTGTAGATAATGGCCTTATTTTCGATAAGGTCAACGATACCCTGGAAATTCTGCTCAAGGCCAATTGGCAACTGAATGGCAACCGGGTTTGCGCCCAACCGCTCGATAATCATATTGAAGGTGCGGTAGAAGTTGGCGCCGGTGCGGTCCATCTTGTTGGCAAAACAGATCCGCGGCACGCCGTACTGGTCGGCCTGACGCCAGACCGTTTCCGACTGCGGCTCAACACCGGCAACGCCGTCGAAAACGACAACCCCACCATCGAGTACGCGCAAAGAACGCTGGACCTCGACGGTAAAGTCTACGTGCCCGGGAGTATCAATAATATTAACGCGGTGGTCCTGCCAGTAGCAGGTTACAGCCGCAGCAGTGATGGTAATACCGCGCTCGCGTTCCTGGGCCATATAGTCCATGGTCGCGGCGCCTTCATGTACCTCACCAATTTTATGTACCAGACCCGTGTAATAAAGGATACGCTCGGTTGTCGTCGTTTTACCGGCGTCAATGTGAGCAATAATACCAATGTTACGGGTTTTCTTTAATTTATCCAGAGCAGTATCGGCTGCCACAGGAACCTCCATTTACTGTTGTCGGTAGTCAGTAGCCAGTTTGAGGACCAGTTGCTGACAACAAATTTGTACTTCTATTTGTATCCACTAACGCTACAGTTGTTAACGGGTCAACCACCAGGTGGTCAGCATCATTGGCGTTCGAGGCTGGCGACTGACTAGCGAATTTTTACCACTTGTAGTGGGCGTAAGCCTTGTTGGCTTCGGCCATTTTGTGGGTATCTTCGCGGCGTTTGATGGTTGCGCCGGTATTGTTGGCGGCGTCAATCACCTCGGCGGCGAGTTTTTCAGACATGCTGCGGCCGTTGCGGGCGCGAGCCGAGCGGAGCAACCAGCGAATTGCCAGCGACTGGCGGCGTTCGCCTTTGATATCCACCGGAACCTGCAAGGTAGCGCCGCCAACGCGCTTGGGTTTAACTTCGAGAACCGGGGTCGCATTACGCATGGCCTGTTCGAAAACTTCCATTGAATCGCGGTTGGTCTGGTTGCCAACAATTTCCAGCATATCGTACATAATGCGTTCGGCCAGACCCTTTTTGCCACCCTTCATAACTTTGTTAGTGAACTTCGTGATGGTCCGGCTTTTAAATACTGCGTCCGGCACGGTTTCCCGGCGCTGAATTCTCGCTCTTCGCGGCATTGTTCTAACTTCTCCTTGTAAATGAGACCTGCATATACATCAGGTGAACCGGCTAACCGGTTGGAGGCAGCAGGCTTTTAACCGGCCCGCCCCACCCTCGTTAATAAACGGCAAACGCGCCTTATTTCAAACGCGCAAAAATTGGTAGAGTAGCATTTCCCTGCGGATTTTCCGCCGGATTAATGACCCTACCGCAAATCAACCACCTCGTCCCAAAGCCTTCTTTTCTTCGCGCTTCGCACAAAAATAGCCCATGAAAACGGAGGGGCTATTCTGCTGGAGGTTGGCTTTATTTGCCTGTTGAAGCCCCGCTTACCTGGCTGGTAAACCTGGACTTCCGCCATTGTCCGCCTGGTTGCTACATTAAAGTAGCGATTGGGCGGAGTGGCTGCTCAATCTTTTGGTGAGAACACCAGTGGAAGAATGAGCCTGGCGGGTAATTTCGACCTGATCTGCGATGCAGCTACAGAGAGTTAAACAAAATTACCCGGCTTTTAATATTCCTGCAAAGGCAGCCTGGGCTGCCGGGAAACTAGCGGCCCTTCTTGGCCGGAGCAGCGCCCTTACCCTTGGCAACTTTAGTGCCATACTTGGAGCGAGCCTGCTTGCGGTCTTTGACGCCCTGAGTATCCAACGCGCCACGCACGATGTGATAGCGCACGCCCGGCAAGTCTTTAACGCGGCCCCCGCGAATAAGGACTACCGAGTGTTCCTGGAGGTTGTGGCCCTCGCCCGGAATGTAAGCGGTAACTTCCATGCCGTTTGACAAGCGCACGCGGGCAATTTTGCGAAGCGCCGAGTTCGGTTTCTTGGGGGTCATGGTACGCACCTGGGTGCAGACGCCGCGCTTTTGCGGAGCGCCTCGACCGCGGGTGGTCTTGCCCCGCAACGAGTTCAAGATAAAACGTAAAGCTGGTGCTTTGGTCTTTTTAATGGTTGCCTTGCGGCCCTTGCGCACCAACTGGTTAATAGTAGGCAACTAAACTTCCTCCTGGGTCTGTGGCCTTTATCCGGGCCATCCTCTTTTTTAGGCCGACTGTTCCGTTTTCCGGCCCATAGCTGCGACTCACATTAAAAAAGGCCCAAGAGCCATTTGTTTAATCCAAGCGACAGTTAGCTAAGTGCAAGTAGGGATTATACTGCTTTCAACCTCACTTGTCAAGCCGCATGAACTCGACTCTCCTCATTGGTAAAATTTCTTGAGAGCTTCCCAGACGCCCTGATCCATCAGGGTGATACTTAATTGCCAGAAGGTCAGGAAATAGGCCATGATACAGGCGACTACCAGCACCGGGCGCATTTCCCGCTTTTCCAGCCAGCGGGCGAAAGGAATTATTATGAGGAAGGGGACGACCGGCATCATATACCGGAAAATCTCGACGTGAACCAGAAAAATTGTCACGGAGTACATTACACCTCCGAGCCAGAAGACATCATACTGCCGCGACCGCCACAGCACCGCCAGACCTACCAGGGGCAGCAGGTAGGCGTAAAACTGGCCGAAAGCTTCCGGCCCACCCTTATAAAAGACCGAGTACGGTATGTAGTCCGTATTAATATCTTTTAGATCTCCGCCGGGAATATGGAAGTAGGATAACAGGTCGCCCGTCCGTAAAGCGTAAAAGCCGTAGATTGACAGCAAGGTAAGTGGAATCAGAGATAACTTGAGAGCGGCTTCCCAGTTGAAATCTTTAAGCATGTTTGGCAGGGTTAAATCTCTAAAGCCCCTTCCTTCCCAGACCTTGAAGGCTTCCCAGGCCAGAACCACCATAAACCCTATATAGAGGAAAATACTGGTTGGCCGGGCCGACATAGCCAGCGCCCCCATCAGACCGGCCCGCCAGAACTGTCTTTTTTTGTAAAAGTAAAATGCGCCGGTGCTGCCCAGCATCGCCAGGGGTTCGCTCGAACCTACGCTGTGTAAAGAAAGCCATTTTTCAGGCAGCAGCAGGGCTATCGTGGAAATCCAGAGCGGCGAGCTAGAGTAATTAAAGTCTTTTAGCAAGTGGTAAAGCGTGAACACGAAAAGGGCCGTAATCACCAGGTTTGATAGCTGAATTGCGACGCTAAAACCTGCGATAAAGGAAAAACCCTTGACAACAAAGGCAAAACCGGGTAAGGCCAGTTGGTGGAAAGTCTTGGGGTAACTTATCAGGTTCAGCATAGGATGATTAATGTCGTAGAGAGTAACGGCATTTATCAGGTAGCGCGGGCTATCCCAGCGGCGGCCCAGGTTTTCAAGGTTACCGTAAACAATCATTTGCTGAACGTAGATGATTGAAGTAAAAAGCAGGTTAGCCAGGAAAAAATAGACCAGTAAAGCAACTTTGGAGTGGCGAGTTACCGGCCCGGTAAATCTGAAGGCCAGTTCATCCCAGAGACTTCCACGGGCGCTGACAGGAAAATAAGCCAGGGCCAGGCCAAAGAGAATCCCGGCCCAAAAAGCGTTCGCACCAAAAAAGAGCCAGAAAGGCGGCCCGGCATTATCATCCGGGCCTGGATACCCTACCATCCCCAATAAAAACAGGCGGCCCACCAACCCGGCGAAAATCACCAGACAACCGGCCAGAATGATAAATCCCGCCCTGGCCCCTACCGGCGAGCGAGGCCGCAGGGCCAACCAGCTACCCAGGGCTATAAGGACCAACAAACCACCGGCTGCTAACGGCCAGCCACCCCGTTCATAACCGGCCTGGGCCGCCAGCAGACCGGCCGGTAAAGTCAGCCAGCTTGTGACCCGGCCCCCGCCCAATAACAGGCCGGACCCGAAAATAAAAAGACCGCTTAGAATCAGCCAGTCTAACCAGGCCGACCTTTTAAAGTAAGGATTCCACATCTGAGAAGTATCCAGGCGGATAGATTTCACCATCACTCCCAGGTTGCGATTATCACCGTTTGGCTTGAAACCGGCTGTTTTAAAGTCAAACTTGACGATTTCGTTATCAACTGTCGGGTATTGGGGAACAAACGTAAAGCTATAGTCAAAGAATTGATAGCCATCCTGGCGCGGTTCCATTGTGCCTATCAATACATTGTTAGCATAGACCCGGGTACTTTGGGAGGGGCCACCGGCTACAGCGGCGTTGCGAGCCGAAATTGTCAGTGTTACCGGGTGGCGGGTCCGCAACTCTACCTGTAGGCTGGCATCCTCGTTAGTCCAACGATAGTTAATTCCAGCCGGATCACTCTCCGGGTCGTAAAAGCCGGTCTGTTTATACAATTCCCAGTTGGCAGGGGTAAAGTCGAATTTAAGGGGCGTAGGCGGTTTGAGCAGCATAATTAGCGCTGCCGCCAACAGGATTAAGGCAAGCAACGGCACCAGCAAGAGCCTTTTATAGTCGAAAAGGTAGTCTTTGGGATGTAGCGAAACTTTTGAAGCTTCCGGCTCTAAAAGTTCGGCCTTGCTTTCGGACATTAAAACGGCTCCTTAAAACTTTGCGACGGGGATAGCTCGGTTATCAACCGAAATTTTGCCAGGAGAAAGTATAAGTGGAAACTATATGCCCTAAAAATAGCAAAACCTGCTCTGCGGAGCAAAAGTATATATTAAATCAAAAGGGCGCGCAAATAATTAATAAGCCAGGGCAAAGTTGCAACACGGGGGTTGGAACTTAAGAAGTAGTGGGCCGGGTGGTTCGGGCTAAGCCGCGATGGACTTACCTTTTTTAAGGCCGGCCCGGTATTCCTTTAAAAAGTACTTCACGACCGACTTTAACTCGCTGATTTCGCCGGGCTGCCATTCCAGGCCGCCCAGTTCTTCATATAAGGCCAGGCGGTCTGGACCCCGCGCGATTTCAGCTTCCATTAAATCCTGGCGGGTCAGGCCCATTTCCCGCTCGAAACGAGCCATTACTTCTTCGCGGCGGCGCTGTTTGGCGCGTTCGCCCAGCCACTTCACGATGCGTTCTTCATACTGTTCGAGGGTGCGGCGGGTCTGGTGCAGCGCCACGATTTGCTCGCGGTCGAGTTCACCGGGCGGCGTTTCGGTTACGGTGGCGGCGGTCTCGACCCGGTTGCGGTATTGCTCGAAAAGCTTGCGGGTGCGGTCGTCGTCTTTGCGTTTGAAGCGGGTAGCTTCCCACCATTCGACCGAAGCCTGGGCCATGCGGCCATGGGACTTTACCCACTGCTGGGTCGGGGCAATCGTGGCCCGGTCGTACTCCAACTGGCTGGCCTGGGCTTCCGAGAAATTTCCTTCGATAATTTGGTAAGGAGACATGGTCGAGACCAGGGCGGTTTGACTTAAGGGCCAGCGCCAGCGCCTGGCCCGGAAGCGAAACCGGGCGTGCTGGCCTTTAAGCCGCTCCACAATATCCCAGAAATCTCCGATTACATAAAAAGTCTTTTTGTCGTACCCGACCTGGACCGCAACCATAGCTCTTAAAATCTACTTTTTTATGCTTTTACCCGAAAGTACCCGCCCCGGTTGGCCGGGGATATGTTAAAATCTACCGTAACCTTTCCTTCTTATATAATAGCATTTACCGAACCGTGAGG
>CADDZM010000300.1 GCA_902812345.1 Chloroflexota bacterium | reverse complement strand
AGCCGCAAAGCCAGCTTGGACGAATTTGGCACCCCCGGCAGCCGGATTAAATTCTTCAACAGCACCGGGTCGGTCGAAGCCAGGGCCGCCCCCACAATAGCCGCCGCCGCCGGTGGCAGCCCCAGGATAAGCCAGCTCAAAAACCCTAGCAGCACCGCCGAAAAAAGCGTCCCCGGCCCGCAGACCAGCAGCGCCAGCTTGCTATTTTTGCGAACCTCCCCCAGATTGAGCGTCACCGCGTCGGTGAAAAGCACCATTACCAAACTTAAAGTCGCCACAATCCGTAAGACAGGCGAATCAAGCTGGATATTCAGCACGCCTAACCCGGCGGGGCTAAGCGCCGCGCCCAGAGCCAGGAAAAAAGCCACCTGGGGCAGCCCGCTCTTCTCAATAATGCCGGAAAGCAGGGCCGAAACCAGGATGACCGCCCCAATTAAGGCCAGGGCAGCCGTAAATGTTTCGGCGCTAAACCCTTCCATCAAAAAACTCCTGTCGTCTTCGTCTAAATATTTGCCAGGTCCGCGCCAGCTATACCGGCAGCGCATCACCGCAATTTTTAATATGAACTCTACCTAAAGAAAATTGTCCTGAAATAAATTGCTCGACAATGAGGAAGTAAGTCGTAATACCTTTAGTATAGCCTAGCATAACAAAGCCCTCAACTTAGCACAATAAACTTGGTCCTTTGCTTTCCCTTATCCTGTTTTCGGGGATATGTCGTTAAAAATACCCTGCTTTCATTTAGCAACCTGGCCCGCTGTTGCTTTCCCCGGTTCGCCCCGGAAAGCCTCCTTAAACTATTTGAATTCGCGCTTTGGCTATATTATTTATGCCGGGTATAATATAATATTTAACTAAAGTTGGGCAATATTAACCTTTTTTATAATTTGTGATAATGGTGTGACTTTGTCTCCACAAAATAAAAAACCGCGGCTTAAAATCGTTATAGTTGATGACCAGCTCATTGCAAGAGAGTTATTCCAGGCCATCCTGGCCCAGGAACCTGAATTTGAAGTCGCCGGTGAATTCGCTTCCGCTGAAGCCGCCCTCGCTAAAGCGGTCGAACTGCAGCCGGATATCGTCCTGATGGACATCCACATGCCCGGTACGGATGGGCTGGATGCCACCCGTAAAATTAAAGGACTGGTGCCCGCCAGCGACGTTATAATTCTAACCAGCTCTGAAAACCCGGCCATTTTACGCCAATCCCTGGCTTGCGGCGCGAGCGGCTATATTGTCAAAAGCCCCGACCAGTCGACCCTGATAAGCGCTATAAAGACCGTTGCCGGCGGCGGCTCTTTAATAAACCCCTTCCTTTTGCGCAACCTTATCCAGGAGTTCGCGGCTATCTACACCACCCGGGCGGCTTTGCCTGAAGAAAACCCCGACACCTCCCCGGACCAGGGCGAAAATTTACCTCTAGAACAGTTGACCCGGCGCGAGAAACAGGTTTTAAACCTGATCGGCCAGGGGTTGAGTAACTCCGCCATCTCCCGGCAACTGGGTATCAGCCACGATACGGTTAAAAGCCACGTCCGCTCTATCCTCGAAAAGCTCAACGTCACCGACCGGACCCAGGCGGCGGTCTATGCCGTGCGAAACAATCTGGGCCAGGCAAGTTAGATAACCCCGGCTTTAAATTTATTTCACAGCTTTGCTGTGATACCCGGCACATAAAAACGGACTGGCTCCTAATATGATAAAGCCGGATTTATTAGTATATAATAAGTTTATAAAATGAAACATTTAAGCTGTTCGAGCGTAAATAAAGTGTAGAAAGGCACACTACAAACGTGATGGGAAAAGAAGGTAACAATCTTTATCAAAAATTAACCCTTTTGCTAAACCAAAAGGGCTTCAAAAGCGTTATTATAAATAGTGTTATTATAAATAAAGTATAATAGGGGGACATAGGGCGAAACAGGGTCGTTAAAGCCTTTTCCAGATTGAGAGTCTTTTGATAAAGTGAGATAGGCAGTGGAGTATGGCTTATCCCGTTATTTACTAGAAAAGAAGGTAACAAAATGGCTCAATTCAGTGACCGGGAGAATGAGACCGAAGAAACGGAAGAAACGCCCAAAACCGAACTGACCAATGTCGGCGAGAATATTGACCTGGTGGGTGGGCGAGTCCTGCACGGCCCGGACTTCGTGGAACTGGCTTCGCAGGGGTTTAGCGAGGGCCAGTTGAAAGATATATTACGCTTGCGCCGCCGCTACAACGAGACCGAGGAGAACGAAATCACCCCGGAATTCAAACGCCTGCGGTTTGCCCGGTTCTTGCACGAAAGCGGCAAAATCGAAGGTTAATTAGAAAAGCCGCTAAAAAGCGAGGTGGTTAGCCTCGCTTTTTTGCTGCCTATATTTATTTTCCGCCCGCCGTGACGTAGTCAATGATTACCTGGTCAATAATCTGCTCGATGGGCGCCCGGTCGTCCGTCAGGACCAGCGGCGGTTGCCCGCTCTTGCTCACGCCGGTCCATTCCTCGATGCTGTTACTAGCAAGCGCTTTCTGGCCGACCTGCTTAATCAGGCTGTTGGTGACTACCTGCGTGATGTTCTTCTTGAAGTTATCAAGGGTCGTCGGCTGGTTGGTGGCAACCACAATCGTGTTGTAATAACCCGAAGACTTATACAAATTTATCATATAGACGTTCGGATAGACCGACTTCATGGTCTGGGCCAGCGTTTCGGCCAGCCTGAGGTCTATCTTATTACTGACAGCGGGCGTTCCAGCGTTGATAACCGCCACCCCGGTCGGCGTTAGGTGGTCGCGGACCTGCTGGAAGAACTCTTTGGTAGTCAGGTGGAACGGTATATAAGGCTGCTTGTAAGCGTCTACCCCGATAATATCGTACTTTTTGTTGCTGCTAATCAGGGAATAGCGGCCGTCCTCGGCGATTGAATTGAGGTTTGGCTCGTTCATGTCAAAGTATTTGCGGCCCATCGCGATAATTTCAGGGTCAATCTCCACCCCGTCAATCTTCACCTGGTCGCCGTAAGCTTTGGTAAGCTGTTTGGGGACCGTACCCGCACCGAGCCCCAGCATCAGCATGCTCTTGACATCTTTTTCCGTCACGTTCGCGTTGAAAAAGGGTGTAACCATATACTGGTCCCACGGTCCGCCGGTAAGAACTTGGTTGGGATTGTAAATTGAGTGGACAGCGTGGCCTTCGTTAAGGACGAGGTCAACCTGGCCGTTGTCCCGTTTGATGACCTGAATGTAATTATAAGCCGACTCTTTTTCGGCAAGTAAGGTTCCGTTGGTAACAGTCTTGATGCTGAAAGTCAGGAAAGCCGCCATCAGCAAAATGACGACAGTCAGGCCCGCAAAGATGGGCGCGCGGCGTTTGACCGTCATAAAAAGGCCGATGGTGGAAAAGACCAGCAGCGTCAGGCTGAAAATATAAAGGGTGGTGCGGGTGCCAAAGGTCGGGATAAAGACCAGCACCGGCAGGAAACTACCCGCGATAGAGCCGATAGTCGAAAGCGAACTGACTTTCCCGGCGGTGCCTCCCGCGTCCCGCACATTCTTGACCAGTAGCCGGACCGAGAAGGGCGACACGCAGCCGAGCAGGATAACCGGGATAGCAAAAAGCACGATTATCCCCAGGAGTGAACCGAAAAAGAGCAGACCGTCGGCGGTGCGGAAGCCCTCGGTGGCGATGTTAAAAATGGGCGTACTCAGGACCGGTATCAGGCCGAGGGCAAAAGCCGCCAGCCCGGTAAGCTGGTAAAGGAAGTTGGGCCGGGGATAGCGGTCCCCCAACCGTCCGCCCAGGTAATAGCCAATCGAGAGATAAATAATTATAAAACCGATAATACAGGCCCAGATTATTAACGAATCGCCAAAGTAAGGTTGGATTAAACGGCTGGCGCACATTTCAATAGCGATAGAGGCCACGCCGCAGATGAAAACAATCGGCCACAAAAAGGGCGTGAGGGTCTTTACCTCGGCCTCGACCTGCTTCTCGCCTGCCTTTTCTGGTGTAACCGTACGTTCGGTCGCGGCCTTTTCACGTTCAAATGCCCCTGAGGCTTTACGTACCGAAAACCAGCCCGCCAGGGAGAAAACAATCAGCAGCCCCGAAAACAGATAGATCGTGATGCGAGTGCCGAGGCTCGGCATCAGCCAGAGGACCGGCAGAAATGTCCCGGCTATCGAGCCGATGGTCGAAAGCGAACTGACTGCCCCGGCGATACGCCCGGCCCCTTTAACATCGCTGACCAGCAGGCGCACCGCGAACGGCGCGATGCAGCCCATCAGGGCAAGCGGCACGCCAAAGATTATCATTATGCCGGCGAGCGAGCCGAAAAGCTGGCCGAGGGCTTTAGTAACATCAAGTACCGGGTTATTAATAAGAGGAATCAGGGCCATGTACAACCCGGCGGCCAGGGTTAACTGGTAGAGCAGGGCCGGGCGCGGGTAGCGTTCGCTCAGGCGGCCCCCGAGGTAGTAGCCCAGCGCCAGACAAACCATGGTAAAGCCGATTAAATTCGCCCAGATTACAAGGCTGCTCCCAAAGTAAGTCTGGACTAACCGGCTGGCGGTCATCTGGATAGCCATGGTCGAAACGCCCCCGATGATGACAATTGCCAGGAGCAAGGGCGAACGGGTGGAGTTTACGGCGGCGGCAGTTTGGTCCAGGCTGGCCTGGCGTTTTGCGCCCGGTTCCGCTTCGAGGGCTTTAAGGGCGACCCGGCGAGAATTGGCGGGGGATGTTGACATAGATACTGGTTCCTCTCGATTCTAAAGGAGGTAGGCTGCCTGGGAAATTTTATTGCAGGCTAAACGCCGAGATTTTTAGCTGGCCGGTTACATTATAGCCAGCCTGAGCCTGCACGGCAAATAAAGAGATAGTTAAAATTTTTTCCGGGGTTTTATTAGTAACTGGTGCCCGAAAAAACCAGATACTTCGAAGCCTTGACATTTACAAGTTTTAAGATAAGATAAATATGTAAGTTTTTTAATTAATAGGAGGCGTCGGTAATGTTAGCCTTAGTCTGTAATATCTGCCAAACGTCCTCAATAACATAACTCTAACCTTTGCTAAAAATCTTCTAATCCTAGCTAACAGGTTTAATTTAGATGAGACAGGATATAATTGACCTGCTTAACCAGGCGGTAATTGAAGCAAATCAGGGCCACCGGCAGCAATCCCAGTTTATTTTCAGCCAAATCCTGGGACTCGATCCTGATAACAAAACCGCTTTGCTGTGGCTGGCTTTTCTTACTCCTGACCCGTTTGTCGCGGTTGAACTTTTAGAGGGTTTGCTCAAGCGTAACCCTGGTGATTACCGTTTAGAGTCCTATTTAGAGCAGGCCCAGGCTCGCTGCGCCGAAGTTTCCAAAACCTCCGCCCCGCAACTCCGGGATGCGCCGCCCGGCGCTTTCAGGCTAAAACCAGGCAGCAGTTCCTATGAATACCGCGATATTCCGCCCAGCAACCGGGCCGTGCCTTATCTTGGTGAATTTTTGATGCGCGAAGGCTTTATCAACCAGCGCCAGCTTAACGTGGCTTTACGCACCCATTACGATATGGCTCTACGCGGCCAGCCCAAACGCGTGGGTGAGGTTATGCTTCAACTGGGCTACCTGACCCCTCAGCAGCTTGAATATTCGCTGGGCCTCCAGCAATCCGCTTCGCACCAGGTTTACTCCAGCTAAGTTCCTTCTGCGGCTTCTCCAGGTTTTGCTTCTTCTTTAATATTAATATTACTTTTAGTATTACCTGAACGGCTTAAATCCAGGGCGTTTTCCACGATAACCGCCCATTCTTTAGATTTGGGGTCAACCACCTCGAAATGACCCGCGCCCGGCAGGCTGACCAGCTTGATAGGGTCTCCCAGCAAATCCGCTTTGTTAAAATATTCCTGGCTAATTGTAAAAGGCACCGTGTCGTCTGCTTCCCCGTGAATAAGCACCTGGGGCACCCCAAGCGGTAGCAGTTCGGAAGGTGACGCGCCGTAGTAGCGTTCGGGAAACTGGTCCGGCCCGCCGCCCAGGAGTTGTTCGACCACGCCACCGCCAACTTTTAAATCGAAACCCCGCCGTAAATTAGTGACCCCGGCAAGGGAAATCGCGCCCAGGAGTTTGAGCGGGTCAGGGGTGTAAAGTTGGTCGGTGTCGGCAATCTGAGGCCGCCCGGCCAGCCAGAAAGACAGGTGGCCCCCGGCGGAATGGCCTATCGCCAGGACGCGCTGCAAATCCAGCTTGTATTGAGGGGCAATTTTTCTTAAGTGATCCCCGGCCAGCCCGGCGTCAAGCAGAGTGCCGGGATAAGCCCCGCCCGGTTGGCCGATGCGGCGGTACTCGATGTTCCAGGTAGCAAAGCCCAGGTCGGTCAGAGCCTGGGCGAAATGGCCCATAAAATCCAGGCCGAAACGGGCCCGCCAGAAGCCTCCGTGAATGACGATGATGACCGGGAAAGACCCCTCGCCAGGTGGCAGGCGCAGGTCGCCAAACTGCTGTTCTTCCGGGCCGTAGGCCAGGCGGGCGGTGGCCGGGGCAGCCGGAGTATTAAAAATCCACAGGTCCATGTAAGCTATTCTTCTTCCTGTAACAAGTTGCGAACCAGGCCTTTCAGGATTTTGCGGTCCCGGGCGGAAAGTTTGTTGAGGTTGGTGGCCGAGAACAAAAAGCGCAGTTCCGGGTCATCAAAAGCGTCCCCGGCTTGGAATGGGGTAGTGCGGTGTCCGGCGAGAGCGAGTAACCAATCCTCGTCCTGGCCCCAGCGGGTAGCAATTTTTTTGATAGTGTAGGGGCTGGGAATATGTTCGCCGCTTTCAACTTTACTGATGGTAGCGTTGGAAAGCCCGGTAAGAGCGGCGAACTGGTTTAAGCCAAGATTGCGGCTCTCCCGGAACTCGCGGAGCCACCTCCCAAAAGTGAGCGCGGTTTCCTCGGTCATTCAAATCCTGCTAGTTCGTGGTTCAATTCGGCTGAGCTCAAGCGCCCGAATGGTAACATTGGCGGTTCAAACTTGTCAAATATAACAGATTATTCTCCTGAAAAAAATGCGGCAAACGGGGGAAATAAGTCCTGTATAAGCTCACAACCCCTTGATTGTTTAAAAAAAACCGATATAATCTTTACAGGTAAACATAACATAGTAAAATCATCATTTTGAACCTGAATCGGTTTCGCGAAATATCGCATATCACTACCAGTCCCGCCACAGACCGGAAAGAGGAGTCCATATAATGAGCATGAACCGGGATACCGATTTGTTGTTGCAGTCGGGAATTGCTGCGGTACGAAGCGGTGATAAACGCGAAGGGGCGCGCCTGCTGGCCCAGGTGGTCCGCAAAGAGCCTCAATCGGAAGACGCCTGGTTCTGGCTCGCGGCAGCGACCGACCAACCCGCCGAAGCGGCAGCCTGTCTGCGGCGGGTCCTGGCGATTAACCCGAACAATGCCCGCGCCCGCCAGGCCTTGAACATGCTTGATACCGGGCAGGGCCAGACCGCTTTTAGCACCGGCCCCCTCGAAACCGAATCTAACGGCGATGCGGGCAACCGCCCTCTCAGCACCGGCGATTTAATTTCACCTTATAGT
>CADDZM010000299.1 GCA_902812345.1 Chloroflexota bacterium | reverse complement strand
TCTCTCAATTCAGCCGGTATTTTTAAATAAAATGAGCCTGGCTTCCGGGAAAGCAGGCTCAAAGTGAAATCCGTTTCGTTTATGACTATACCGGCCTGCCTCTGGCACCTGCCAGGGCAAGATTCTTAAAAATCTTCCCGTTTAATTCTTGCACAGAACGGGCCAGCGTCATCCAAATTTTTATTAAGACCGGGCGGCCTGGAAAACCAGGCGGTTAATCTACCTGCTCGACCGCCTCCCGGAAAGCGGTCATGTTGACCGTCCGGTTGGTCAGGCGGGCTTCTTCAGCCGCGAAAGCCAGCAGGTGACTTTCCAGGGATTGCCGGGCCGAGGTTACGTGTTCGTCCGGCTGGCCGTGGAGAGCATTGATAAAGCTGTTCATGATGCCGGTATCCCCACCGCCATGCCCGCTGGCGTCACCGTGATTAACCTCGACCGTCTCGACCTGACCGGTCAGGTGGTCGCTGATGGTAAGTTCGCTGGTGCCGCGTACGGAGAACTTACCCCGGAGAGTGGCCCTGGTGCCGTCATAGCGCATGGTCCGGCATTCTTCGTCGCCGTGCCCGTTCATTACAAGGGTAACGGTCGCGCCGCTTTCAAGCTCCATGGTAACCGTCTGGTGGTCCACCACGTTGTTATCGGAGTGGAAGACGCAGCGCCCATAGGGACCGGTTTCCAGAGCATGAAGGCGGTCCTCCACCGTCGCTTTTGGCGTTACCACGTCAAAAGGCCAACCGGTGCGGTCGTTGGCGTAAAGCCGGGGCGCGTAGAAAGGACATTCATCGGCAGCCGGGCAGCCATCGGTGCAGTGCAGGGGGGCGCCGGCGGGGGCATTTGCCAGCTTGAAAAGCATAAGGCTTCCCGCCGAACTGATCCACTTGACCCGTTCGCCCAGGATCCAGCCGAGAACATCAAGGTCGTGGCAGCATTTCGCCAGCAGCATGGGCGCGCCGACCTCGGTGTTGCGCCAGTTGCCCCGCACGAAGCTGTGCGCCATATGCCAGTAAATCAGGTTTTCGGAGTGGGTAACATTTATAATCTGTCCCAGGCGGCCGCTTTGTACAATCTGCCGCACCGCCCCGAAGAAGTGGGTATAGCGCAGCACGTGGCAAACCTGGAGTAAGTGACCGCAGGCTTCGGCAGTATGGACCAGGCGCAAATTTTCTTCCAGGTTAGGAGCCATCGGCTTTTCAAGCAGCACGTCATAACCGAGGTCGAGCGCGACCAGGGTCGGCTCGGTATGCAGCATATCGGTCGTGGTAATCAGGGCGGCGTCGCCAACCTTGCCCCGCTCGAACATCTCGCGCCAGTCCGCGAAACAGTTTTCCGCCGGAATATTATTCAATTCGGCATAAGCGGCCCGGCGCTCGCCCAGGGGTTCGGCCACCGCGATAATCCTGGCCCGGTCGGGGTTCTCCCGGCAATAGCGGGCGTAAACTTTGGCGCGTTCACCGGCACCGGCCACCACAATATTTATCATAATTTCCCCCTCGAAATTTAGAGTGACATAATTGCCGTATTGGTCAGATAAGGATTTTCAAAAGCCGTCTTTTCGCCCGCTCGTTTGCCCGCCGCCGGGAAAAGCCGGGCCGAAAGCGGTTTGCGGTAGCGGGCCGAAAGCGCCGCCACGTCATACAGCAGGTTTTCAAGTTGAAGGGCAGTTATATCACCCGGCAGGGGAATGACATCCAGCCCGGTCCCGCACACCGCCGAGAAAGCCAGGATTTTGCTCACGTCCACCAGACCCTGCTCGACCCGGTTACCAAGCAAGCGGTCTTCCAGGACGGGCAGCATCAGGCCGTTGTAGCCGGTGGCTTTGAGCGACCCGGCGGCAAGCTGCAGCCCTCGCGTGATGGCGGCGGCAATCGCCAGCGTCCCGGTCTCACCAAAGCGGACCGTTCCCGCCGCTTCAAAGGCCGCTACAACCGACTCTTCGCCCATCGGAGCCAGGGATAAATCTATCCCGGCGTAGTTCAGACCCTGCTCCCGGCAAAACTTTTCGGCCAGGGCTTGCAGAGGGTCCAGTTCGTTGACCAGCACCGCTGCCAGCCCTTCGCTGATAACCGAGGGACCGTGCAAACGGATTTCCGGCGCAAGATTGCGGATAACTTCCAGGGCCAGGTCCGGCATTTGCAGACCTAATGCCAGCATGTTTGGTTCGCCTGGTTGGACCGTCTGGTAACTGGCCGGGAAGAACGGGATACCGGGTGGGCAGTGGGCAATCGCGGCGTAACTAAAATTAAGGCGGCCGTCCGGCGTCGCCCCGGCAAGCGCCAGGATAACCTCGGCGGCCTTTTTGACGCCTTCCGCCAGAACCTGGCCTTCCCGCGCGATAACGGTGGTCAGGTTAAAGGCGGAGTGCGCCTGGATAGCCCCCACAATTTCGGGGACGGTCAAATCGCCGCCCAGGTACGCGCCAAGCGAAACAAACTCCAGGCTTTCCGCCTCGCAAAGCTGCGCGAAATCGTTCAGCCAGCCTGTCCGGTTTTGGGGAGCAAGTTCATTAAGGATGGGCGGCAGGCTTAAGCGGGTAGTCTGAACCTCCCAACCGGCCCCGGCAAATAGTTCGCTGGCTTCTCCCAAAGTCCGGCTGGCCCGTTCCAATGCCTTTTTGGCCTGAGCAGGGGCGGCCAAAGAACGGGGTACACCGTAAGTAATAGTCCTTATTTTCATTAACAAGCCTTTTTATGTATTTTTATAAGGTTCGGTTGTGGAAAACCTGCGAGAACCCAAATTATAACACTATATCTTGGGTTAAGCATTAAAATCTTTGCGTGGTAGCTATTGCAAAATACCACGCATTGTGTTATGTTATTTAGAGAAAAGGGGCCACTAACACAATATTTAGCAGTTGTGTGAATAACTGGGTACAACATGTCGGTTGATAAAGCTGCCGTTGACTTCAATTATAACGCAACAATATAGATATTGTGGTATCTAGCGTAGATAAGTAAAACGGCCCTTTGTACCTCGAAGGGCGGCAAAGAGGTTGGGGAGGCGCAACCACTTTGACCCGCAACGGTAATTCTTCCAAAAAGCGATATTTTTTCTCCAAACCCGGCGGTCCGCCAGCAGAAATAGCGGCTGACGACCCTGATTTAATTGAACTTCAGCAAATTTTGCTCGAAGGCACTTCGCTTGCCCGGCCCAAACCCGGCGTACAAGATTTATCCGTCGAAGAACTGGAAGCTTTGCTGGCCCGTAAAAAAGCCGAGCAGGCCCGGTTGCAGCCGTCCGCCTTTCAGCCCGTGAAATCCTACCCGACCCCGAATTCTCCACTTTCCTCCTCGCTCGGCGCCCGGTTCCGCCCTGAGTCACCGCTCTTCGAGGCGGAACCGGCTGGCGCTGAAAATAATCCTATTGGAGATGGGCCGGGCCGCCGGTTTGCCCCGGCCAGCCTGGTCGCCACGGTCCCGCCCGCCGAACCCAAAGCTGGTATGCCCACAAAGAGCGGCCCGCTCCAGGCGGCCTGGAACCTGGTCGGCTATGCTCTGGAAGTGCTGGTGATTGTGACCGCGCTTGGCCTGGCCGGGAACTGGCTATTACAGCAGGCGGGCATAAACTTAAATTTCCTGGCCCCATCCCAGATGACCGATTTCCTGGTCGCGCCTTCTCGCTCGGAAGGACTGTTTCTAAGCGCCCAGGCCGCCGGGACAATCGCCCTACCGCCGACCGCCACGGCTGCGCCTACAGTGACGCCTTTACCGGCCGCTACAGCCCTGCCGGACCTTTCGCCGGTTGCTATCCCACCGACCGCCACGCCGGAGGCGACACCCACGCCAACCCCGGCCTTCGCGGTTGCGCCGACCCCCACCCCGGCGATTGTCCAGCCCATCAAGCAAAGTCTTGCCCAGGGCGCCGCCACGCCAAAACCGCCGCCCAGTCCGGCGAAACGGCTGGTCATTCCTAAAATCGGTGTTGATACGGCGGTCGAGGAAGTCACTATTAATCTTGGCACCTGGCAGGTGGCCGACTTTGTGGCAGGGCATAACCAGGGCACCGCTATGCCGGGCCAGAACGGTAACATGGTCCTGGTCGGACACCGCGACATCCGAGGAAGTATTTTCTTACGCCTTAACGAGCTTCAAAAAGGCGATGAATTTCAGGTCTTTACCGACACATCCAGCTATCGCTACATTATAACCGAGGTCAGAGAGGTGCTGCCGACCGAAGTTTCGGTCCTGAACCCGACTCTTGACCCGACCGCCACCCTGATAACCTGCACACCTATCGGCCTGGCGACTCACCGCCTGGTCTTGAAGGCTGCTTTAGTGAAATGAGGTTTAGGACTCAGTCGAAACAGTTGTAAAAGGGACTCCTAGGGTTTGTAAAATTATTAAAGCCGGTGTTTTCCCGGCACAAATCGAGGACAAACATGACAACAAGCAACCCATCAAACACCCCGACACAACCGGCCAAATGGACCTGGTTTGAACTGGTGGGTCTAATCCTGGCCTTTGGCCTTATCGGCTGGCCCGTGTTGAATTTTGCGCTGGGCGCGGTCTTCCCTCCAAATGCGCAGGGGCAGACGACCTCAGCTTTTACGCTTACCAAAACCGCCTCGGTCTCCAACGCGGCCCCAGGCGAGCAATTTAACTACATCTTTGCCATCAAAGCTACCCGCTCCGTCAAGCTTGGCCGCCTGACCGATGTTTTGCCGGACCAGCTTAACTACGTCAATTCGTTCTGCGTCCCGCCCAACTGCGACCGGGTAAACAACTCAGAGTACAACGTAGACAAAAGGACTCTAAGTTACACCGGCACCTCCACCGCTTTCCAGGCCGGAGACAGCGTAACGCTCGTTATGGTAGTCCAACTTAGCAAAACCGCTTCCGGCTCGGTCACCAACTCGGCCCAGGTCTGCGATTCCAACCTGGTCTGTGCAAGTTCGGCCAGGGTTGTGGTCCAGGTCGGCGGCGCCAGTCCGACTCCTCGTCCGGCTACTACGACCGCTGCTGTTCCGACGGCTACTTCGGTGCCGCCGACCGCCACGAAAACGCCCCCGACTAACACAGCCGTTCCGCCAACGGCTACGGCAGTCCCGCCAACGGCTACGGCAGTCCCGCCAACGGCTACAAAGGTGCCGCCAACGAATACCCCGGCCTCGCCGCCGACTGCCACGCCGATTTCAGCCCCGACCCCGACCCCGGCTAAAGCGACTGCCACGCCCGGTAAAGCGATAAGCAGCGGCGAGGCCGGTACACCTTCGTCAGAACAGGGTACGGTTAGCGCGGCAACGGCGACCACGGCTCCCAAAGATACGCTGCCCGCGACGACTACTGCTCCTAAAGATACGCTGCCTGCCACAACCACCGCCAGCGCACTTGCCCCAACTGCCGGGGTAATCGGCGGTAGTTTCCTGGCAAGCGCAGGCGCGACTGTCTTAACCGGCAACCGGGTTGACCTGGTATTGCGCGGTGGCGGCACCGAAAAAGTGGTGGCAAGCAGCCAGATTGACGGCACCGGCCGCTATTCTTTCCTGAATGTGCCGCCCACCGGCACGGGTGAGGTTTACTATGTGAAGTTCACGAACACGACCGGTGGCAAAACCCTGCTTAACTGGAGTACCATTTCTTTTACCTTTAGCGGGGGGCAGGCCAACGCGCCTACTGCCGACCTGAGTGATGTTGCAATCGGCCAGCCAGGCAGCGCCGGAACTTCTTTCGCCCTGCCTCTGACCCTTAACTGGACCAAGCGCGCCGATGGCGATACCTACTCAGTTTCGGTCTTCCGCGCGGACGGCACCGGCGTGGCTCTAGCCAGCGGCAGCCTGGGTAATGCAACATCCTACACCATCAAAAGTGGTTCCCTTCCCGCCGGTGGTTATATCGCCGACATTGATGTTACCAACGCCAGCGGGACCGGGGTAAGCCAGGGCCAGTTTATCTTCCGGGCCGGGGCTGCCGCCGCCACCACCAGCGCGGTCGTCGCCGCTCCGACCACCTCAGCCCCTATCGCTCCGACCAGCACGAACGCCCCGGCTGCAACCAGGGTACCTGTTCCGGCGGGCGATAAAGGTGAGGTGCCGGGTACTGACACAGCGCCTGCAACAGTAACAGCGCCTGCTACGGACACCGCCACAGACACCGTTCCGGCTACCGACACGCCAGACCTGGCCCCGATTGCCCAGGTTATCGGGAATGGCGTCCTCGCGTTTATGAACGGCCTGGATGAGGGCGGCGTGGCAGCCTTACCGCCCGGCACCAGCAGCCTGCCTCAGAGCGGCGGCGAACTTCCGCTGGCCGGCCTCTTGATGGCGGCCGGGGTGCTAGGCTGGCGGCGTTACCGCCTGGTGATACGCCCTGGAGCCTAAACCTCGGTCGTACCGAATTGTCGCACCGCAAACGGGATTAAACTTGCTGGAAAGCCCCAGGGCTGCTAGGCTGGTTTGGTCCCGTTCTTTTATTTCGAAATTTTTTTGGAAAGAAGGGTTTCCTTACCCATTAATTCCCCTCCTTCGAGGGAGGGGTTAGGGGCGGGTGAATTCCATAAAAGGAGGTGAAAAGAATGAAGGCCAGGCGGTGCGAGCTATCGGTGCCGGGTAGCAACATGAAGATGATGAGCAAGGCGGCCGGTTTAAGCGTGGACGAGGTATTGCTGGACCTGGAAGACTCGGTGGCCCCGGAAGGCCGCCCTGAAGCCCGCCGGACGATTATCCAGGCCGCCCGCGAACTTGACTGGCAGGGCAAACGGCTGGCCTGGCGGATTAACCCGGTCTCCAGCCCTTATTTCTACCAGGATTTAATCGAGGTCGCCGAAGCTGCCGGGGATAAACTGGGCGCGGTAATTGTCCCCAAAGTCAACCGGCCGGAGGAAGTCTATACCGTTGCGGCATTGTTGTCCGCCATCGAAACGGCCCAGGGGTTTGAGCAGCTTATCGCCCTGGAAGTTCAAATCGAATCGGCGGAAGGCATGTTTAACGTTGAGAAAATTGCGGCGGTAGCCCCCGGACGACTCGAAGCCCTCATCTTTGGGCCGGGCGATTACGCCGCCTCGATAGGGGCGCCAGGTCTGACCATTGGCGGCAAGGCTCAGGGCTATCCCGGCCACCTGTGGCATTACGCGCTCAGCCGGATTATTGTGGCGGCGCGGGCGAACGGTCTGGAAGCGATAGACGGGCCTTATGCGGCCTTCAAAGACCCGGCGGGCCTCGAAGAAACCGCTTTACAGGCTAAACTGCTTGGGTGCGACGGCAAATGGGCTATTCATCCCAGCCAGGTCGAGCCAATCCAGCAGATTTTTTCGCCTGTCCCTGAAGAAGTGGAACGGGCGCAGCGCCTGGTTGAGGCTTATAAGGCTTCCCTGGCCGAGCGTAAAGGTGCGGCCCGCTTTGAGGGTGAAATGATTGACGCCGCCAGCGTGAAAATGGCCGAACGAACCCTGCGCCGCGCCGGGATAAAGGCGTAAAATAAAAAGGTGAGGGTAGCATTTGCCCTCACCTTTTTTGTTGAATTATTCAGCCGTATCGAAAGCTTATTTGCCGATGCCGAATGTTACCTGAACATTGACCACGACCCTCAACTGGCCGCTTTGAATCTGCGTGTTAGCCATCCCGGCGGCGCTATCGGC
>CADDZM010000298.1 GCA_902812345.1 Chloroflexota bacterium | reverse complement strand
GTACGAGAGTTTTGGCCTGGCAGCCCTGGAAGCGCAAGCTTGCGGTACGCCCGTAGTAGCCAGCCGGGTTGGCGGTCTGCCCTTCGCGGTCCAGGACGGTTTTAGCGGCTTTCTGGTGGAGCAGGGCCAGCCCGACGAACTGGCCGGGGCGCTTGAACGGCTGCTGGAAGACCGCGTTTTGCGCCGTAAACTCGGGCAGCAGGCGGCGGCCCGGGCCGAGCAATTCGGCTGGCGTGCCGTGGCCGACAGCGTTATCGCCACCTATGAAGATTTGGTAGTCCCGGCGACCGCCCGCGAAAAGCTGGCCGGAAGCCTTGTCTAAACCTCGTTGAACGTTGAACCTGGTCCGAAATAATTGAAGAGAGGCCGGGTAAGAATGAGAGGATTTTATTGCCAAGCATTCTTGCCCGGCCTTATCTTTGATAAAAATACCTCAAATGGTTGTATTCATACCAGGTATGCACCAGGTACGGAGTTATAAAAAGTATATTTCAATAGAATAATTTAATATTCTGTATTCAATACTAATACTGCGGCTCGGAATGACAAATCCCGCGTTTTTAATTAGAATTACAAGACCTGAATTGTGCATGTTGTAAACAATTTTGTAAAACAATTTAGAAAGTAACTCTAAAGAATTTATAAAATGGTTTCTCCATTCAATGAGGAGGAATTTTCATGGCAGAAAAATCAGTGGGTATTGCCCAGGTCGGCACCGGCGCGATCGCCCTGGCTAATCACTTGCCGGGTGTGCAGATTGCCTCGCACGGCAAGATGGTGGCCCTGTGCGACGTGAACCAGGCCGCCCTGGAGCAAGCCTTCAAGGTGACCGGCATTGAGAAGGTGTATACCGATTACAACCGTATGCTGCAAGACCCGGCGGTAGACGCGGTGATTATCGCCACACCCAACCGCTTCCACAAAGAAATTGCCCTGGCCGCTATCGCCGCCGGGAAGCACGTGATGTGCGAAAAACCGCTGGCCCTTAATTATGCCGACACCCTGGAAATGTACCAGGCCGCCGAGAAAGCCGGGGTCCGTCATATGACCGCCTTTACCTACCGCTTCGTCCCGGCCATGCGCTATATGGGCCACCTGATAAAAAGCGGCTTTGTGGGACAGCCCTATCACTTCCGGGTCAACCGTTTGCAGGACTGGGGCGACCGCTATTTGAACTGGCGGCAGTCTATGGCAATGGCCGGGTCGGGTGAACTTGGCGATATGCTGTCGCACCGGCTCGATTACGGCCATTATTTAATCGGTCCGATTTCCCGGCTGGTGGCGAGCACCCGAAACTTTATACCAACCCGCCTTGACGCCGAGGGGAAGGCTTACCCTTCGGATGTGGACGATTGGGTGGCGGCCCTGGCCGAGTTCGAAAGCGGCGTTACGGGCAACTTTGAAAGCACCAAACTGGCGACCGGGCGGGGCGAGGGCGGCAAGAGCCAGGACTATTGTGAGGTTAACGGCAGCGAAGCCACCCTTATTTATTACCTGGGCCAGCCCAACAGCCTCCAAATCGGCAAAAAGGGTGGTCAGTTAGAAACGCTAGCTGTCCCCGAAGAATTTCTTAAAATACCCGGTTCGCCTCGCGACCCGCACCAGGGCGACCCGGGCCAGGTCTTCCGGTACGACCAGGACTTTGAGTTTATCCAGGCGATTGTCGAAGGGCGGCCCTGCCAGCCTTCTTTCCTCGAAGGGGCGCGGGTCCAGGGCGTAATGGACGCGATTCAGCTCTCCGACCGTGAACAACGCTGGGTTGAAGTGCCGGATCCGGGTTCGGTTTAAACGGAATAATATTAAACAGGGGCTTCAAACGGATCGAAGCCAGAAAGGCGCCGAGGAAGCAGGAGATGAGTCAAAAGCAAGATGCGAAAGTAGCGGTAATTACCGGGGCCGGGACCGGCGTCGGCCAGGCCAGCGCGATTAAAATGGCCGAACTCGGTTACAGGGTGGTGTTGCTTGGACGTACCCCCGCGACCCTGACCGAAACCGAAAATAAACTGCCTGCCGGGGCCGTCCGGCTGGTTTACCCGTGCGATATCGCCCAGGCCGAAGCTGTGGACGAAGTAGCCCGAAAGGTTGAGCAGGAATTTGGCCGGGTGGACCTCGTGGTAAATGCGGCGGGGGTTAATGTCCCTGACCGCTCGCTCGAAAAGTTGAGCCTGGAAGACTACCGTCTGATTATGGGCGTTAATATTGACGGGGCTTTTTACCTGGCCCAGGCTTTCCTGCCAATGATGCGCCGCCAGCAAAGCGGCACTCTGGTCTTTATCGGTTCTGTCTCCGGTATCAAGGCCGGGTTGTTGGGTGGTCCCGCCTACGCCGCGTCCAAGTTCGGGGTTCATGCCCTGGTCCAGTCTATCAACCTGGCCGAGCAGGGAAACGGGGTCCGGGCCATTGGCATTCATCCCGGCGATATTAACACGCCGCTGCTGGACCGCCGCCGGGTGGTGCCTCCGCCGGACACGCGGGCTAAAATGTTGCAGGGTGCGGATGTGGCCGAACTGGTCGCATTCGTGGCAACTTTGCCTCCGCGGGTGGTGATTGAAACAATGATTGTTACCCCGCTTGGTTCGGCTGCCGGGTTGTAGCTAAAATGCCCCGCAAAAGCCTCGCTAAAACCGATAAAGCTCCTCGGAACCGCACGATTGAGCTGACCGAGGAGGACCACGCCCGCTACACTGAGCTTTTTTCGCTTACGCCGGGCCGCAATTATTCCCCCGACGAACTGCGCAACCATATCATTTTAGGGGACTGCGTGAGCGGCCTGGCCCAGTTGCCGCCGGCCTGGGTCGACCTGATTATCGCGGACCCCCCCTATAACCTCACCAAAAGCTACGGTCAGGCGGTCTTTTCGCGGGTGAGCGTACCGGAATACCGCAACTGGACCGAGGAGTGGATTGCAGCGGCGGTGCGCGCCCTTAAACCGGGCGGCTCGATGTATATTTGTATTGATTGGGAGTCTTCCGGGCTTATCCAGGAAATTTTAGGGCGGCATCTCATTCTCAAGAACCGGATAACCTGGAAACGCGATAAAGGGCGCGGCGCGGCAGCGAACTGGAAGAATAACATGGAGGACATCTGGTTTGCCGTAGCCGGGGAGAATTATACCTTTAACCTGGATGCGGTAAAGGTGCGTAAATCTATCGTCGCGCCTTACCGGGATAAGAGCGGCCTGCCCAAAGATTGGGTCGAGCAACCGGACGGCGACCACTATCGCATGACTCACCCCTCCAATATCTGGACTGACCTGACCGTCCCGTTCTGGTCCATGCCGGAGAATACGCCCCATCCTACCCAGAAACCGGAAAAGCTTTTCGAACGGCTGATGCTTGCCAGCAGCAGTCCCGGCGATGTCGTGCTGGACCCGTTTATGGGTTCGGGTACGACTGCCTCGGTGGCCCGCCGCCTGGGCCGCCATTACACCGGCTTCGAGCGGGACGAACTTTTCTACAAACTTATCCTCAAACGGTTGGAAACGCAGGTCTTGCCAAAATACAAGAGCAATCGTGAAACATTGAACGCTAAACGTTAAATGCTGTTTTATTCGACGTTTTATTCGACGTTTTTATGAAAGGTGTATGAATGACCCAGAATTATGTCGCTTCAAACCGGGAAGATTGGAATCGTGAGGCCGAACGCTACCAGGAGCGGCACCGGGCTAACCTGGTCGGCGGAAACGGTCTATGGGGTCCGGTCTTTGGCGTGCCCGGCGAATCCGAGCTTAAAGTTCTGGGCGATGTAGCCGGGAAAGATATCCTTGAACTCGGCTGTGGTGGCGGCCAGTGGGCCGTCCGGTTGGCCCGGCAGGGCGCGAAGGTTGTCGCCCAGGATATTTCGGACGTGCAGGTCGAATTGGCTCGGAAATTTGCCGCCGGTATCGAAATCGTTCCGCCCGGTTCAGCCGAGTTCCGCCAAGGCAACGCCGAAGACCTGGGCGAGTGGGACGACGGTAGTTTTGACATTGTCTTTAGCAATTTCGGGGCGGTTGGTTTCGTGAATATAGAAGTTTGCTTCCAGGAAGTAGCCCGCGTATTGCGGCCGGGCGGCCTCTTTGCCTTTAGCTGGTTAAGCCCGTTCTTCGACTGCCTTTCCGATGAAGGCGACGACCAGCTTGAAATCGTACGCCCTTATTTCGACCGCTCGCCCATGACTGCCGAAAGTTTGTGGCCGGATGGCACCCGCACCCTGTACGTCCAGTTTCATCATACCTTTGGCGACTGGCAGGCGGCTCTTTTCCAGGCCGGTTTGCTGGTAACGGCGGTCCTCGAACTCGAGCCGCAGCGCGACCGCTGGCGGGAAAGCACCTGGCGGAATGTACCCTGGTACAAGGTTTCAATGGTCCCCAGTACGACTATCTGGCAGGCCCGCAAGCCCCGCGTGCCGCTTGACCAGATTTTTTAAGGGTGAAAAACCGGGTTTGTGACAATTTTGCAATTTTATATAAGACTAAAGATATAGACGATGTGCTGGCATAAAACTTGATGTTTAGACCGGTTGTGGTGGACTGGACATTTATAATATTTCCTTTTTATTAGCAAGAATATCAGGTATCTTAAGAGGTCATTTTGAATAAGAACCCGCATGAGCATGGGGAAGCTCAAATTTCAACCACCAGCCAGACTGCGTCCCAAATTCCTGACCTTACTTCCGGTCAGGCTTCTTTCTCAGCCAGTTCATTACTGTCAGTATTAGAGGCTTCCGCCGCTATTGAAAACGAGAGCCAGGTTGATAAAGTTCTTCGCCAGACCTTAAATCAGGCTTTAGCCCTGGCGCCGGGTGACGTCGCCGCGCTGGGTCTGCTTGAACCGGAGCGGACCTGGGTTAAACTTGTGGCGGCCGGGGAAATCGCGGCTGCTTTCGAGGGCTACCGCCTGCGCCTTTCCGGGGGCAAAGGCCTGCTTGAAAAAGCCCTGGAAGCGAATGGGACTGTTACCTGCGACAACTGCCTGGACGAGGATTTTAGCGAGGTCTACCGGTCGAATAAGCTAGGATATGGGGTAGCTTTGCCGCTATTCCGGCAGGGCAAAGCGATTGGGGTGCTGGGGATTTTCCGCCAGACCGGGCAGGCGAGCAGTCCGCCTTTCAGGCAGTCCGAAACCGCTTTGCTGGAGCTTTTTGCCTGGCAGGTAGGCCCGCTGCTTTTCAACCGCCGGCGTTTGAGCGAGTTAGATACAGCCCTGAAGTCACGCGACGAATTTCTTTCGATTGCCAGTCACGATTTGCGTAATCCGCTCACGGCCCTGCGCGGTTTCACTCAACTAACGGCCCGCTCGATAGATAAGGTTGCACCTGACCAACCGCTGCCCCGGGCGAATATCCAGGCCAATTTACAGCGCATTATCAAGCAGACGAGCAGCCTTGATAAGCTTATCGGCAAACTGCTCGACGTTTCGCGCATCAATACCGGGCGGCTCGAAATCCAGGCCGAGACCCAGGAACTTGACGACCTGGTGGCCGAAGCGGTCAACCGCTGCCGTGTCGCGGTCGCTACCACCGAGACCGAGGATAACATTCCAGGCGAAAAGCGTCACTCGATAGACCTTGAAATCGAGGATAAAGCCCTGGTCGGCGAGTTCGACCGGGAGAGAATATACCAGGTCGTCGCTAACCTGATAGACAACGCCGTGAAATATTCACCGGAAGGCGGGACCATCAAGGTCAGTTTACGCCGGGCCAGTGACAACTTTGCCGAGTTAAGCGTCAGGGATAACGGCATCGGTATTCCCGAAGAAAAGCAAGCCGTTATTTTCAACCGCTGGAGCCGGATTAACGCCTCAAGTAACGGCGAAGTTAATGCCAGCGGTCTTGGCCTGGGCCTGTTTATTTGCCGGGAAATCGTGCGCAAACATAACGGCCAGATTTCCCTGGAAAGCGCACCCGGCCAGGGCACGACCTTCTACGTGCATCTCCCCGTTGAAAACGAAAACCAGCAATAAAAAAAGGCAGGCGCGGGAATTAGCACCTGCTTTTTTAGCATTAAACCCCGGTTACTTTTTGCTCAACACCAGCACGCTTGCCAGAAGCAGCGCCGAACCGACCAGCGAGGCCGGGCTGAGTTGCTCTTGCAGCAGCAGCCAGGCCAGGATAGCCGCAACCGCCGGTTCGAGCATTGTGATGATAGCGGCGGCGGTCGCGCTGGCCCTTGCCATTCCCTTGAAGAAAATGACGTAGGCGAGGCCGGTCGGCACCAGGCCCAGGTAAGCCCCAATCAGCCAGACGCCGGGGGCCATATCCAGCTTGAAACTGCCGGTTGCAAGAGAAACTACCAGCAGGATTATCGCCGCAAGCGTAAAGGCGACGGCGACAGGCTGGGCCGGACCCCGGTCAACTTTGCTATCGCGGACGGAAAGCTTGGAGAAGACCACCAGGCCCGAATAAGCCAGGCCGGTTGCCAGGGCTAAAAGCGCTCCCAGCGCCACCTGGGACTGGCCGCTGCTGCCGCCTTTACCGCCAAAAGCCAGTAACACCGTCCCGGTCATTCCAAGGACGAGGGCCAGAATGGTCCGCCCGGTAAGCCGTTCCTTAAAGACCGGGATAGAAAGCAGCGCGACCATTAGCGGCGAACTGCACAGGGCCACTACTACGACCAGCGTGACCCCGGCCATCGGGATAGCGAAAAAGTAAGTCACCTGGTAGATTGCCATTGCCAGGCCCATCATACCAAAGTAGAACCACTCGCGCCTGCTCAACTTGAAAGGGTTGCGCCGGGTAGTAACCAAGGTCAGACCCAGCAAAAAAGGCGAGGCGAACCCCAAACGCAAAAAGGCAATCATCATCGGTGGGGTGGTTTCAACCCGGTTCATCAGGGCCGAAGATACCCCGACAGTGCCCCAGATAAGGGCGGCTATAACCATCCACCCGATACCGCCGGCCTTTCGTTTGAGGGGCTTATTCTCCCCGGCGTTCTCCACCGTAATTATGCCGGTGCTTTCGAACTCGATTGCGCTTAAACTGTCAATCTTTTCAGACATATTAAAAAATCTCCCCGGCCCAACAGCCGTTGCCAGTAAATATGTAAAATAAGAAAAAGAAAATTGGGAACGGGGAAAAACTGTAACATCAAACTACTGCCAGGAAAGCAGGATGCATAGTTGGCGTTATTTAGTTTCCACCGGCCCGGTTAGAAGGCGTTGTCAGGAACGACGACAACGACGACAACCGCCGGTGGGGGCAGCACGCCCGGACGGAAGGGTTTGAGGGGATACATTGCAATTCTTTCTGCTAAAAATAAAATATGGTTTTGCAACCGAATGAATTATAGCAAGCTATAAAATTCTACGCAAGAGGCTTGACTTCACTTGATACGAGGAGTATAATACCAGCACAATCAAAACGGCGCGGAGTGGAGCAGTGGCAGCTCGTCGGGCTCATAACCCGAAGGTCGTAGGTTCGAATCCTGCCTCCGCAATCAACTTAAAAAATCACACTCAACCGGGTGTGATTTTTGTTTATGCGGGTTTTTAAGTTTCTTTTCTATCGTTTTCTGTCATTTGTCTTTTCTGATATCTTTTCTTTGTTTCTTCTTCGTTCTTACGCTTGCACGGAAAAACTTTATGAGCCAATCGCT
>CADDZM010000297.1 GCA_902812345.1 Chloroflexota bacterium | reverse complement strand
AAGAATTAGGGGGGGATTACTTTGGTAAGCTAGACCAGGAAGCGGTCAAACGGCGGGCATTACGGCAATTAGAAAGCTTGGGATACAAAGTGGAGTTGGAAAAGGCCGGATAAACCGGTTTAGCCAAAAGTGAAGCGGAAGTTGAAGCTGGAGACGCCGGTTGGAAGCGCTAGTTTAAGGCTGTCTAAAAGCCTAAATCAGTTGTTTAGATATTTTTCAGAGGAATGATGAAGGCCTGCCAAGACTGGAAAAGCCGCGATTTGCCCCTTAGGTCCGGTTAATATTTCCATGCTTACCGGTCTTTGCTGACCAATACCTTGACGGGGCCGTTCTGAGAGTATCAAAAAGAAATCGAGACATTCGCGCCGCAAACTTCCAATGAGGCGTTCACACACTGCATTAGCGTTCGGTGCCTTAATTGGCATTTTTATTATCTCAATGCCCGTATTTTGAGCTATTTCCTCAAATTCCGGTCCAAATTTCCGGTCGTTATCTTGGATTAGGTATTTCGGTCTTTGCTCAAAAGGAGTAGCTTCTCTTAATTGTTGAGAAGTCCATTCATCGGTGGGATGTTTTGTAATTCCGAGATGAAGTATCCTTCGTGAGCCAAGCTCCACGAACTATAGATCATCAGATATTAAATCAGAAAAACTCTTTCAAATTTGAGCCTATAAACAAAATGAGATTCTATTTTGTTTTCTGATGATCTATAGCACCACTATTGTCAGGCCACCCTGTAAAGGATCCTTGCGCCATGTACTTCGGCTATAACATAACCTTCCCGCCGGAGCCGCTCCAGGTGCGAAAGAGCTTCAACCATTGCTAGATAACGATGTATCCCTACCGCCCGGTCGCCCCAGATAACCTCTACTACCTGGGCCGCTGTTCGGGGCCTTTGCTCAAGACTGGCATAAATTTTAGCCAGGCGCTGGCGGTGATGGTCAAGCAGTTCTTTGATCCGTTCACGGTGATTATTAAAAGTTTTACCGTGCGCCGGGAAAACTTCACTAATTTCTAGCTGACTAATCCGCTCCAAACTGTTGATAAAATCACCTAAAGGGTCATCGGTAGAGCCTGGATATTTACCGATATTGCTGCTTATTGAACCTAACAGATGGTCGCCTGATAACATCAGTTGACGCCCGGCATTATACAGCACAAAATGACCGGCGGTATGGCCGGGCGTCCAGATGACGTTCCAATGACTGACCGGGTGGTCCGGCACGGCTGAAGGTTCAAAATTAATCATTTCGCCATCCTGAAGCAGCCTGTCACCATCTTTCAAGTCGGGAAGGGTTTCGATGCCGGTTTCGGTAAAGTCGTTTGACGAAAATTCGTTCAGCCCATTTTGTTCAAACCACTGCTTAAATTTCAGCCGGGCTAGCGGCGGGTCGGCTGCTCGCCCCGCCATATAAGTGTATTCCTGTTTGTGGATATGGAGCCGGGCTTCCGGGGCAAGACGGCGTAAACGGTCTAACTGGCCGATATGGTCGGGATGACCGTGGGTGACAAAAATATCGGTAAGCTGGCCGGGAGCCAGGCCCAATTGGGCCAAACTTTCATCCAGGTTTTGCTGGCTTTCAGGCCGGTCCAGACCGCAATCTACCAGGGCCAGGTGGTTATTCTCCCTGAGCAGGTAAACGTAAATATGATTCAAGCCAAAAGGCATCGGTAGCCAGATCCGAAAAATATTTTCGGCTACTTCAGTTACATTGTTGATTTGCATTATATTCTCCGACTGTTTCATTTAAAACAGCCTTTTCGCCATTAGCCAGGAAGAGTGAATTATCAACCGGGGTATTCTTTCAAGGTTACGCTATATCTATGCGCCGGTCAGTATAGCGCCTGCTTCCTCTTCCGGGCGCAATCCGTAAAAGGTGGGAAACTCCATCCGCATGACCAATTCCCCGTGCTGGTTCACCATCTCACAAAGAGAATATACAATTCCAGTATTGGGGCGGCTGCCCGAAAGGCGGGTCCGGAGGACTTTCAGCCGGACACTCAAAGTATCGCCAGGTTTCACCGGCCTTACCCAGCGAAGCTGGTCTATTCCCGGTGAAGCCTGGGCTGCCGAGTCCTTTAAAAGGCTGTCAACCATCAGGCGCATAAAGATTGAGCCGGTATGCCAGCCACTGGCGACCAGCGTGCCAAATATAGAAACGCGGGCTTTTTCCTTATCCAGGTGAAAAGGTTGGGGGTCGAACTGCTGGGCAAAAGTTATAATTTCTTCTTCGTTAATGGTCCGGCTGCCCAGTTCAATCGTTTCCCCAACCTTGAAATCCTCAAAATAGCGCATTTTCACCTTTACATTAAGCCAATAGTTATCCCACCATCACAGGCGATAGTCTGGCCGGTAATATAGGCGGCATCATCCGAACATAAGAAGGCGTGCAGGGCGGCCAGGTCGTCGGGGCTGGCAACCCGCTTCAAGGGGATACGGTTGACCAACCCTTCCCGGACCTTCTCCGGTACGGCCCAGTACATCTGGGTCTGGGTGACGCCAGGCGAGACACAGTTGACCGTGATATTATGGCGGGCATACTCAAGGGCCAGGGTCCGGGTTAGCCCGACAATACCAGCCTTGGAAGCGACATAGTTGGACTGCCCGATATTACCCCGGATTGCCAGGCTGGCCGTATTGACGATCCGACCGAATTTTTGCTGCGACATCGGCCCGTAGACCGCTCGCGCCATGTTGAAGGTGCCTTTCAGGTTGATGTCAACTACCTGGTCCCACATTTCCTCGGTCAGCTTATGAGCGAAAGCGTCGCGGAAGATACCGGCGTTATTTATAAGAATATCAAGGCGACCGTAGCGGTCTAAAATGGTTCTGACGGCTGCATCGGCGGCCGCCCAATCGGCCACGTTCAGAATAGCAATCGAAGCCTCGCCACCCTCTTCATTTATATCACCGGCTACCTTCTGGGCCGCTTCTTCATTTATATCACCTACCACCACTCTGGCGCCTTCTTTAGCCAGCCGTAAAGCCGTGGCCCGGCCAATCCCGTTTCCGCCACCTGTTACCAGGGCTACTCTATCCTGCAATTTCATCATTTCTTCTCCTTATTATATTATTCCCGCGTTATAAATCGGCTCGGCTTTGGTCTTAAATTCTAGTGAACTATAGGGGTTTCCTGCCTGCGTTTGAGTAAAACTTTCCAGGGGCTTTCCATTACCACCACGTTATTCTGGTTAAAGACCTGGACCGAAATCTCGACAATTCCCCGGTCCGGTTTGCTGCTGGCCCTGGTATCCGTAACCGTCATCACCACGTGGATGGTGTCTCCTGGAAAAGTCGGAGCGGTCCAGCGGGCCGAAATGTCCAGCAGTGAAATGGTGGTACCTTCAAAAATGGCTAACTGGTTTGCCAGACCGCTGGCTATCGAAAGGACCAGCATACCGTGGGCGGCCCGGCGGCCGAAAGGCGTGGTTTTGGCGAATTCCTCATCGGTGTGCAGCGGGTTATAATCACCGCTCAACCCGGCGAACTGGGCCACATCAGCTTCAGTAACGGTCCGGCGGCTGGTTTCAAACTGGGCGCCTTTCTCGAAATCATCCCAGTAAAGTCCGCGTGGTTTATAAGCCAACGACTACCTCCTTGCTTTATAATATAAATGTATAAAATAAATGGTATTCTTAACAACCCAGGACCCCAAAAGCATCCACGAGCAGCCGGGGAAATAAAGAAAGCCAGGCCGGTAGGCCACCAGAGGCTTTCTTTACCTGACACCTGACCCATCCAAAATTATTTGCTTATTTTGAAAGTGGGAAGCACCCGCGCCTCCGTCGGCAGGGCCGGGGTATCAACCCGGGTTACCGCCAGTTCAACATTGGCGCCTTTATGCATGTCAGCCCGGTCGGTATCAACCAGGCGAGTCACAAACTTTACCGGCCCAACCTTGATGAGCGCGAAAATCAGCGGGCCTGAATAGCCGATGGGAAACCCGGCCTCCTGGATGGTAAAACTGATAATAGTGCCGGTGGTAGGCAAGTCCACCCATTCCATTTTGCTCGACCAGCAAGCCGGGCAGGTCTGGCGGGGCGGCCAGGCTACTTTAGCGCAGTCCAAGCAACTGGTGGTGGTCAGGCGGCCTTCCTTCAGAGCTTCATAAAACGGATAAAGCTTGTTATGCTCCTTGCCTTGCATCGGCACCGGGTCAATTGTAAAAACGTAGTTTTCGGTAGTCATGAGTTTAATTCTCTATTCCAAAAATATTAACGGTATGCTCACCGGGGCCGCTGTTGTTGTGGGTCAGGCCGATTTGGGCGTCTTTGACCTGGCGCAGACCGGCCTCATCACGTAACTGCCAGAAAATCTCGGCAATCTGGGCTACCCCGGTCGCCCCCAGCGGGTGGCCGCAGGCAAGCAAACCACCTCTGGGATTAACCACCACGTTCCCGCCATAGTCCGAGCGGCCTTCTTTCAAAAAGGCGGCCGATTCGCCCTGGTCGCACCAGCCCAACCCCTCATAAGCCAGCAATTCGGCTATCGAGAAGCAATCGTGGACCTCGGCCAGGTCTACGTCCTGGGGCTGGATACCGGCCATGTTATAGGCCGCTTTCCCGGCTTTGACCAGGGCGGGCCAGTGGGAAAGGTTATCTGGCAGGTTCGCCAGGGTAAAGCTTTCGACAGCCTGACCCGTACCCAGCAGGTAAACCGGCTTGGCGGTGAAATCCTTTGCCCGTTCTTCGCTGGTAACAATAATGGCGGCCGCGCCGTCGCTGACCGGCGAGCAGTCAAGCAATTTGAAGGGGGTCGAAATTACCCGAGAGGTCAGCACTTTTTCGAGGGTCGCGCCCTTTTGAAAGTGGGCGTTGGGATTGTTCATGGAGTGGGTATGGTTCTTAACCGCCACGCGCGCCAGGTCTTCCTCGGTGGTGCCGTACTGGTCCATATGATACTGGGCAATCAGGGCAAAGACCGGCGGGGCGGTCATGCCCATGCTCGATTCCCATTCGCGATCCAGGCCCGCCCCCATGTTGAGGATAGTTTCGCCGGGAACGGGCGTGTTAAGTTTTTCCACGCCGAGGACCATCACCACTTCAGCCAGACCGCTGACAATCGCGCTGTAAGCGGTCCGCAAAGCTACGTTGCCGCTGGCACACATATGCTCCACCCGCACGCTCAACCGGTCTGGCCGGATACCGAGGGTTTCTTCGGCCAGGGAGGCTACGTGGCCCTGGAAGACCGTCCGCTCCGGCATGACGGTCGAGAGGATAAAGCCGTCTATATCGCCGGGCTTGAGCGCCCCTTCCAACGATGAAAGGCAAGCCTGGCCCGCCTCGCTAATCAAATCGCGGTAACTGGCGTTGCGGAAGCCAAACTTGGTAACTGCCGCCGCTACTACTGCTACTTTCTTGCTCAATTTCTTTTTCTCCAGTCAGTTTTTAAGACGGTAAACCCAGGGAGCGGGCGATAACCAGGTAATGTATGTCAGGGGTGCCGCCCGCGATTTCGACAAACTTGGCGTCGCGGTAGAACCGCTGGACCGGGCTGTCCATAATAAAACTGTTGCCGCCCAGCACCAGCATGGCGTCGTTGGCGCAGTGGGCCAGGGTTCTGGCGGCTACCACTTTGGCGGTCGAGGAAATCCGGCTGGCCGGTTGGCCGCTATCCAATTCCTGGGCGGCCTGGTGGGCCGCCAGCCGGGTCAGGTCAACCTGGATTTGCATCTCCACCAGGCGATGCTGGACCGCCTGGAAAGAGCCAATCGGTTTGCCGAACTGGACCCGTTCTTTGGCGTGGGCCAGGGCCAGGTCGGTGACAGCCTGGGCCGCCCCGACGGCGGTGCAGGCCACCATAGCCCGTTCGCGCTCGAACATCCACATCACCTGCCGCCAGCCTTCACCTTCAACTCCACCCAGCAAATTCTGGACTGGCACCCGCACCTCGTCAAAAAAGAGCGAGTTAGTGCCAACCGCCCGCATACCGAGCTTTGGTAAAGGCTGGACGGTCAGGCCGGGGCTGTCCCGCCTGACCAGCAGCAGGCTCAGGCCGCGCTGGCGGCTGGCGGTAGGGTCGGTGCGGGCCAGGACCAGGATATAATCGGCGACATGGGCCCCGGTGCAATAAAGCTTGCTGCCGTTCAGGATATACTCGCCGCCTTTTAGCTCGGCCCTGGAATGGAGGGCCGCCAGGTCGCTCCCGGCTTCCGGTTCGGTAGCGGCCAGGCAGAAGAGCTTTCGGCCCGCAGTTAGTTCAGGCAAGAAGGCACGCTGTGCCTCGGTGCCGAATTGGGCCAGCAGGGTGCCGCCAAAAATCACGTTCTGGACATAGGCCGTCGCCAGGGCCAGCATGTGGTAGCCCAGTTCTTCCAGCACTTCGTCGGTGTGCTGACCCAGCAGCGGCGACGCGGTGACTTCCGGCTTCAGTTCCGAGAACTTGATCGGGCTGCCGATCGTGTAGTAGGAACCACGGACCGGATGCTGGACTTCGACGATCGAGCCCGATGCGCGCAGCGATTCGTCGCGCAGCAGTTCAGCCATCGACAGCACCGGAGCGCAAGGAATGTCGAACTTGCGGAAGATGTTGACGGCCTCAAACTTGGTCTTGTCCTTGATGAAGTCTTCGATGGTGGCGAAGATTTCATTGATGTGCGGCTGGCGAGCTTGCGGCGTGGTGTAGGCCGGATCGGTCTTCCACTCGGGTTTGCCCAGCGCGTCGCAGATCGGTGCCCAGGCATGACCCTGGACGGTGAAGTAGATGTACGCGTTCGGATCGGTTTCCCAGCCCTTGCACTTCAGGATCCAGCCCGGCTGGCCGCCGCCGCCGGCATTGCCGCCGCGCGGAACAACCTTGTCCTTGAAGGCATCCATTTCGTGCGGGTACTGCGGATACTCTTCCAGGTAGCCAACGCGCTCGAGGCGCTGCTGGTCACGCATCTTCACGCGGCACAGGTTCAGCACGGCGTCCTGCATCGACACGGCAACCTTCTGGCCACGGCCGGTCTGCATGCGACCGATGTAGGCGGTCAGGATGCCGATGGCCAGGTGCATGCCGGTGTTGGAGTCGCCCAGCGCAGCTGCCGAGATGGTCGGCTCGCTGTTCTCGCCTTTCCACCAGCCGGTGGTCGAGGCAGCGCCGCCGGCGCACTGTGCCACGTTCTCGTAGACCTTCAGGTCTTCATAGTGGTGGCCTTCCGAGAAGCCCTTGACGGACGCCAGGATCATCTTCGGATTCAGTTCCTGGATGCGCTCCCAGGTGAAGCCCATGCGGTCCAGCGCGCCCGGGCCAAAGTTCTCGACCATCACGTCGGAAGCCTTGATCAGCTTCTCCAGCACTTCCTTGCCTTCCTGGGTCTTGGTGTCCAGGGTCAGCGAGCGCTTGTTGGAGTTCAGCATCGTGAAGTACAGCGCGTCCGCGTCCGGGATGTCGCGCAGCTGCGAACGGGTCACGTCGCCAGCGCCGGGACGCTCGACCTTGATCACGTCAGCGCCGAACCAGGCCAGCATCTGGGTACAGGCCGGGCCGGCTTGCACGTGGGTGAAGTCGATGATCTTCACGCCCGTTAAGGGTTTCTTATCTGGATTCACTGTTGTGCCTTTCGTTTTTACGGTTGGACTTGCTCAAAAAATCAATGGCACAACGATTCTCATATCGCTTGAAAA
>CADDZM010000296.1 GCA_902812345.1 Chloroflexota bacterium | reverse complement strand
TTTGACGCGCTTACTCGACCCTGGGTCGCCCGCCTAGTTCACTCCCACTTTTAACGCATCACAGGTGGCCGGTTGTATAAGTTATCAATTAAGGTGTTCTGAAATTTACTTATATGATACTATGTAAATAACAAACTAATCTGAGGCACAATATGGTTTTGTGTTCTGTTGGTACACTTTTAGAATAGCCTGATTTATCGGTTTTTAGTTCCTTTATCTTCTAATAATTAGTCCGCTCGGTTACCCGGTATTTTGTTAGAAAGCCAGTTTAACTCTTTTTATTTCTCTCCACACTTTGAGGCTGGCGCCTTAATTTTCATACCATAAATTCCTGAATTTCATCACAGTCTATAAGGGAGGGTTATGAGCCTTTTAACCTTCAGCCAGAAAGTTAAAACCTATCTTAAAGCAGCCGGTTATACTCAAAAAGCCCTGGCTAATGCCCTGAGCATGGAGCCAACCGTTCTCAGTCATAAACTTAATGGGACCGGCCGGACCATCCTCAACCACCCCGAAGTTAAAGAAATAATTAAAGCATTAGCCAACCTTGAAGCAATCTCCAAGCGTACGGAAGCTATGGACCTTCTTGATGAGATGAATTGTCCCGCCTTTTCTCACATGGAATGGAGCAGTAATCCTCTCAATAAACTGGAAGTTGGCAACTTAACCGGAACTATAAGTCTTTATAGTAATAAACCGTTGAGAACTGCCGGGACCGGAAAAGTTGAACATGATTTCCCCCTGTCAATGTCCCGGGCCAACCAGCCTGAAACCAGAACCGTTACATTTCTTTTTGCCAGCATCGCCAATAAAAAAGCCCCTGGGGAGCGCCACCCAGCCGCAATGGGAAAAACCCTGGAGCATTATTATGTTTTGCTAGAGGGTTTACTCAAAAATAAAGGGGGTGACGTCTTCAAAAAGTCAGGAACTATCCTTCAAACGGCCTTCTCTAATCCACTTCCAGCCCTGGAGGCAGCAGTAGCGACGCAGCGGGTTCTGGCAAAAGAGGGGCGGGCAGGCGCAGGCTTTCCTGAAAACCTCAAAGTTCGAATGGTTATTCACACTGGCAGTGCTGATTATTTGAATGGTAATTATTCTGGCCGGTCCCTGGCTTTGCTCGAACAACTGCTGGATACCGGTCATGGCGGGCAAATTTTACTTTCGCTGGTTAGCGCCGAACTGGTTCGCGACCAATTACCGTCCGGTGTTAGCCTGCGTAACCTGGGGGAATATCGTCTGAAGGACGCGAGACAACCGGAGCATATTTTTCAGATTGTAGCGCCTGACCTGCCCGCTGAGTTTCCACCATTGAACAGCCTGCAGGTTTTAGCCACTAACTTACCTGCTCAGCCGACCACTTTTATTGGCAGGGAACAGGAATTAACCCGGATCAGAAAGCTTCTGGCTACTAATCCGATGGTAACTTTAACCGGGCCTGGGGGTGCGGGTAAAACCAGGCTGGCGATCCAGGTTGGGGCCAGTCTGGTTATGGACTATAAACACGGTGTTTGGTTTGTCGAGCTGGCCTCGGTTTCAGATCCTGCTTTAATAGTTCAAGTTGTAGCAACAGTTTTAAATATCAGGGAGGAACCTGGCAGAGCCTTATTAAATACCGTGACAGAGCGCCTGCTGTCCCGGCAGTTACTCCTGATTTTGGACAACTGTGAACACCTGATTGAAGTTTGCGCGAGATTTGCTGAACAGTTATTAAAAACCTGCCCTTCCTTAAAACTTATGACGACCAGCCGTGAGGTCTTTAATATTGCGGGAGAAACAGCCTTCCTGGTGCCTTCACTGTCACTCCCTGCGCCGGTCCCGCCGCATCAGGAAGCGGTTGACCGGGAACTCATAGAAAAAGATTTAATCTCAAAGCTCGAGCAATACGAGGCGACCCGTTTATTTATTCAGCGCGCCCAGGCCGCAAAACCCGGCTTTGAAGTTACAACCCGCAATGGACCGGCCATAGCTAAAATTTGTAATGAACTGGATGGAATGCCCTTAGCCATAGAACTGGCGGCCTCCAGGACCCGGATGATGCCGGTTGAGCAGATTTCCGAGCGATTGAGTGATAGATTCCGGCTTTTAACAGGTGGTAGTCGAATAGCCCAGCGCCGGCAGCAAACCTTAAGGGCTTCCATTGAATGGAGTTATGATTTATTGGATGAGAGCGAAAAAAAAGTCTTTTGCCGTGCCAGTGTCTTTTCGGGAGGCTGGACCCTTGAAGCAGCCGAAGCGGTTTGTGCTGAACCTGATATATTACCGGATGACCTTTTTGATCTTACATTTCAGCTTGTCAATAAATCACTCCTGATGAACCAGTTTGAAGAACCGCAAACCGCTAATACCCGTTTTAATATGCTTGAAACTCTGCGCCAGTTCGCCCTCGAAAAATTTGAAGAAAGCGACCAAGATCAAAAAGAAAAAATCCTTCTCAACCACAGCCGTTTTTATCTTAATCTTCTTGAAGAAATTCAGCCCGTTGAAGAAATGGAAAAAGAGGTGAGAGAAGCCTGGCTGAACCAGGTTAGAGCAGAACTGGATAACCTGCGTTGTGCTTTAAGTCGTGCTTTAGAAGCTAACAACCTTGAGATTGCCTTGCGGTTGACCAAAGGATTAACTCCTTTCTGGGATTGGGAGGGTTTTATAAGTGAAGCTAAAAGTTATACTCAAACCGTAATAAACAGGATACTGCGCTACCTGGAAGAAGGGCAGGCTAAGTCCTACCCGTTTGGGGTGGGAGGAGATGGTAACGATATTGGCTGGTTCGGGGCCCTGGCCTTACTGCGAGAAAACCTGGGTGATTGGTTGAAGCTTACCGGGCACAATGAAGAAGCGCTGGAACAATACAACCAGGCTCTGGTTTCCCTTGCAAATTTGCAAAAAGAGGTGGTCAGGGAAGGCCGGCTTAACAGAAAAATGGGTGAAACCTGGTTTCACCTTCGAGATTATGAAATGGCGTTATCTCTTTATCACAAAGCCGAGGAGGTGCTGGCCTCTATGCCCGGTGGTTCAAATTCTCTCTCCTGGCAGGAATGGATAAATATCCAGATTCAAAAAGTTGGGGTGTACTACGAACGGAATAATTTGCTTGAAATCAAAGAGATATTACCCCGCCTGCAGGATATTCTTAATCGGTTTGGCTCCTCCAGGCAGAAAGAGAGAGTTTTCCCGAGCGCCATGCTCAGCTACTTATACCGCCTGAACCGGTATACGGTTTCGGAGGAACACCTGGGCTACGCTCGTACCGTTCTAAAAAGCGCCAGGGAAACAGGTAAGATAAATGAGGTGGCGGCGGCGCAGTTCAGATTGGGTTTTAGCCTTTTATGGCACCAGGATTTCGATGAGGCAGAACAACAATTTTTAGAATGCCTGGAAGTAGCCGGAAGAATTGATGATGTAATACTAAAAGCCCGCTGCCTGACCTATCTTTCGGTAAGCTGTCGTAGAAGGGGTCAGATTGACCAGACCCAGTATTATCTCAATCAACTTGAAGAAACACTTAGTGCCCTTAAGATGAGTGAATATCAGGGCGTTTGTAAAGCTAATCAGGGCTGGGTCCAGTGGCAGCAAGGTAAAACAGAACAAGCTATTGAAAACCTGAAAAGGGGTCTGGCTTTCTGGTCCGGTCAGGAAGGGAAGAGGGCGCCCGCTTATCCTTTTCGCTGGCTGGCACTATGGCCTTTGATTTCAATATCACTGGCTATAAACAATACAAACCAGGCTTTTGAATATTCCAGGGAGCTTTTGGGGCCGGACCAGCAATTAATACCGCAAGATTTAAAACTTATTCTGGAGCAAATTCACCATAATTATGTCCAGGGAAATCTTGACGAAACTACCAGGCTGTTAAAGCAGGCTGTTGAAGAAGCTAAAGCAAAAGGATATTTATAATGGTTAAATTAAACGGTTAGCCGGTCTCTTTTTGAGGAGACAAACCCATAAAGGTTATGCCTTCGACCCGCATTACCGGTTCTTGCCGCTGATTAACCATTTCTCCGGCATGCTTTATTATTCCGGTGGAAGGACGGCTGGCAGAAACCCGCATATCGAGCACCGTAAAGTAACCGGTTAAGGTATCACCAGGCTGGACCGGTTTTAACCAGCGTAAACTATCCAGACCCGGTGAAGCCTGGGCCGCCGAGTCGAGTAAGAGGCTATCAACCAGCAACCGCATGTAGGTTGAGGCGGTGTGCCAGCCGCTGGCAACCAGTGTCCCAAAGAGTGAATCACGCGCTTTTACGGGGTCAAGGTGGAAAGGTTGGGGATCGAATTGCCGGGCAAACGCAATTATTTTTTCCTGGGTTAAGGTCCGGCTGCCAAGTTCAATGGTTTGCCCGACCGCGAAATCCTCATAATAAAGCATTAAAGGGTTTTCCTTCTACTCTTACTTGAGGCCAGAGGAAGGTCGTGTTGGTCGGATCTGTTGCCTATATCTCTGGACGGTTCTCCTGGCTACCTTTATTTCTAACTTTAAAAGTTCTCCCCGGATTCGTTCGGCTCCCCAGAGCGGATTATTGGCGACCATCTCGCGTATAAGGTCGATTGTTTGCTGAGCTATTTTTGGCTGGGAATTTTTATTTGGTTTCGATTTAAGTTTCCAGAACAACCGGAAACCTTGGCGGTGCCAGCGGAGCGGCGTATCGGGCTTGAGAATAAGCAAAACTTGTTTCCAATTCACGAGGCTGCTAGCGAGGATCACCAGAAAGAAACGATCAAGAGCAGTAAAAGAAGGCTTTTTGAGCTGCCGGTTCAAAACTATTAACTGCTGACGTAGTAAAGCATTTTCGGTCATCAACTCAGCCTTGGATTTAGAAAGGTCATTTACAGCTCCCTCAACCAGGGAAGACTTAGCAGGTTTAGTCCAGGCTATAAAATATTTTTAAGAGTTGTGCCTAGAGGCTGGAAAATGTTGGTTAATCGATGAACAAAGAATTTCATTTTGAGCGGCTACCTTTCTCCAAATTGATCTTCAAGCGAGGTTTATTGTACCTCGGATCACTATGGTAGCCAATACAGCGGTCAAAGGTTTGCACCTGGTCGTGGATAATGTGGCTCAGGTACGGGAAATCCTGGCCGGGCGAGGCGTGGAAAAGGGTGAAATAGTGGACATGGGAGGTATAAAGTTTGTGTCCCTGAGTGACCCTGACGGCATTACCTGGGAGTTGCAGGAGATACCGGGCCGGGCTTAAACTCTTTACTCAAGCGGCGAGACTCGTTGTCAGGCCCGGAAGATAGTATAATTATACGGCTATTATTTTTATTTTCGGGAAGGAAATAAACTATGACTTTGCCTTTTGAACCACCTGCCAGGGCCGCCTGGTTCATCCGGGACCGCTTTGGGATGTTCATTCACTGGGGATTGTACGCGCTGGGCGCGCGCCACGAATGGCTCATGAACCGCGAGGAGATCGACCCGGCGACTTACCGCAAGTATTTCGAGCATTACGACCCCGACCTCTACGACCCGCGTGAATGGGCCGAAACCGCCCGCCGGGCCGGGATGCGCTACGCCGTCATTACGACCAAGCACCACGAAGGTTTTTGCAACTGGGATAGCCAGCTTACCGACTACAAAGTGACCAATACGCCCTACGGCAAAGACGTTTTGCAAGAGTGGGTGACGGCTTTCCGTGAGGCCGGACTTAAAATCGGTTTTTACTATTCCCTGATCGACTGGCACCACCCCGACTTCACGATTGACGTTTTGCACCCGCTCCGCAATCACCCTGACGCGCTCGAAATGAATAAGAGCCGCGATATGAACCGCTACCGGGCCTACCTGCACGGCCAGGTGCGCGAACTGCTGACCAACTTTGGCAAGATTGATTTGATCTGGTTCGATTTCTCCTATCCCCAACGCACCTACCACGGCGCGCCCGGCAAGGATCACACCGATTGGGATAGTGAAAATTTATTGAAAATGGTCCGCGAATTGCAGCCGGAAATCCTGGTGAATAACCGGCTCGATCTGCCGTTTGGCGCGGCCGATTTCTACACGCCGGAGCAGTACCAGCCGGAAAGCTGGCCGACCAACCAGGGCCAGCGAGTGATGTGGGAACTTTGCCAGACCTTTAGCGGTTCGTGGGGTTATTACCGGGACGAGCAGACCTGGAAAAGCCCTGACCAGCTTATCAAGATGTTGATTAACACCGTAGCCTGCGGCGGCAATTTGCTGATGAACGTGGGGCCGACCGCTCACGGCGCTTTCGATAAACGGGCCACCGCTGCCCTGGAAGTTTACGGCGAATGGCTAAAACTGCATGGCCGGGCCATCTACAACTGCACCCAGAGCGAGTTCACGCCGCCGCCCGGCTGCCGCTACACCCAGAACGGCAATCGCCTCTACCTGCACATTTTTAGCTGGCCTTTCCAGGAAATTAGCCTGCCAGGGCTGGCCGGTAAAGTCGAATATGCTCAATTCCTTAACGATGCCAGCGAGATACGGATGGCCGCGCCTCACCATATCACGATGGCAGGCGAGGAAGCGCCTTCGGTTGAAGCCGGAACACTTACCCTGACCCTGCCGGTGGTGAAACCGGACGTACAGGTGCCGGTAATCGAGCTTTTCCTGAAGGCCCATGAACAGGATACGGCCCAAATCGACCGTATTCTGTTCATGGGCCAACCTGACCAGTAAAACCGTAACTTTCGGCTCCCGCTAACAAAAGGTGAGGGAGTTGGGCCAGTTGGTCTTTAGTCAGTTTAGAAGGTGCGCCACTGGGTGGCTGGTGCAACAAACCTTCGCGGCCATGTTGCTTAAAGCGGCATAACCATTGTGATACCGCACCCTGGCGCACACCTAGAGCTTCGGCAATCCGGGCGTTTTCCAGCTCTTCTCTTTGAGAGCTAGAGCTTGTAAACGGCGCTGTTCGCGCCAATCTGGTTTAATATGAAAAGAGGAACAGCGGATCAACGATTTTCTGCACCTCATGTAGATTAACCGTAAAAAAGTCTGAAGGGATGATGCTATCCCCGTCAATTCCGCTGTGAAAATTTTCACAACCTATACAATAAAAAGTAGTGAAAGCCGAAAAGGGCCACTAAATATTGGTCCTTTTTCGTACCGCGGAAGCGATTTTTGATGAAACTTCACTTCCGCAGTCTTTTCAACAGGCCAAAGTAATTTTACTTTTTCGGTGTTAATAGCCAGCGATAAAAACTAGGCTGGCATCGGCTTTATCCGAGCTAAAATTTCCGTAGAAATTAGCAGGCCCAGTTTTAACGGCTAGCAGCCTGTCGGAGAGAGCCTTATTTTAAGTGGGATAGCACTACATATAGTTCTAAATTGACACTGATTGTCTATATGCGGTAGCCATTTCGCTTACTCCGACAACCTGGTAGAGGCCCATCATCCTTTTTTCTTTTGAGCCAGTTAACCCATCTGGACTTTCTGGATGAGCAGATAGCTTATTTTAATACTGAGATTGAACAGCGCATGAAGGGACCAGTCCCCTCAGTTGAGAAGGCCGATAATGGTACGGTGCCTAAGGCTAGTTCGTCTCCGTCTCAAGTCAGTTGTACCGAGCAAAGTCAAAAGGAGCAAGCCTTAACTTATGAGGAGGCAATTACTTTGCTTGATACTATTCCTGGCATTAACCGGCGAATTGGGGAGATAATCCTGGCGGAA